>NZ_CP107996.1:326000-652000 GCF_036088315.1 Streptomyces sp. NBC_00344 | reverse complement strand
GCCTGCAAGGTTCTCGGCTACGCCGAGCGCTTCGACGGCATCTCCGAGCCGTTCGACGGTGGCACCGCTCCGGCCAGGTGGAGCGTGCAGGACGCCGCCGGCAAGGGCCAGGTGTGGGCGTTCAACGACCCCACCGGCGGCGGTAATCACACCACGGGCAAGGGCGGCTTCGCCTCCGTGGACAGCATCCGGTGGCGCACCGACAGCCAGGACACCACGCTCGTCTCCCCGGCTGCCGACCTGACCAAGGCCGACAGCCCGCAGCTCAGCTTCAACACCCTTCTGCAGGCCGTATTCACCCCCGGAGCGAAGGCTGTGGTCGATGTCTCCGTCGACGGCGGGCAGAGTTGGCAGCAGGTGTGGGAGCGGCACAACTCCGGCGTCGCCGGTGGTCGGCAAACCGTGCAGTTGCCGCAGGCCGCGCACCAGGCGGACGTGCGGGTGCGCTTCCACTACACCGGCACCTCCAGCAACAGATGGCATCTGGACGACGTCAACATGGGGCAGCGGCTGTGCGGACCGCAACCCGGCGGCCTGGTCGTCGGCCAGGTCACCGACGCCAACACCAAGGCAGGACTGGTCGACATCAAGGTGTCTGATGCCGACCAGCCCGCCGTGAACGCCCTGAGCGTCGCCACCCCGACGGACGACGCGCTCGGCGACGGCCTGTACTGGCTGTTCTCCACCAAGGGCACGCACACCTTCGGCGCGGTCGCGACCCGTTACTCCGCCGCTTCGAAGACGGCGACCGTCGGCTCGAACGCGGTGCGAAAGGCCAACCTGGCACTGCCCGCGGGACGACTCTCGGTGAAGGCGGTGGGCCTCAGCCCGTCCGTCTCCATGGGAAGTTCGAAGACCGGCGCCCTGACCCTGACCAACACCGGAGGCGCGGCCACCACGGTCAATCTCAACGAGGACGGAAGCAAGTTCGGCCTGCTCGCCCGCCAGGGCGCCGAGTTGCAGCACCGCACCACCGACACCACTCCGCACGCCCTGGTCGGCACGAAGGTCCATGGCCCGGCCCCGATGGCTCCGGCCGCCGTCGACGGTTCGTGGTCGTTCATGCCGATGAACCCGTCCGGGATCATGGATCAGGCAGCGTCCACCCACGACGGCAAGCTCTACTCTGTCGGGGGTCTGATGGCGAACGGCATGAGCGAACTCAGCCTGACCGGCCGACTCGACGTCTTCGACGCGGCGAATGGCGGCTGGAGGAGCCTCAAGGTCATGCCCAGGGCACGTGAGAAGCCCGCGGGCGCCTTCCTCGGCGACAAGCTGTACGTGGCCGGCGGCTGGCTCAGCGGCGGTACCCGCTCGACCGACCTGGACATCTACGACCCGAAGACCGACGCATGGTCGGCTGGCGCCCCGATGCCCAAAGCCCTGGTGGCCTCCTCAGCTGCCGCACTCGACGGCAAGATGTACCTGATCGGCGGTTGCGAGGACAGCTGCGGCACCACCGACGTGTGGGTGTACAACCCCGACCTGGACCGCTGGAGCAAGGCCGCGAGCTACCCGCAGCCCACTGCTTGGGCGTCCTGCGGCGCGATCTCCGGCAAGCTGTACTGCGCGGGCGGTACCACGGACGAGCAGAGCACCAAGAAGGCCTATGCCTACGACCCGGTCCGCAACACTTGGACTGCACTCGCGGACATGCCCGAGGACCTGTGGGCCTCGGCGTACACCACGGCCAACGGCATGCTGCTGGTCTCCGGCGGCACGGGTCTGAACGGGGCGTACGTCAGCAACGGGGGCTACGCCTACGACCCGGTGGCCGGGGAGTGGACGTCGATGCCGAACACCTACCTCCCGCGCTACCGCGGGGCCGGCGCCTGTGGCATGTATGCCCTGGGCGGGACAATGGGCGGCTTCGAGCCCTCCGTCTACAGTGAGCGGCTCCTCGGCTTCGACAGCTGTGACGGTACCGATGTCTCCTGGCTGTCGCTGACCGAGCGCAAGGTGACCCTGCAGCCGGGCGAGTCGACCACGGTCTCGGTCACCCTGGACGCCTCCGCGGCCTCAATCGCCCAGCCGGGCGCCTATACCGGCTCGGTGGAGATCGGCACCGACACCCCCTACGGCTACGCGCCCGTGGGCGTGACCATGAACGTCACCCCGCCGAACTCCTGGGGGAAGATTACCGGCACGGTGTACGGGGCCGACTGCGACGGGAAACCTGCGGCCCTGACCGGCGCCACCGTGCAAGTCGACGCCTGGGCCGCGAACTACACCCTGCGGACCGACAGAGACGGCCACTATGCCCTGTGGCTGGACCGGCGCAACAACCCGCTGTCGCTGCTGCTGGCCGCGGACGACTGGCAGCCCCAGACCCGCACGGTGAAGGTGGTCGCAGGTGCCACGGTCCACGCCGACTTCACCCTGAAGTCGGGTATCTGCACCGGTCGGCTGGAGCGCTGAGCCGGACGTTGTACGACCGCGGGCCCGACGCTTCGCGCATCGGGCCCGCGGCCGTACCACCCTGGGGACCTGACTTCACGGCGATTGAGGTCGCCAAATCCCTGACCAGCAGAAACCGGATCGAGCGTGGCCGTGGAGTAGTGCGTTTTGCGATCTTGCAGGCCCTGGTAATGCGTGAGTCCGCGGTTTGAGGAAAGCGGTCCCGCGGCCCCGCCTGCTGGGCCCGCGGAAGCTTCGACGAAGTCCCTGGGGGTCCCGGTGCACCGGGACCCCCAGGGACTTCTCACGGACTTTCAAGTCTGTCCCGGGGACTTCCTAGGGACTTTCCGCCGCCTAAGAGTCGTAAAAGGATCATGAGTGGGCCTTCTTGAGGCGGCGCCAGCAGATCAGGTTGCAGGCCAACGAGACGAAGGCGTCGTGGAGTTCGGGGCGTCGTTCCCTGCGCACGGCAAGGCGCTTGAACTGGTGGAGCAGGGCGAAGGTCTGCTCCACGACGTAGCGGACTTTGCCGAGGCCCTTGATGTTCGGGGCGCCCTTGCGGGAGATCACGGGCATGATCCGGCACTTGCGTAGTCCGCGCCGGACGGCCTTGGCCGTCGAGCAGGGCGAGGGTCCGGGTGATGTCGTTGACGTTCGCCGCGGTGGTGATGACGTGGAGCGGGGTGCCGCGTCCGTCGCAGATGAGGTGGTGCTTGCTGCCTAATTTCCGCCGGTCGACCGGCGACGGACCGGTCGCGGCTCCCCCTTTTTTCGCGCGGATGTGGGAGCCATCCACGCACGCGCGGGACCAGTCGAGTTCGCCGGCAGCGTTCAGTTTCGCGAGCAGTATCTGGTGCAACTGATGGAAGACCCCGGCCTGTTGCCAGCGATCCAGGCGCCGCCAGCAGGTCTGTCCGGAGCCGAACCCCAGCTCCAGGGGCAGAAGTTGCCAGGCGATGTCCTGGTGCAGGACGTACAGGATGCCCTGCAGGCACATCCGGTCGTCCACCGGTTTCGGCCCCGGCGACCGCTCGGGCCAGGGTGGCAGCAGCGGTTCGATCAATGCCCACAAGTCGTCGTCCACGATCCACGGCCGAGTCGTCACACTCACCCGAACGATCAGATCGTCAGACGAGCCGCGCGCCGGTATCGACAACGTCACCATCGCGGTGCCAACCGACGACGAGGTCACGCCTCCTGCCCCCGGCTAGT
Organism: Streptomyces sp. NBC_00344; assembly: GCF_036088315.1. Lineage (NCBI taxonomy): Bacteria > Bacillati > Actinomycetota > Actinomycetes > Kitasatosporales > Streptomycetaceae > Streptomyces > Streptomyces sp. NBC_00344. The sequence goes on along the minus strand of NZ_CP107996.1, from coordinate 648,391 downwards.
GGCTCTGCTCATAAGGTTGGCCGGATAATGCTGCCCGGTAGGTAGTCAGCAGACTGTCTCCAGGACCTGATCTTGGATGTGGGTCGTGGAGCGCCGACCGAGTGTTCTTCCGACTGGTCAGCATGACCAAGGCTTGGATCACCAGGAGTAGCCGCTGCCGCCTCTTGCGTGAGAGCGCCCTGGCGGCGTCCGTCTTCCACTTCGGGGAGCTGCGGATCGGGGAAGAGTCAAGGACCTCCCGTGGGAGGCAGGGCACCCAGTCCGGCTAGGCGCCCGCCGGGCTCTCATCCGTTCCCTGCGGCCACGTACAGGGGGTAGGCGAAGAGGTCGTGGCAGCGCAGAGTGCGCCCGCCGACGTTGACGATCTTGTTCTCCGAGACCGACCGCACCCGGTACAGCGCCGTGACCGTGCGCATGTCGCCCTTGACGCCGCCGTTGCGCACCAGGATGTTGACCGGCGTCGCGTAGTCGTCCCGCGACGTATATATCGGACCCGGCACTCGCTTCAGGCGCCGCGCAGCGTGTGGAGCAGGACGTTGAGCGCGGTCATCATCGAGTAGGCGCGCTCGGCGGGTTCGTCGTCCCAGTAGCCTTCGAGCAGATACACGAACATGCCCGTCGCCTCCTCGTCACGGACACCCGCCGCGTCGCGCGACGACGGGTTCTCCAAGGGGTTCGACACCCATACCGCGAGCTCGCGCAGTCCGCGCGGGGCACCGCCGCCGTCCAACGTGAAGACCACCTTTCGCGCCCGCATGGTCTCCAGCACGAACGTGGCCTGTCCTTCGTCTACGTCGTCCAGGGATGCCGGGCGTGTCGTGCGCAGCTCGCCCTTCTTCCGCAGATGGCGGGTCACGGACTCCGCCAGTTCGTGGTCGTTCGCGGCGCGTTCCGCCGCCCCCTGCTGGTGTTCGACCACAGGGCCGGTGAGGCCGAGGGCGACCCGCCACTGGCGGTTCTTGACCTTCGCGGCCGTCGCGCCGATCTGCTCGGCGTAACTCACCAGCCGGGGCCGGTCGATGTACAGGTAGTCCCGGAACACGGACGATCCCTCCTCGCAGGAGCAACAGGACGTCGCCCGGGCGCTCAGCCGAGGTCCCGGCCGGTAATCAGGTGGTCGCGCGCCTCTTTCAGCGCGCGTCTCTCGGTGCGCGGCAGGGACTTCCCCTCGCGCGAGGCCAGCCATGTCTGCAGGACGGCGATGGTCTGATCGCGCGCCTCAGGGTCCCTCGGCACACCGTCGGCCATCAGGACCGCCAGCACAGCCCGGCTCACTATGCTCCGGTCGCCGGAGAACTCGCCCCGGTCCATCGCGGCGAGCGCCGCCAGACCATGCTCGAGGGCCTTGCCCCGGTCGTCGTCATCGTCCCATTCATCGCCCGACCGCCACAGATCACGAAAGGCCAGAGCCGCGTTGAAGCGGGCCATCGCCCGCAGGTCTGCCTCCTCGTCCGGCAGTAGCGCCAGCGCGCTCTCCAGATGGCCGACAGCACGCCGCAGCACGGATCTGTCGACTCCGTCGTCACTCCGCGACAGCTTGGGGAGCGCCCCGCCGAGCTTCAGGTGCGCTCCGGCCGCGATGACGGGGAAACGGGCGGCGTCGACGTGCCGCAGGATCGCCTCGCTTTGCCGGATACCCTCTTCCCGGTCGTTCGCCGCGTCGGACGACTCGGACTGGCGCAGCGCGAAGAGGACTTCCCGGGCGGGCTCGATCTCGGCCGGGTCGTCGGAAAAGGCCTGGTCGGCGAGCGCCGCGATCTCGGCGATCATCGGGGAGCCCGACCAGTGGGACTCCGTCTCCCCCTTGGCCAGCTCTCTCGCCCGCAACAGGACAATCGTGTCTGTGCCGTTGGGTTCCACCTCGCCTTCCATCAGCATCAGGATCAGGTCGTCGAAGTCGGCAGGTCTCATCCGCGTCCTCCGGTTGGCGAGTTCGGTGGGGCATGGTGCACACGCACCATGCCCCACCGGCTGCGACGCCAACCCCGGCCCGTCAGAGCACCGGCGCGTCCACCCGCTCCACCTTCTGTGTGCCGCTGCAGGTGTGGTACGAGCGGGTCGGGGATCACGTCCAGCAAGCCGTAGCCGTGGGAGCCGTTGGACCTGCTGCCTGCCTCGGTCCAGCCCTCGCCCTCGGGCTGCTTGTCGAGATGGCCGTAGCGAGGACGGTCTCGTCGGAGCGAGCGCCCTCTCCGGGCACCTCGAAGAAGATCAGAGGTACGTCTCGCTGCACGTAGCACCTCCACCCGCAAGCCCGGCAGCGGTACGTCGCGTGGCCAGGCAGCTGCCGCGTCGATGGCCCGGTCGAGGTGGCCGATGGCCTCCCAGCCGGGGTCGTATGCGGGGCTCACCGCCGGGACGCGGATGTGCTCACGGATCGCATCCCCGCGGACACCGAGCTGGCGGACGGTGCGGTCCTCCCCAATACCGCCGGAGTGAAGGCCGACGACGCCACTCCCGAGGAAGCGGAGTCCGACGTCAAGGTGACGATCCCGCGCGTCGTGAAGCCGGTGGCGACCAAGACGTGGAAGGACGGCTCCGCGGTCGCCGGCAGCGGCGAGGAGTCCACGATCACCCTCGGGGTGCGCAACAACTCATCGTCCTCCACGGTGGTCGATGAGCTGTCGGTCTCCGACACGACCGCCGAGACCTTCGAGAACTACGACTTCGAGAGCGCCTCGGTCGCGAAGTTCCCGGCCGGCGCCGACCAGGCCCACCTGGTGATCACCATCGCGGGCGGGACCCAGGACGGGCCCACCATCACCGCCCCCGGCGAGCTACCGCTGACCGCGGGCGTCGCTCCCGGTGATGTCACCGGCTTCGAGGTCGTCTTCACCAACAGTGACGGAGACCCGCTTCCGTACGACGCCACGGGCGGCAGCGTGGACGTCAAGATGAAGCTGTGGCCGGATTGCCCGGATCCGGTGTGAGGATCTGTCGCCGGTTGGCCTGCATCAACCCTCTAACCTGTACAGATCGTCATGCAGTGTCAGGGCTTGAACCCCCAGGCATCTTTGATCTCGAGATCGTAATGCGTAGATCCGTGGTTTGAGCGGGGTAACGAGTGGCTGGGCTCCAAGACCCTCAATGGATTTTCTGCTGCTCCAGCCATTTGAAGACCTCGGCCCTCTTGTACAGGACCTTGGCGTTCCTGCCTCGGCCGAGCTTGTAGCCCCTCAAGCCCAGTTTTGATGCCTCCCTGTAGACCCAGCTCGTGGACATGCTGAGCATCGCGGCGACCTCGGAGGTGTCGATGAGGACTGGCTCGACGGGCGGGCGCCTGCGCGATCGGTTGATCTCGGTGTGGCGCTCGCTGGGGTGCGGCTGCGGTTCCATGGGCACGGAGGACTCCTTGAGGCTTGCCGGAGCTGATCGCTGCGGTGGGCCGCGTTCTGCTTTGGCCGGGTTTCGAAGATCCTTGGCACTCGCCCCGTGTCTCCGAAGGGTCACCGGTCGGGCCGTGGCCATGGTCTTGGGAATCGCCGACTTCGCCGAGCCGTGATTTGTTGCTAGATTGCCGCGCTGCATCGAGCCCCCCGTGATGCTTAGGAGGGCTTCCGTGTGGTCATGGACGGCCGTGGTGCTGTCAGCTCGTCGGGGTGATGGCGATCACGGATACCCGAGGGAGAGTGCTGCGTAGACTTTGGAAGTCGTCGCGATGGGGTCCGGGAGATCGAGCGGAACCCTCCCACTCCAACCTGATGGTGCGTCAGGAAAGTCAGCAAGTAGTCAGCATGAGTCCTGAAAAACCTGAGGAACGCTGCCCGAACATGCGACTCGTTGTACGATCAGGAAACAGCCCTTGACCTGCAAAAAAGCAGGCAGGGAGCCTACGTCCAGGAGCGTCTCGATGTTGCGTACGATATTCAAGTCCAAGATCCACCGGGCCACCGTGACCCAGGCCGATCTGCATTACGTCGGTTCGGTCACCGTCGACGCGGAGCTGATGGAAGCCGCCGACCTGCTGCCGGGCGAACTCGTCCACATCGTCGACATCGACAACGGCGCACGTCTGGAGACGTATGTCATCGAGGGCGAGCGCGGCTCGGGCGTCATCGGGATCAATGGGGCCGCGGCCCACCTGGTGCACCCCGGTGACCTGGTGATCCTCATCAGCTATGCCCAGGTCGAGGACGCTGAGGCCCGTGCGTTCAAGCCGAGCGTCGTTCATGTGGACGCCGGCAACCGGATCGTCGCTCTCGGTACCGACGCTTCAGCGCCGGTACCCGGCAGCGAGCAGGAACGCAGCCCGCACGCCGTGGCCGCGACCACGGGGGCCTGATCGCCCGCGGCGGCGGAGCCGCTCCCGGCCGGAACGGCCGCGGCGTGGGAGTCTGATTCCACGCCCAGAGGATCCGCTCCCGGTAGGGACGGCTCCGGCAGCACTCCGGCAGGACTGGATTCCGGCAGGAAGAGCCCCCACTATGACGACCATCCGTGACGACCGGCCCAACGGGCGGCTCGAGGCTCTCGACGACGGCCAGGTCATCGGACGCGTCCAGTACTTCGCACTGGACGCGGAGCCTGCCGCCCTGGTCGCGGTGCACACCGTCGTGGAGCCCGCCTACCAGGGCAGGGGCGTCGCGGGGGCGCTGGTGGAGGAGTTCTACGCGACCGCCGCACGCGAGGGTGTGCCCGTCGTGCCGCTCTGCCCGTACGCGGCCCGCTGGGCCGGGCGGCACGCCGAAGAGGCACCCGTCGCGCCGCCCGAACTGGTCACGAAGGCCAGGGAACAGCTCGCGGCGGACCCGCGGAGATGGTGAATCCACCCCCTCCGGCGTCGCGCTCATGCCTGTTGCCGCCCTCCGGCGCCCACCGCCGGCCTTCCCCGGGAGGAGCGCCACAGGCCGCTGCACGCCTCCTGTTGGCGGAAAGAGCCCGGGGACTCTTCGGGGCCGGTGACCGGAACGGGTATCCGTACGGGGTGGCCCGAGTCGTGCGCGGGGTACCGGCGCCGTTGTGATCGCGCAGGCCGGGCGTCCTCGGCCGATGCGGCAGAGCGTATGCATGGCGCCGCACCGGTGCCATCCGGCCCGCGTCTGAGCCTGCGGGCCGCCGGTAGGATTGATTCGACCCGGCAGGCGCGGGCAGGCGCAGCGGGAGACATTGGTCAGGACAAGCACCCGCACCAAGGGAGGTCCACTGTGACGCACCCGTACCCCGACCCCGTGCCCCCGACCCCGGGACCGGGCGGGCCGGATCCCGTACCCCCTGCACCCACCCCGCCACCGGGCCCCGGACCGCAGCCCGGTCCGCCCGCACCGGGGCCGCGTCCCACACCGCCGCCACTGCCCGACCCCATCCCGCAGCCGCCCGGCCCCGACCCGGTACCGGAACCGGAGCCGCAGCCGGGTCCCGCGTTCGGCCGCTGACCCGCGGCGCAGGACCGGGCCGTGGGCCGGGGCCGCGCCGGGACCGCGCGGCCCCGGCGCGGGCGGTCAGCCCGTACCGGTCTCCGAGCGGTCGCCGCCCCAGAGGGTGTGGAACGATCCCTCGCGGTCGGTGCGACGGTAGGTGTGCGCCCCGAAGAAGTCGCGCTGCCCCTGAGTGAGCGCGGCGGGCAGCCGCTCGGCGCGCAGCGCGTCGTAGTACGCCAGAGCCGCCGAGAAGCCCGGTGTCGGGACGCCCTGGCGCGCCGCGGCAGCGACCACCGCGCGCCAGTCGTCCTGCGCCCCGCCGATCTCCGACGCGAACTTGTTGTCGGAGAGCAGGCTCGCCAGCTCGGGATCGGCGTCGTAGGCCTCACGGATCCGGTCGAGGAAGGCGGCCCGGATGATGCAGCCTGCCCGCCAGATCGAAGCCACCGCGCCCAGGTCGATGTTCCAGTCGTACTTCTCGCTCCCCGCGGTGATCTGGTGGAAGCCCTGCGTGTAGGAAACGATCTTGGACGCGTACAGCGCCTGCTCCACCTGGTCGGCGAAGCGCGAGGCATCAGCTTCGCTCAGCGGCTCCGTGGTGGGGCCCGGCAGCCCGCGCGATGCCTTGCGCAGTTCGGCGTGGCCGGACAGGGAGCGGGCGAACACTGCTTCCGCGATACCGGAGACGGGGACCCCCAGATCGAGTGCGATCTGCACGGTCCAGCGACCGGTGCCCTTCTGCTCGGCTTCGTCAGCGACGACGTCGACGAAGGGCTTTCCGGTCGCCGCGTCCTTGTGGGCGAGCACTTCCGCGGTGATCTCGATCAGATACGAGTCGAGTCGCCCGGTGTTCCAGCTGCGGAACGTGTCGGCGATCTTCTCCGGTGTGTAGCCGGCGACGGCGCGCAGCAGGTGGTACGCCTCGGCGATCAGCTGCATGTCGGCGTACTCGATGCCGTTGTGCACCATCTTGACGAAGTGTCCGGCACCATCGCGACCGATATGGGTCGTGCACGGCGTGCCGTCCGCGGCCTTGGCTGCGATCTTCTCCAGCAGCGGTCCCAGCGACTCGTAGGACTCGGCTGAACCTCCCGGCATGATGCTCGGCCCGTGCAGCGCGCCCTCCTCGCCGCCGGAGATGCCGGTGCCGACGAAATGGATGCCCTGCTCACGCAGGTCCTTCTCGCGGCGCCGGGTGTCCTCGAAATGGGCGTTGCCGCCGTCGATGATGACATCGCCCTCTTCGAGGAGCGGGGCGAACTCCTTGATCACGGCATCGGTCGGCTCGCCCGCCTTCACCATGATCACCAGTCGGCGGGGGCGCTCCAGGGCTGCGACGAAGTCCTTGGCGGCCTCGGTCGGTACGAAGATGCCTTCCTCGCCGAACTCGTCCACCAGGGCGTGCGTCTTGGACGCCGTGCGGTTGTGCAGCGCGACGGTGAACCCATGGCGCGCGAAGTTACGCGCGAGGTTGCGGCCCATGACCGCGAGTCCCGTGACGCCGATCTGTGCTGTGCCCTGGTGCCCTGTCGTGCCTGGCATGCGGTATCCCACTCCTGTCGCTTGCATGGAGGACGTGCGCGAAGTGTGTGTCACGGGCCCCTGGACTCCTGCTCCATGGCCTGTTCCAGGTGCCCGGGCGCCGAGTTCCCATCGTCGCACGGAGTGCCGGTCGCGGCCTGGGTGTGAGGACGACGGCGCCGGGCGTGTCATCGCGGGTACGGCTCCCGGGATGCCGTGGGCGCGGGTGGTCCCCGACAGGCGACCGGAGCGGGCGGAGCCCCGGATCCCGGACGATGCCGGGGTCCGGGGCTCCGCAGCCGGACCGGCCGCCGTGCCGGTCAGCTGCCGGCCGCGTTGAGGAGGTCGAGGACGCTCTGCTGGCACCCGTAGTCGGTGCTGCCGTTGCCCCCGCTCCAGTGCGGGCCGTACTGGTCGAGAGCATTGCGGTCGTGGACGTATGCGCTGTCCGCCCAGCGGCGCAGGGTCCCGGCATAAGGGTGGTCGGTCAACTGACCGTTCAGCTTGCCGAGTCCGCGGATATAGGCGCCCTTGAACGATGGGCCGTCGCCTGTGCAGCTGTCGCCTTCTCCGGGCTCACGCAGCACGCTGTCGGTCTCGAGCGCGGTGCTGGAGGCGCCGGCCAGGGTGCGCGCGGTCGACAGCAGAGAGGCGTCCCCGTCCGCCCGGTACAGCTCGGTAAGCCCGCCCAGTACCACTCCCTGGTTGTACGTCCAGGCGGTCTGGCCGTTGTTGCCGCAGGAGTCGTCGAGACCGTCGTTGATCATGTGAGCGCTGTTGATCATGCCGCTGTTCCGGAACCAGTTCCACTCGTTGCGGGCCCGGTCCAGATAGGTGGTGTCACCGGGGATGCGGTTGTGCAGGGCGGCGGTGAGCTGGAGGAAGAGTTCGTTGGTGATGGCGTTCTTGTACGTGCCGCTCTGGTTCCACTTGACTCCGCCGCCACAGGTGCTGGTCCAGTAGGCGAACATGTGGTCCGCGTCGGCTCGTGCGGTGCTGAGATAGCGGCTGTCGCCGGTCATGTCGTAGGCGTCCACCCACGCGAGACCCCACCAGCCCGTGTCGTCGAGGTATTCGTTGGTGAAGTTGCCTCCCTGGGCGCTGATGTTCTTGTCGTACGTCTGGGAGATGGCGTAGGTGTAGCTGCCCATACCGCTGACCCGGGCGTTGTCGATGACGGCGGTCAGCGCGTTGGCACCGGTCCACCAGCCGTTTCCCCCGAAGAGCTTGGTGCCGCGGTCGAACGACATCATCAGGGCGGTGGCCGCGGCCGTTCGCCGGTCGCCCGCGTTCCAGGTGGTGCGGGCCCACGCGGTACAGGCGATGCTGCCGCCGGCCGCCTTGCCGCAGGCGCGCAGTGAGCCCACGCCCAGAGTGTTCCAGTCGTCGACGTTGAACATCTGGCTGCGCCAGCCACTGTGCCCGGCAGGCACCGTGGTGTCGCCCAGTCTGCTGCCCGCCGACCAGGTCCTGCCCCCGTCCATGGAACGGTCCAGCCACACTTCGTCGCCTGCGCCGCCGTTGTCGATGGACGCCCAGCCCATCGCGTCGGTGTCGTCGAAATGCAGGGCGATCGAGCGCGAGGACAGCGAGGTGGTGACGGGAATCCTGTCCTGGGTACTCAGTCCGGGATCCCGGGCGTCGCAGTACTTGTTGCAGACGGCTGCGTCGATTGCCGCCGGGGGTGCCGCCGATGCCGGCGGATTCCAGACCATCAGGAGAGACAACGTTGTCAGGAGGGAGAAGAGCGCGGTGGAAGCAGATTTGATTCGCTTCATGGGGGCTCCCGAGACTATCCGGAGACTGAAGGGATGGCACTGCGGTAACGGAGAGCGCTTCCCGAAACTAATCATTGGTCGTGCTCACGTCAATGCAATCGACGGCGGTCGTGACCGTGGCCGTCCGATAGGGGACGGTATCGCTCCGGCCGACCCCGGATCTCGCTCTCCGGCGGGCCGAAAGGAGGCGGCTGTCGACCGGGACGGTTCGAAAGGTGAACCCAACTCTCCTACGGCAACAGTCTGTTCGTCGACTATTGACTCCCGCTCGCGCGCGGCGTAACACTGTGACCGCTTCGGAGAGCGCTCTCCCATGGTGTGCCGAGTTCCTCCCCCGTCCCACACAGAGCCGCATGGAGGTCCGTATGGTCCGCAGATCCACCTTCTTCTCCGGCCTGATGGTGGCCGCAGCCCTCGCCCTGACCGGCACGGGGCTCACTGCCATCGGCGCCGCAGCCAGCCCCGACTCCGGGAGCGCGCCGTCCTCGGCGGCTCACACCGGCCATCAGGCCATGAACATGGCCGCCTCGACCGTCGCGTCGGGCGACGATCCGGACGGAGACGGTTACATCTTGGCCGACCCGCCGGTCACCGGGGTCACGCCGTCCACCTTCGACCCGCCGCACGCGTACTTCCACGAGTTCCAGGCGAAGTGCGCGGTGACGCACACCGCGCCGGACGACCCGGTCGTCTATCCCGGGCAGCCCGGCAAGTCCCATGACCACACCTTCATGGGAAACACCTCCACGAACGCCAACACCACCACCGCTTCACTGCAGCAGGGCGGCACCGCCTGTCTCGCGGTCGGTGACAAGTCCGGCTACTGGATGCCGAGTCTCTACAAGGGGGACCAGAAGATCCTTCCGGTCGGCCCGCAGACGATCTACTACAAGACGGGGGTGAACGACTACACCAGCGTCCGCCCCTTCCCCAAGGGTCTGCGGTTCGTGGTGGGCAGCCCGATGCAGTCCGAGGACGAGTTCAAGAACCTCAAGGGCACGGTCGAGGGCTGGGAGTGCGGGGAGTCGTATCACAACTTCGAATTCCCGGCGAGCTGCCCGACCAGTCAGGACACCCAGCTCAACATCCGTCTCCAGGCCCCGAGTTGCTGGGACGGCATCCATCTGGACGTGCCCGACCACCACAGCCACATGGCCTACCCGGTGGCGACGGGCGCCAACCAGAACGTCTGCCCGGCCGACCACCCGGTGGCGGTGCCGATGATCGAGTTCAAGATGGCCTGGCCGGTCAACGGCGACATGTCGCAGGTGAAGCTGGCCAGCGGGCTGGGCCACAGCTTCCACTACGACTTCTTCAACGGCTGGGACGCGCCGACCCTCCAGGCCATGGTCACCCACTGCATCACCGGCGGCCTGCAGTGCGATGCCCGCGGCTACGACCAGGCGCACCCGGAGCGGGGCGCCGCGCTCAACGACAAGTACCAACTGCCATAAAACGTCGGGGCGGTGAGGGAGGGCGCTCGCTCACCGCCCCGACTCCGCCGGTACCGGCCATGCCAGTGGCGGCAGCGCGGCACCAGGCGGGGGTTCTCAGCTCTGCGGGCCCGGCGGGCACGCCCGGGTCCGCAGCTCCGCGTGCCGCGTCGTCTTCCACCCCGCCGGCGGCGCGGCACCTCCCGGGCCCAACGGGCCCGAACCGGCGCGTCCTCACCGAAACGCACTCTCCAGCGGGGTGCGCGTCCGTACGGCCAGCTCCGCGCACAGCGGCAGATCGCCGGCCGACCGTCCGGCGTGCACGGTGAAGACACCCGCTTCGGTGCGCCAGCCGTGTTCCTCCACCGACCAGTGGCGCAGAGCCGTTCCGGAGATCCGGACGACAGCCTCCGCGCTTTCGCCCGGGCGCGCATGGACGGCAGCATGGCCCGCGAGCCAGCGCACGGGACGTTCCACGGAGGTGTCCTCGCGCGCGAGATAGACCTGTACGACCTCGCGCCCCGCGCGCGCGCCGGTGTTGCGGACGCGTACCCGTACGTCGAACGTGTCCTCGCCGCCGAGTGTGTCGGGCGCGGTCAGCTGCTCGTACTTCCAGCTGGTGTACCCCAGACCGTGGCCGAACCAGTACGCGGGAGCCTGCGAAGCTCGCAGCCAGGCGCGATAGCCGATGTGCAGGCCCTCGGAATACCGCAGGGCGCCGTCGGCCGGGGCCGTGTTCAGTACGGGAACGTCGTCCTGCTGTGCGGGCCAGGTGGTGGGCAGCCGGCCCCCGGGCTCCGAGCGTCCGAAGAGGACGTCGGCGAGACCGTGGCCCGCCTCCTGCCCGGGGAACCAGCCGATCAGCAGCGCCGCCACCTCGTCGCGCCATGGGAGGGCGACCGGGCCGCCGGAGTTCACCACCACCACCGTCCTCGCGTTGGCGGAGGCCACCGCCCGCACCAGCTCGTCCTGTCCGCCCGGTAGCGAGAGCGAGACCCGGTCGCTGCCCTCCGACTCGGTCTGCTCCGTCGTGCCGACGATCAGCACCACGGCATCCGCGGCGCGTGCGGCCGAAACCGCTTCCGCCAGTGCCGCTTCGGCCGACCCGGGGGGAGGGGCGGCGGCGAGGATGGTGGCGATACCGGTGTCGGGTGCCAGCCCCCGGCGTGCCACGATCTCGGTCTCGTACCCCGCGGTGAGTGCGGCCCTGGCGCAGCGATACGGGGGCGAGACATGGATATGGGTGGGGTCGTCCGTGTCGCGGGTGAACTCCTCGTCGAGCACGGTGCGGCCGTCCACGGTCAGGGAGATCAGCCCGAAGCCGCCTACGGCGAGGGTCCATTCGCCGGTCGTGTCGGGCCGCATCAGGGCACGGATCTCCACGGTGGCCGCACCCTCCACCCTGGCCGGCTCCACGATGCGTCCGGAAAGCCGGTGCTCCGCGTGGAGTTCGGCGCCCTGAGCGTCCAGCACCCTTACCAGCACGCCCGGTTCGCCGCTGCGCGGGTCGCGGGTCGTCTCGCGGCGCAGCGGCGCGGGCCGTCGTTGCGGTGGCAGGCCGGGTACGTGGAGTACGCGCGCCGTGTGGCGCACCTGCTCCTGGATTCCTTCCAGCGGGGATACGAAGGATTCGGGGAAGACCTCGGCGCTGCCACCGCCCTGGATCCGGGGGTGTGCCGCCCGCGGGCCGATGACGGCGACCGTGCGCAGTTGTCCGGCGGCGAGCGGCAGCAGTTGTCCGGCATTGCGCACCAGTACGGTGCCTGCGGAGGCGGCCCTGCGCAGCAGGGCACGGTGGCGCGTCTCGGGCACCACGGGGCGCCACACCGGGGCATGCGTGCCGAGCGCCCCGATCCGGTCGGCCAGCCGCAGGAGCCGGCGTACCTTGTCGTCCACCGCGGATTCCGCGACCGCCCCCGCGCGTAGGGCTTCCAGCAGTGCGTCCCCCCATGCTCCGTCGGGGCCCGGCATGGCGAGATCCTGGGCGGCCCGCGCGGTCTCCGCCGTGGATCGCACGGCGCCCCAGTCCGAGACGACGACCCCGTCGAACGCCCACTCGCCCTTCAACGGCTCGGCGAGCAGCGGATGTGCCGACATGGTCGTGCCGTTCACGGCGTTGTAGGCCGACATCACGGCCTGGACGCCGGCTTTGACCGCGGCCTCGAAGGGAGCGAGGTAGACCTCCCGTAGCGCTTGCTCGCCGACCCTCACATCGACCGTGAGCCGGTCCGTCTCGGCATCGTTGGCCACGAAGTGCTTGGCGGTCGCGGCGACTCCGCCGGCCTGGATGCCATGGATCATCGCGACGCCGATGCGGGCGGTGAGCAGTGGATCCTCGGAGTAGCACTCGAAGTGCCGGCCGCCGAGCGGCGTGCGGTGCAGATTGAGTGTGGGCGCGAGAAGAACGCCGACACCCTTGCGCCGGGCCTCGGATGCGAGCAACCCGCCCATCTCCCGCACCAGTTGCTCGTCCCAGGTGGCGGCGAGCGCCGTGGGGGAGGGCAGGACGAGCGAGGTCTCCCGTTCGTCCCACGATTCTCCGCGCACGCCGACTGGCCCGTCCGATGTCACCATCGAGCGCAGTCCTATCGCTGGTTCCGCGTGGGTGCGCCATCCGGATGCGCCGGTCAGCAGGCGCACCTTGCGATCCAGGCCCAGCGATGCGACCAGGGTGTCCAGTTCTTCGTCCGTCATGACGGCCCCTCCGCGCCCACCCCTCGGAGAGCGCTCTCCCGTATCGGCTGCAAGGGTACGGTGAACCCGCGCTCTTGTCATTCCCCCTACGGCGGCCGTACTTTTGCGCCCTGCGACATGTCGTACCCGCGAGTGGGGGAGCCGAGTATGGCCGCATCCGGTCGTCATCGCCGTTATCAGCCCAGCAGAATCAACCGAGCGTCCCTGACGGTGACGGCCGGAGGGGCGGGGATCGCGCTGCCGCTGCTCACCGCCGGGTCGGCGGGAGCTGCTTCGGTGGACGTCTGGGACAAGGTCGCCCGGTGCGAGTCCTCCAGCAACTGGAAGATCAACACCGGCAACGGCTATTACGGCGGGCTGCAGTTCAGCCGGACCACCTGGCAGGCGTACGGCGGCGCCGCCTACGCGCCGCGTGCCGATCTGGCGAGCAGGCGGCAGCAGATAGCGGTCGCCGAGAAGGTGCTCCACGCGCAGGGCCCCACCGCCTGGCCGGTCTGTTCGGCGCGCGCCGGGCTCACCAGGGACGGCGCGCCGCCCAGGATCGTCGTCGAGTCGAAGAGCGTCACCAGGGCCGGGACGGAGACCGCCGGACCACAGCCCGGGCACGGCACCGGGCACAGTTCTGGGCACAGTTCCGGGGTAGCGGAAGCCGCCCGGACCGCGGTGCCGCCGAAGAAGCCGGCTCCCTCCCGCACCGGGGTGTACATCGTCGTCAGTGGTGACTCACTGTCCGGCATCGCAGAGTCCGAGGAGGTCACAGGCGGGTGGCACCGGCTCTACGCCGACAACCGCGACGTGCTCGGCAGCGACCCCGATCTGATCTTCCCCGGGCAGCGGCTGGACCTGAGCGGGCCGCGGTTACCGGAAAAGAAGGCGGCCGGAAAGCCGCGCGGTACCGGAACCGAGCCGACCGGAGTCGGAGCCGAGCGCCACAAGGTCAGAGCCGAGACCACCAAGGCCAGGTCCGCCGCGCCGCGGAAACACCGCCCGGCCACCGACCGGATCGCTCTCACCGCCCCGGTGAACGTCCACCACAGCACCCCGTACCGCGCGTCGGGGAGCTCCTGGTCCAGTGGGCACCACACCGGCATCGACTTCCCGGTCCCCACGGGTACCTCGGTGAGGGCGGTGGCCGCAGGCCATGTGGTCTCCGCCGGATGGGGAGGCGCCTACGGCTACCAGGTCGTCATCCGGCACTCCGACGGCAAGTACAGCCAGTACGCTCACCTGTCCGCCCTCAGTGTCCGGGCCGGCCAGAACGTCGGCGAAGGCCAGCGGATCGCCCGCTCGGGGTCGACCGGTAACGCCACGGGCCCGCACCTCCACTTCGAGGTGCGGACGGGTCCCGCCTACGGCTCGGACATTGATCCGCTGGCTTACCTCAAGGCAGGCGGCGTGGCCGTCTGATCCCTTCTCTTGGCCGGAGTGGCCCCGGTGAACCGTTCCACCGACGGCGCGCCGTACGGTGCGGCCACCGGTGGCCGCGGTGCCGGCTGAGGCTGCCGCACGGCCGGTGACTGCGACGTGGAAGCGGCCAGCCGCTCCGTGGTCAGCAGAATCAGCCCGCCCGCGGCGATCGCACCGCAGAAGAGGGCGAGAACGGTGCCCAGCGCGCCGTAGCGGAAATGCTCGCCGAAGAGCGTGATCCCGATGGCCGCGGCCAGTACCGGATTGACGACCGTGACCGTCGCGAGCGGCGCGGCCAGACCGGCACCGCGGTAGGACGCCTGGGAGAGCAGTATTCCGATCGCGGCGAGACCGGCTATCACCAGCAGGCTCGGCCACTCCGCGGTCGGTGTGCGGGACGTCCAGTCCACTGCGACGGTCTTGGTGAACACCGATGCCGTACCGAACGCCACCCCGGCGGAGGCCGCCAGGATCACGCTGCGTACAACCGGCCGGCGCACTCTGTGCGCGGCCAGGAAAAGGACGGCGAGGCCGCCGAACGTCGCCAGCGCCAGCACGGCCCGCTCACCGCCGGGGAGCGACGAGCTGTCCGCGCTGCCGGTCAGGGAGAGCAGTCCGGCGAGCCCGACAGTGGCCATGATCGCGCCGCGCCATGCGGCGCCGCCCGCCCGGCGCCGGACGAACACGGCGGCCATCGGGAGCGCGAACACGATGGTCAGGGCGCCCAGTGGCTGCACCAGGCTCAGCGGACCGTACGCGAGTGCCCCGACGTGCAGCGCGGCGCCGAAACCGTTCAGCGTCATCGCGACCCACCATCCGGCGTGGCGCAGCGGCGCATAGGGCCGCCCCGGGCTGTCCGATGCCACGCGTTCCTGCATGATCGCCCCGGCCGCGTAGGCGACCGCGGAGATCAGCGACAGGATCACGGACAGCGCGAGGGCACTCATGTTCTCAACGATCTCTCTTTCCGGCCGAGAAGTCGTCGTCCTCAAGCACCGACTTGTGCGTACTACCAGAGCAGTACGGCAGTCCACCGGAAGTCGTCCTCCCGGTGGTGGACCAGGTCAGCACGGATGGATCCCACGTCAGCGCCCGGGGATGGGCCGCGCCGTGCCGCCCGCGTGTGTGCAGCGGTCTTCCCCGCCGGAGGCATGTGCGTGACCATCTAGGGGCAGTCGGTGATGGACGGCATACGGATGGTGAGGGGGACCGTCATGAGAGTGGGCCTGCTCACCCGCGAGTATCCGCCGGACGTCTACGGCGGCGCCGGCGTCCACGTGGAATTCCTCGCCCGGGAGTTACGGGCGCTCACCGACCTCGAGGTGCACTCCTGGGGCGAAGGGGCGGAGGCGGGTCTGACCCGCCACCGGGCCGCCCCGGCGCTGGACGGCGCCAACGACGCACTGCGCACCCTCTCCGTCGACCTTTCCTTCACCGCCGCGGTCAAGGACTGCGAGCTGGTGCACTCGCACACCTGGTACACCAACCTGGCCGGTCATCTGGCGAAGCTGCTGTACGGAATCCCGCACGTGATGACCGCGCACTCCCTCGAGCCGCTACGCCCCTGGAAGGCCGAACAGCTCGGCGGCGGGTATGCGCTCTCCAGCTGGGCCGAACGCACCGCGGCCGAGTCGGCCGACGCGGTCATCGCGGTCTCCCGCGGCATGCGGGCCGACATCCTCTCGTGCTATCCCGCTCTGGACCCGGACGCGGTGCACGTCGTGCACAACGGCATCGACACCGGGCTGTACCGGCCGGTGTCGGGCACGGATGTGCTTGAGCGGTTCGGCATCGACCCGGACCGCCCCATGGTGCTGTTCGTGGGACGCATCACCCGTCAGAAGGGTGTCCCCCATCTGTTGCGGGCGGCTCACCGGCTGACCCCCGGAGCGCAGCTGGTGCTCTGTGCCGGAGCCCCCGACACACCGGCGATCGAGCGGGAGTTCCGCGATCTGGTCGACGATCTCCGCACCGCCCGCGACGGTGTGCACTGGATCCCTGAGATGTTGCCGCGCCCCGATGTGATCCAACTGCTCAGCCGGGCGGACGTGTTCGTGTGTCCGTCGGTGTACGAGCCGCTGGGCATCGTCAATCTGGAGGCGATGGCATGCGGCACCGCAGTTGTCGCATCGGCCGTCGGCGGTATCCCGGAGGTCGTCTCGGACGGGGCGACAGGACTGCTCGTGCCGTACGAGGGGGGCGACCCGGCAGGCTTCGTGGCCGGGCTCGCCGCGGCCCTGAACCGGGTGCTGACCGACCGGGGGCTCTCGGCCCGGATGGGGGCGGCCGGCCGGGAGCGTGCGGTGCGTGAGTTCGGCTGGGAGCAGGTGGCCCGGCGCACCGTCGAGGTGTACGAATCGCTCGCGAAGGCGAGTGGGAACAGGTAGAGGCGCGTTGGATCAAACAGGGGAGCGGCCATGCGCGTTGGACCTTCGGTACTCGGGATCGTACTGGCCGGCGGGGAGGGCAAGCGGCTGATGCCGCTCACCGCCGATCGCGCCAAACCAGCGGTGACGTTCGGCGGCACCTACCGTCTGGTCGACTTCGTTCTTTCGAACCTCGTCAATGCCGGCATCCTGCGCAACTGCGTGCTCACCCAGTACAAGTCACACTCGCTCGACCGTCATGTGACCACCACCTGGCGGATGTCGAGTCTGCTCGGAAACTACGTCACACCGGTCCCCGCCCAGCAACGTCTGGGACCGCGCTGGTATCTGGGCAGTGCGGACGCGATCCTGCAGTCGCTCAATCTCGTGCATGACGAACAGCCCGACTACATAGCGGTGTTCGGTGCGGACCATGTCTACCGGATGGATCCGCGTCAGATGCTGGAACGCCATATGGACAGCGGGGCCGGGGTGACCGTCGCCGGGATCAAGGTGCCTCGCGCCGAGGCGTCGTCGTTCGGGATCATCACCCCCGCGTCGGACGGGACACGGGTGGAGCGCTTCCTGGAGAAGCCGGCGGATCCGCCCGGTCTGCCGGGCGACCGGAACCGGGTGTTCGCCTCAATGGGCAACTACCTCTTCAGCACCAAGGTTCTGGTCGACGCCCTGCGACAGGACTCGGAGGACGTGTCGTCGGTGCACGACATGGGCGGCTCGATCCTTCCCATGCTCACCGAGCGCGGAGTGGCACAGCTCTACGACTTCGACGAGAACCACGTACCGGGCGAGACACCACGCGATCACGGCTACTGGCGCGACGTGGGAACCCTCGACGCGTACTACGACGCCCATATGGATCTGATCTCCGAGCAGCCGGTCTTCAATCTCGACAACCGGCGCTGGCCCATCTACACGCACCCCGGCCAGCTGCCCGCGGCCCGGTTCGTGGCCGGCGGCATCGCGGGGGAGTCCATCGTCAGCGCGGGATGCGTCATCCGCGGCCAGGTCACCCGGTCGGTGCTCTCACCGGGTGTCGTTGTCGAAGAAGGCGCAGTCGTCCAGGGCTCGGTGCTGCACGACAACGTAAGGGTCGGTCGGGGCGCGGTGGTCAGAGGCTCCATCCTCGACAAGAACGTGGACGTCCCGCCCGGGGCGACGATCGGCGTCAACCCCGAGCGGGACCGGGAGCTCTACACGGTTTCGGACAACGGTGTCATAGCCCTGGGCAAGGGCCGGCAGGTCTCATAGCATCCGGCGGCGCCGCCCCAGCCAGGTCTGCGCGATGACCACGACGGCCAGGAAGGCGCCGCTGACCACCTGCTGGTACGCGGAGTCCAGCGAGCCGATCTGGTTGATGACGTTCTGGATGACCTTCAGCAGCAGCACACCCACCAGCGAGCCGCTGATGAAGCCGAATCCGCCGGTGAGCAGAGTGCCTCCGATGACCACGGCGGAGATCGCCTCCAACTCCATGCCGGAGCCGAGAATGGTCACCCCGGAGACCAGCCAGGCCGCGTTGAGCGCCCCCGCCAGCCCCGCGCACACCCCGGAGAGCGCATAGACGGAGGTTTTGGTGCGGGCCACCGGGGCGCCCATCAGCGCTGCCGCGTCCTCGTTCCCGCCGACCGCGTACACATACTGGCCGAACCTGCTGCGGCGCAGCACCACCGCGCCGATCACGAACAGCGCGACGGTGATCCAGACGGGCACCCCGACACCCAGCAGTTCGTCCTGGCCGAGCTTGGCGAAGAACGACTTGTCGTCGACGAGGTAGGTCGTCGCGCCCTCGTCGGTGATGGCCAGCAGGATGCCCCGCGCGGCGAGCAGCGATGCGAGGGTCACGATGAAGGGCGCCAGCCGTGCCCTGGCGATGAGCAATCCGTTGACCAGCCCGATCAGCCCGCACACCACGAGCGGAAGCAGCAGCGCGACCAGTGTTCCGTACTTCGATCCCCAGGCGGCGAGCACACCGCCCAGGGCGAAGAGCGAGCCGACCGAGAGGTCTATGCCCCCGGTGATGATCACGAAGGTCATGCCCAGGGCGACCACGGCGAGGAAGGCCGACGAGACGGCCATGTTGCTGAGATTGTCCCCGGTGAGGAAGGTGTCGAAGCTCAGTGACGCCGCGATCACCGCCACAACAAGGGTGACGAGCGCGCCGTGCTGCTGCGCGAGCGCGCTGATCCGCTCCGTCCGGGTGGAACCGAGAGGCTCCTCCCCGACGGGCGTCGGTCCGGTCTCGATGGACTGCACGGCGGTCACCGCTTCCCCCGTTCCCGTGCCGCGTACACCGCGAGCACGATCACCACGGCCTGGGCGATCTGCGTCCAGGACGGAGGCAGATCGTGCTTGATGAGCGTGGCGGTGAGCAGCTGGATGAGGACGGCGCCCGCCACGGTGCCGCCGATCCGGATCCGGCCGCCGCTCAGCGGCGTACCGCCGACGACCACGGCGGTGATGGCGGACAGCTCCATCAGATTGCCGAGCGATGTGGGGTCACTGGCCTGCAGCCGCGCCGATGCGAGTACACCGGCGATCGCGGCGAGCACACCCGAGCACACATACACCAGGATCAGTACCCGGCGTACCGGAAGCCCCGCCAGCTGAGCGGCGGGCCGGCTGTCACCGATGGCGAGCAACTGCCTGCCGAACGTGGTGCGCCGTACCAGGAAGGCGACGACCACCGCGAGTGCCGCCGCGATCAGTACCAGATAGGGGATGCCCAGCAGATCCCCCGAGCCGAGTGACGCCATGCCCGGATCTCGGATGTCCTTGAGCTGGGGGAGGAACACCAGGGCGAGACCGCGGCCCGCGACCATCAACGCGAGTGTCGCGACAATGGGCTGGACGCCTATGAAGGCGATCAGCGAGCCGTTGGCCACGCCGATCACGATGCCGCCGATCACCGCGGTGACCAGCGCGACCCACACGCCGTATCCGAGATACAGCGAGATGAGCGAGGTGGAGAGCGCCATCACCGAGCCGACGGAGAGGTCGACGCCCTCGCTGCCGATCGCGAGTGCCATGCCGAGTGCCACGATGAGGACCGGGGCCACCTGCACGGCCTGCGTGCGGAAATTCTCCGTGGAGAGAAAGTGGGGGGTGAAGGCGATGTTGGCGAGGATCAGTACGGCCACGCCGGCGTACACCCCGTACTCCTGGAGGAGCCCGAGTATCCGGTCGCGGTCGGCGCTTGTACGTCTGAGCGCCAGGTCAGTCATGGTCCCCGCCCTTCGCGGCGATCGCGTGCAACAACTGCTCGCCGGTGACGTCGTCGCCGGCGAGCTCCGCGACGACGGCGCCGTCCCTCAGGACGACGACCCGGTCGGAGCCCTCGATCAGTTCCTCCATGTCGGAGGAGATCAGCAGGACGCCGAGCCCGTCGTCGGCGAGTTCGTCGATCAGTTTCTGGACCTCGGCCTTGGCGCCGACGTCGATGCCCCGGGTCGGCTCGTCCAGCAGCAGCACCTTGGGCTGCATGGCGAGCCAGCGGGCGAGCAGCACCTTCTGCTGGTTGCCTCCGGAGAGTTCGCCTACCTTCTGGTGCGGGCCCGAGGCCTTGATCCGGAGACGGGTCATGAAGGTCTCCACGATGCGGTCGATGCGCTTCTCGTCGACCAGTCCGAAGCGCGAGAGGCCGGGCAGCGCGGCGAGGGCGATGTTCTCCCGCACCGAGAGGCCCGGCACGATGCCCTCCGCCTTCCGGTCCTCGGGCAGCAGACTGATGCCGGCTCTGATGGCGGCCGGCGTCGATCCGGTGCGGACCGTGGCGCCGGCGACGAGCACATCTCCCGAGTCGGGCGGCATCGCTCCGGCGATGGCCTTGGCGGTCTCGCTGCGGCCCGAACCGAGCAGACCGCCGAGTCCTACCACCTCGCCGGGCCTGATGGAGAGAGACACCGAGTCCAGCGTGTGACGGATCGACAGCTTGTGTGCCGTGAGAACCGGTTCACCCGCGGCCTCATGGCTGCCGGTGAACTTGGTGAGGCCTTCGCTGCGCACCTCGCCCATCTCGCGGCCGAGCATCATCGAGACCAGACGCAGCCGTTCGAGCTCCGCGATCCGCCCCGTGTGCACGACCTTGCCGTCCCGCAGCACGGTGACCGTGTCGCAGACCTCGTAGAGCTCCTCCAGCCGGTGGCTGACATAGATCACCGCGATACCGCGCTCACGCAGCATCCGGATCACGCCGAACAGCGTGCTCACTTCGCGTGGTTCGAGGGAGGACGTCGGCTCGTCCATGATGACCACCCGGGCGTCCACCGAGACCGCCCGGGCGAGCGCCACCATCTGCTGGGTGCCGATGCCGAGCGAGCGCAGCGGGCGCCGCACGTCGACGCGTACGCCGAGGGAGCGGAGCGCTTCGTCGGCCTCGCGGTGCATCCGCCTGAAGTCGATGAGGCCGATGCGGTTGCGGGGTTCACGGCCCAGGAAGAGATTGCGGGCCACGCTCATCAGCGGAACCAGGTTCACCTCCTGATAGATGGTGGAGATACCGGCATGCTGTGCGGCCAGCGGGGTGGCGAAGGAGACCGGATCCTGACGGTAGATCAACTCTCCTTCGTCCGCCTGGTAGACGCCGGTCAACACCTTGATCAGGGTGGACTTCCCGGCGCCGTTCTCACCGATCAGGGCGTGGACCTCGCCTGCGTGCACAGCGAGGTCCACTCCGTCGAGCGCTCGGGCACCCGGGAATATCTTGGTCAGACCGGTGACGGACAGCACCGGCGGTTCGGGCGCCCCCATCGTCAGAACGCCTTGTCGATGTCGGTCTTGGCGTTGTCCTTGTTGTACTGGGTGTCCTGGATGATGATGTCCTGCGCGACCTTCTGACCCTTGGTGAAGTTGTCGAGGGTCTCGAAGGCGAGCGGTCCGAAGCGCGGGTTGGACTCCACGACTCCGCTGATCCAGCCGTCCACGATCTCCTGGACGGCGTTGCGGGTTCCGTCCACCGTGACAATCTTGACCGCGCCGGCCTTCTTGCCCGCGCCCTTCAGCGCGTTGACGGCGCCGATGCCCATCTCGTCGTTCTCGGCGTAGAGCCCGGTGATGTCCGGGTTGGACTGGATGAGCTGTTCGGTGACCTGCTGGCCCTTCTCGCGGGCGAAGTCCCCGGTCTGCTCGACGACCACCTTCAGTCCGGGTGCCTTCGCTTTGAGCTCGTCCTTGAAGCCCTTGGTGCGTTCGGTGGTGACGTTGTTCCCCGCGGATCCGAGCAGGATGGCGATCTTGCCCTTGCCGCCGGTGGACTCGATCATCTGGTCGGCCGCCCGCTTGCCCTGCTGGACGAAGTCGGAGCCGATGAAGCTCACGTAGTCCTTGCAGGCCGCAGCGTTGATCTTGCGGTCGACGGTGACGATGGGAATGTGCTTGGCGCCTGCCGAACGCAGCACAGGTCCCCAGCCGTCGGAGTTGAGCGGTGCGATGACCAGCAGGTCCGCGCCCTTGGCGATCAGGTCCTGCACGTCGCTGATCTGCTTGGAGAACTGCGACTGGGCGTTGGCCGTGAGCAGCTTCAGCCCGCGCTTCTTCGCCTCGGCCTTCATGGAGGCGGTCTCGGCGATCCGGAAGGGGTTGGCCTCTTTCTCGGACTGCGAGAAGCCGATGGTCGCGCCCTTGATGTCGAGCTTCTTGCCGCCGAACTGGTCGATGGTGCAGCTCTTCGCATCACCCGCGGTCGGGGTGGCGACGACCTGGCCCGAATCTCCGCTGTCGGATGCGGCGGTCTTGTCCTTCGAGTCCGAGTCCTCGGACTTGGCGCAGCCCGACACGAGCGCGAGGCTTGCGGCGAGACCGGTGGCGAGAATCATTCTTGTGGTCGTACGTCGAAGGAGAGTGGTCGGGTTCATGGCGTCCCCAGATCGGCACAGGCCCGTGGCGTAGGCGCACGGGAGGTGGCTCATGCGGTCAACTCGGCGTTCCGGGCCACTTTTTACAACGTTAGAAGGATCCTGTAAACCCTTCGCGCTGCGGATGGCCCGACTGGACGTCACCTGCGCCCCAGAGTGCTCTCCCGTTCCACCAGGCGGAAGTCCGCGGTCAGTTCGCGTCCGATGCCGGCGTCCGGCCGCTGGTCGGGGCCCTGCAGACTGCTGATGACGGACTCGACCGCGAGTCTGGCGATGGACTGTTTGTCCGGCGAGACCGTGGTCAGCGTGACAGCGCCGAACCGGCCCTCGGCGATATCGTCGAAACCCACTACCGCCACGTCCCAGGGCACTCGCAGACCCCGCTCGGAGAGCACCCGCATCGCGCCGATCGCGACCAGGTCGTTGTAGGCGAACACCGCGTCGGGACGCTGCCCCGAATCCAGCAGCCAGGCCATCGCCGCCGCCCCGTCCCCGCGGTCCCAGCCGCTGGTGGGGGCCACCAGAGCGTCGGGGGCGGGGAGCCCGGCCGCGGTCAGCTCCTCGCGCCAGCCGCGAAGGCGCAGGTGGGCGGGGCGATTACTGCGGTCGGTACGCGCACCGAGATAGGCGATCCGGCTGCGGCCCAGTCCGATCAGATGTCGTACGGCAGCTCGTGAGGCGGCCACGTTGTCGATCGCGATGTGGTCGTAGGGCAGGTCGTACTCACGCTCGCCGAGCAGCACCAGGGGCGCGTCATGGCTGCGGCTGCGCAGATCGTCCTCCTCCAGCTCGATCGGGCTGAGGATCAGTCCGTCGATGACCCGGGCCCGGAACCCCTGGCTGACCAGAATCTCCTGTTCGCGTTCGCCGCGGGTGTGGTCGAGCAGCACGGTGTACTCGTGCTCGGCGGCCGCGTCGACGACCGCACCCGCGAGTTCGGCGAAGTACGGGTTGCCCAGCTCGGGGACGGCGAGAGCGAGGATGCCGGTCCGCCCTTTCCGCAGGTGGCGGGCGGTGAGGTTGGGTACGTAGCCGAGTTCGTCGATGGCCTGCTGGACCCTGGTCCGCATGCCTGGAGTGACGTGCTGGTAGTTGTTCACGACGTTCGAGACGGTCTTGATGGAGACGCCCGCGCGCTCGGCGACATCCTTGAGGCTTACCCCCACTGAATCTCCCCTCCGAATGGTCTTGCACCTGGACAGCGGACAGGAGTCGTGCTGTCATGCCAACTGCCTTTCCTTCCAACGTTGTACAGACTGTTGCAACGAGCCGCCACCCTTCCTCACCAAGGAGGATCCGTGCGCATCAGAAGAAATCTGGCCCTACTCCTCGCTGCCGCTCTCGGTATCGCAGGACTGTCCGGAATGCCCGCTGCCGTCGCGGCGGCTGATCCGGCGGGCTCCGTCGAAGTCCATGGCCTCAAGGGCGACTACTACACCCAGTCGGCCCCCGGCGCATTCGACTTCGACCAGCTCAAGGCCACCGCCTTCGATCCGGACATCGACTTCCCCACACTCGAATCACGACTCACATCCGCAACCGGTCAGGCGGACGATGCCAGCATCCGGTGGACCGGAAAGATAGTCCCCGAGAAGTCCGGCGCCCACACGTTCTCGATGATCGGTGACAACGGTTTCCGGCTCTGGATCGACGGAAAACCGGTCATCGACCACTGGGTCGACGACTGGGAGAAGGAACAGACCTCCCAGCCGGTCGAGCTGAACGCGGGCCAGGCCTATGACATCAAGGTCGAGTACTTCGAACACGAGGGCGGATCGAATCTCCACCTGAAGTGGACCCCGCCCGGAGGTACCGAGCAGCCGGTTCCGCAGTCGGCCTTCCGGCTGCCCGACGGCTACTCGTACGACGGAGCCATCGCTGCCACCGTCCAGAAGAACGGCCGCAGCCTCAAGCTCGACTTCGCCCAGAAGGTCGCGCCACCGCCGGCCACGCTCGGCGACCATCTCCAAGCGGTGATCGGCGGGGCGGCCTGGCCGCTCGGTTCGATCAAGGCCGACCCGGCGGACGCCCGCAGCCTCACCGTCGCGCTCAAGGAACCCGTCGTCGGCAAGAAGGGCGGTGGCGCCACCGGACTGGCCGACATCCGCTACGACGGAAAGGGCGGTCTCAACGGCGAGGACGGCAAGGCCGTCGGGCCATTCTGGTCCAGCGGTCCCAACAACTCCGAGTACGAGCTCAGCACCAAGTGGGCCGGCCAGGTCGGCCCCTCCAACGCGCTGCCCGAGTACCCGAGGCCGCAGCTGACCCGCGACGCCTGGCAGAACCTCAACGGCAGCTGGCAGTTCGCCGCGGCCAAGGCGGGGGAGAAGCCTCCGGTCGGCAGGCAACTGGCCGAGAAGATCCTTGTGCCCTATCCCGTCGAGTCTCAGCTCTCCGGTGTGGAGCGGCACGAGGACCGGATGTGGTACCGCCGCACCTTCACCGTTCCCAAGAACTGGAAGGTCGGCAAGGACAAGCATCTGCAGCTCAATTTCGGCGCCGTCGACTGGCAGGCCGAGGTGTATGTCAACGGCAGGAAGGTCGCGGAACACAAGGGCGGCTACGACAAGTTCAGCGCCGACATCACCGACGCTCTCAAGCCGGGCCGCACCCAGGAGGTGATCGTCGGTGTCTACGACCCGACCGATGCCAAGGGCGGCGAGAACCCCCCGATGGGCAAGCAGCGTCTGGACCCGAGCGGCATCTGGTACACCCCGAGTTCCGGCATCTGGCAGACCGTCTGGATGGAACCGGTAGCGGCCGACCACGCCGGCGCGCTGAAGATCACCCCCGATGTCGCGGGGCAGAAGACCGCGGTCGAGGTACAGGGCGTGCGGGACGGTGTCCCGGTGACCGCGACCGCGTACGACGGCAAGCGCGAGGTGGGTAGGGCCACCGGCCGTACCGGTTCCCCGCTCTCCGTGTCCGTCCCGCATCCGCATCTCTGGTCACCGGATGATCCGCACCTCTATCAGCTGAAGGTAAGCGTCGGATCGGACCGGGTGGGCAGCTACTTCGGGATGCGGTCGATCGCGGTCGAGAAGGTCGACGGCACCCCGCGTACGGTGCTCAACGGCAAGCCCGTCTTCATGATGGCCACGCTCGACCAGGGCTTCTGGCCGGACGGCCTGTACACCGCGCCCACCGACGAGGCTCTGGCCTACGACCTCAAGATGCACAAGCAGATGGGTTTCAACTCCGTCCGCAAGCACATCAAGGTGGAGCCCGACCGCTGGTTCTACTGGGCGGACAAACTGGGTCTGATGGTCTGGCAGGACATGCCGGCCATGGAAGCCGGCACGAACCCGTCCGCGGCCGCCCGCGCCGAGTACGAGCACGAGATGAAGCAGATGATCGACCAGCACAGCAGCCATCCGTCGGTCGTCATGTGGGTGACCTTCAACGAGGGATGGGGCCAGTACGACATGGCGCGCATCGCCGACCAGGCCAAGTCCTGGGACCCGACACGCCTCGTCAACAGCATGTCCGGCATCAACCTGGGTGCCGACGGCGGTACCGGCGACATCATCGACGAACACGGGTATCCGAGTCCGGCCCTGCCGCAACCCGACGGCAGAAGGGCTCTGGTCAGCGGTGAGTACGGCGGACTGGGGCTGGCGGTGCCCGGCCACGCCTGGGCCGTGCAGCAGTCGTACATCGCGGTCGACCAGGCCACGTACACCGACGACTACCTCGCCAAGCTGGACGAGGTGCACAAGCTCGCCTGCCAGGGCAGCAATGGTGCCGTCTACACCCAGATCTCCGATGTGGAGGGTGAGCTGAACGGGTTGATGACCTACGACCGGAAGGTCGTCAAGCCCGATGTGAAGCGGGTGAAGGCCGCTCAGGACGCGCTGATCCATGACGCGTCGCAAGCAGTTCCGGCGGGATGCCCCGCCTCCTGACCGTCCGCAGGGCCCCGGCCCGCCCTCTTCGGGTGGGCCGGGGCTTTCCGGTCGGAACTCTTGACTCCCGTCGCACAGGAACCAACAATGATCGCGTTCTGACAACGTTGTCGAAGGAGTCCGGCGTGTCGCACCATCCGCGCGAGCTCGGCCGACGCCGTTTCGCCCAGTTGCTCGGCATCTCGGCCGCGCTCACCGCCGCACCACTCACGCTGAGCGCAGGCAGGTCCTTCGCGGCACCCGCCGCCGGAACCACCGCGCCCGACGACGTGGCCGCGACCTACCACCGGGTCCTGCTCGCCCACACCCGCTGGTCGGAGACGCAGTGGGACGCCGGACAGGGCCACTACACCGTCAAGGACTTCGGATTCGCCGTCGTCCTCGGCCATGCGGTCCTGCTGACCCGGGGCAGCTATGACGCCGATTCGGCCGGAATCGACCGTGAGACCCTGCGTTCCCGGACGCTGGCCACGATCACCCATTTCGCTGCCTCCAACCGGCTCACCGGAGGTACCGAGTGGGGTCGCAAGCTCTTCTTCGACACCACGTTCCAGTCGTACTTCATCCTTGCCGCGCGGCTCCTCTGGGACGGTCTCGACCAGGCCACCCGCCGCAACGTCGACACCATCGCCCGGGAACAGGCGCAGTACACCACCGGCCTCGGCACCGCGGATGATCCGGACTCGGGCGGCTGGACTCCGCATGGGCAGACCGGCGGTTTCCGGGGCGACACCAAGCTCGAGGAGATGGGCGTGTACGCCCAGTCGCTCGCCCCCGGCCTCGCCTGGGCGCCCGACGACGCGCGCCGGGCCGGCTGGCGTGACGCCTTCGGCCGCTGGAGCCGTAACGAGACGGGGCTGCCGGCAGCCGACCTCGCCAACCCGGCGCTGGTGGACGGCGTCGCGGTCAGCGACAACACCGCACAGAACCTGTACGACACCTTCATCGTCGAGAACCACGAGTCGTTCGGCCCCCACTACCAGGCCGAACTGTGGCGTACCTCGGGCCGCAACGCCGCACACTTCCTCACCGCCGGGCAGCCGCTGCCCGAGGTGCTGACCGCCCAGCCGAACGCCGGCCCGCTCTGGGACACGCTGCTCACCGTCATGAGCGACGCGGGCGAGCCGCTGATGCCCATGGTCGAGGACCGCGAGCATCTGTACGGCCGCGACGTCATCCCGCTCGCCTTCCTGGCCCAGGTCGTCGGTGACCGCGCGGCCGCGCGCGCCGAAGTGTCGCTCGCCGAGCGGCTGGTGGCCTATCAGGCATACCCGCCGGCCGGCCGGATGGCGAAGTTCTCCGGTGAGCCCAAGTACGAGCCCGAGGCCCGCGCCGAGATCGCCATCAGCTATCTGCTGCACGAATGGCGGGCCCGAACCGGCTCCCCGGTACGCCCGCTGAGCGAGCGTGAGCTGTTCGAGCGGGCCGGTGGCGCGCAGGACTTCTCCTCCGGGCCCGGGCTGCTGGCCCATCAGTCGCCCGGCGCCTGGGCGGCCACCGTGACCAAGCCGGGTTTTGTGAAATTCGCCTGGCAGCCCGCGCACGACGACTGGCTCTTCGCTCTCAGCGGGCACACCCCCATGTTCCTGCCGTCGACCGGCGGGAAGGTGACGGTCCGCAACGCCTTGACGTACAGCGCGGTGCGGGACGGGTTCGACGGCAGCGCGAGTCTGCTCACCTTGGACACCGGGTTCGCAGGCCTGACCACGCTTCCATCGGGAGCCGTCGTCTACGCGACCTCCGGGACCGGCCCGGGGGAGGGGCATCTGGAGGTGCGCAATCTGACCATGCCGGGCATCGCGGGCCTCGACGGCAGCCGCACCTACACGGCCGCCGACGGCAGCGCCACGGTACCGGCCGAGGACAGTGCCGCAGGTACCGGTGCGAGCGGACGCACGGACGAACTGGCTGTGCAAGCAGCGTCCTTCAGATATGTCCGGATGCAGGGCGTCACTCCCGATCCCGCCTACGGCTATTCGCTGTACGCCTTCGAGATCCGCGACGGAGCGAGGGGCCCCGACCTCGCGCTCGGTGCGTCTGCCGGCGCGTCGTCCGCCGACACCGGCAAGCAGGCATCCCTCGCGGTGGACGGTGACACCGCCACCCGCTGGGCGGTGTCCCGTACCGACCGGGGCCGGGCGGACAGCTGGTTCGCCGTCGACCTGGGAGAGGAACACCGCTTCGACCGGGTGACCCTTCGCTGGGAGTCGGCGGCCGGCCGCGCCTATGCGGTGCAGGGTTCGGCCGACGGGCGGCACTGGACCGATCTGGCGCGGTACCCGCAGCCGGACCTCCGCAGCCACGGTGGCTGGCTCGCCGTGGACGGCCGCGCGGGACTCGTGGTGCGCGGGGCGCACAACCCGCTGGCGGTGTACGGGGACACCGTCGTCCTCTCGGACGGGCCTGCCGAGCCGCTGCTCGTCGAGGGATATCCGTCGGCCGACGGGCCGAAGACCCGCGCGGCAGCCGCCCGCCCGGTTCCGAAGGCCGACAGCGCTGCGGTGGCCGTGAGCACCGCCGATGACCATCTGAGTCTCTTCAACCTCTCGGCGGAACCGGTGAGCACCCTGGTCTCCCTCCCCGGGCGGTCCGGTCAGGTGCTCCTCTACCCCGGCGACCAGACCGTCACGGCGGACGGCACGGTCTACCGGGCCGAACTCGGTGCGGGATCCGCCGTGCTGCTGCCGCCGCGTCTCGCGCTCCGTACCGATACGGGTGCCAGGATCCCCGCCGGGCTCCGCGCCGAAGTCACGGATGCGAGCACGGTCCGGCTCACCGGACCGTCCGGCCGTTATGCCGTTTCCGCAGCCGGTGGTCCGGCGGCTCGTGTGACGCTGCGCTCGGGGCGCGCCAGGGAGGTCACCGTCCCGGGCGTCACGCCGTATCCGATCGCCGATGCCGCGCTGGGCCGCACGACCTTCCCCACCGCACCGCTGCCGCCCGGTATGTCCGATCCATCGGCCGCTGTCGACGGCAGCCCGCACACCGCGTGGACACCGGGACCCGGCGGCCGCATGGTGGTCGACCTCGGTGCCGCGATGCGGCCGGGTTCGGTGCGGGTGGACTGGACCGGCGGTCGGATCCCGGCGGCGCGAGTGGAGTTGAGTGCCGACGGTCTCGACTACCGGCCCGCGGGAACGCTCGCCCCGCACGGGCAGCACGGAGTCCTGCCGACGGACGGATCGGCCCGCTATGTGGCCCTCGCCGTTCCCGACTGGGCCAGGGGCGACGCATCAGTCGTTTCGATCAGCCTCACCTGACCGGACAAGCCGCCGTACAACGATGTCAATGAACCCCGGAGGTTTCCATCCATGCATTGGACCCAACGGCTTCGCGGAGCGGGAACGGCCGTCGCGGCTGTCACCCTCCTCGGCGGAGTCCTCGCCGCACCGACGGCCCAGGCCGCCGCGTCCCACCCCGGCGATCAACTGACCGATCTGGTCAACCCGTTCATCGGCACAGAGAACGAGGGCAACACCTATCCGGGTGCCGCTGTCCCCTTCGGTATGGTCCAGCTCTCGCCGGACACCGGCCACAACACCGGTTACGACCACGCCCAGACCCAGATCCGCGGCTTCTCCAGCGTGCACATCTCCGGTGTGGGCTGCGGTCTCGGCGGTGATCTGCCGACGCTGCCCACCACGGGCGACGTCACCGAGACCGACTACGCGAAGTACGCGGCGAAGTTCAGCCACGACGACGAGAAGGCGGCGCCCGGCTATTACAAGGTGGGCCTCGACTCCGGAATCACCGCGGAGCTCACCGCCACCAAGCGCACCGGTGTTCAGCGCTACACCTTCCCTGCGACCGGCAAGGCCAATGTTCTGCTGAACGCCGGCCAGTCGCTGCACAAGACCCTCTCCACCACCGTGGAGGTCCTCGACTCCCGCACGATCCGTACCGCCATCACCGGCAGCGGGTTCTGCCAGGACACCAAGCCGTACACCCTCTATACCGTCACCCGCTTCGACCGCCCCTTCACCACGTCGGGCACCTGGAAGGACGGAACCGTCACCGAGGGCTCCAGGAAGTCCACCGGCACGGCGGGCAACGGCGCCTGGGTCCGCTTCGACACCACCAAGGACCGCACGGTCGAGGCCACCACGGCCATCAGTTACGTGGACGCCTCCGGTGCGGCGCGCAATCTGCGCGCCGAGGGCGGCAGGAGCTTCGAGCGCGCGGAGCACGCCGCACAGTCGGCCTGGGAGGACCGGCTCGAGCAGGTCCGGGCCAAGGGGGGCAGCGACACCCAGCGCCGGACCTTCTACTCCTCGCTCTACCGGTCCTTCCTCGCGCCGAACATCGGCAGTGACGTGGACGGCCGTTACACGGGCTGGGACCAGAAGATCCACCGGGCCAGGGGCTTCGACTACTACCAGAACTGGTCCCTCTGGGACACCTACCGCACCCAGACCCAGCTCCTCTCGCTGCTCGCCCCGCGTGAGGAGAGGAACATGGCCATCTCCGTCCTGAAGATCGACGAAGAGAGCGGCTGGCTGCCCAAGTGGGGTTACGGAACGGTCGAGACGAACATCATGACCGGTGACCCGGTCACGCCGTTCCTCACCAACGCCTACCAGCAGGGGCTGCTCAAGGGATACGAGGAGCAGGCGTACCGCGCGCTGAAGAAGAACGCCGACGGCACCCCGCCCGATGACTCTCCCGCGGTGGGCCGCGAGGCCAACACCGAGTACATCAAGAACGGTTTCGCGCCGTACATCAAGGACCGCCCGCACGCCAAGCCCGGTGACTCGGACTTCGACCACGGCGCATCGGCCACACTCGAGTACGCGCTCTCGGACGCGATGCTCGCCCAGATGGCGGGCGAACTCGGTCACAAGGCGGATGCCGCCCGCTATGCGGCACGGGCCCAGAGCTACCGCAACATCTTCGACCCCACGACCGGCTTCTTCCGGGCCCGTGACGAGAACGGCGCCTTCACCGGCCCGGCCGA
The DNA here is from genome assembly GCF_036088315.1 of Streptomyces sp. NBC_00344. NCBI lineage: Bacteria > Bacillati > Actinomycetota > Actinomycetes > Kitasatosporales > Streptomycetaceae > Streptomyces > Streptomyces sp. NBC_00344. Next base: position 617,106 of record NZ_CP107996.1, on the reverse strand, counting down.
CCCGGCGCAGAGCGAGGGCTTCCACGAAGGAACCTCGTGGCAGTACCAGTGGATGGTCCCGCAGGACATCTCCGGCATGGTGGATCTGATCGGGGGCAAGGACACGGCCAACCAGCGCCTCGACTCCTTCTTCGCCTATCAGCAGCTTCTCACGGACCCGGCGAAGACGGCCCGCGACGTCTGGGTCAACGGCCCCTACGACTACTACAACGCGGACAAGTACAACCCGCAGAACGAGCCCGACCTGATCGCGCCGTACACCTATCTCTCCACCGGGCAGCCCTGGAAGACGACCGACGTGGTACACGCCGCGCTGACGCTCTTCACGGACGCCCCGACCGGCATGACGGGCAATGACGATCTGGGCACCATGTCCGCCTGGAACGTGCTGTCATCCATCGGGATCTTCCCGGTGCAGCCGGGCACCGACACCTGGGGTCTCTCGACGCCCGCCTTCGAGCGGGTCGACCTCGAGCTCGACCGCCGCTACTACCCGCACGGTCACCTGACGGTGTCCGCTCCGGGTGCCTCGGACACCGACCGCTACATCCAGTCGGCCGCTGTCGACGGCAAGGGCCACGCCAAGACGTATCTCACCACCGACGAGATCCGCTCGGGCCGCAACCTCTCCTATACGGTCGGGCCCAAGCCCTCCGACTGGGGCACCGCCCCCTCGGCGGCCCCGCCCGCCATAGGCTGACCGCACATGACGAACCGCCCGCCCCCGTATACCGGGAGCGGGCGGTTTCGCGTCCGGCTGGATCAGCCCATGGCCTTCTGGGCGGCAACGTTGGGCGCGAAGTCGCTGCGCAGCACGTCCTTGCAGTACTTCACGAACCCGGTGTTGTTCACGTACCGGGCGGAGATCCAGTTGTGGCTGCCACGGAGCCGGTACCAGACGGTGTTGCCGTCGATGTTCTGGGCACGGACCTTGCACTCCAGGCCGACCTGGGTGCGATAGGCGAGAACGCCCCGGGTGGACGAGTCCGTGCTGGGGAACTGACGCTCGTTCAGGCCGGTCGGGGAGGTGACGGTACCGTACGGCTGCGCCGGAGGAGCGGCCTGCGCCGGGGCAGCGGCGAGCAGCGTGGCACCGACGGCTGCGGCCGTGGCCAGAGCACCTGCTCCGACCGTGAGGCTCTTACGGAAGGACACGCGATGTGTGACGGTCGTGGGCAAGGCAGGCTCCTGTTCGTGACGCACAGAATCTTTCGCACCATGAAGTCCAGTGGCGCAAAAGGGACATTACTCAATAAAACGTCTATCGCTCCGACGAAACGGCGATGAGGGGCTGAACGTGTGATGCGCAAAGAAACCGCGGCCGTCATATGGGGAACACTGGGCGGATTTTGGTATCCGGCGCGACTGCGTATACCTTCATGAGTTGGTCGATGGACGACTGGGCCCCAGCGCGCTTCTGACCTGGGACTACGGCAGAGGAATTGCGATGACGGTGACAGAGGACAGCCAGGCGTTCGGCCCCGGCATCGATCCGGAGCGGCTGGCTCTCTGCCTGAGCGTGCTCGACGAGCTGGACAAGATCGACGTCGACCACCCGGACGCCATCGCCGTGCGCCGCGCCACCGCAGGCATCTACCGGACGGTGAAGCAGCGCCGCCGCCAGGACCGCCGCGCGGCCAAGACCGCACACGACAGGGCCGTCACGGAGGCCACCGCCACCGGTTCAGCCGAGCGCATCGACGACGAGACCCAGGGTGTGCTGCCGTCGTCCACGGCGAGCGGCGAGATCGCGGGGATACTCCAGCGCCCGCGGTCCTGCTACATCTGCAAGACCCGCTACGTAGAGGTCGATGTCTTCTACCACCAGCTCTGCCAGGACTGCGCGGCCCGCAACCGGGCCCGACGCGACGCGCGGACGGACCTGACGGGCAAGCGGGCGCTGCTCACCGGCGGCCGGGCGAAGATCGGCATGTACATCGCCCTGCGGCTGCTGCGCGACGGTGCTCACACCACCATCACCACCCGCTTCCCCAAGGACGCGATCCGTCGTTTCAAGGCCATGCCGGACAGCGCCGACTGGCTTCACCGGCTCAAGATCGTCGGCATCGACCTGCGTGACCCCGCCCAGGTCGTCGCGCTTGCCGACTCGGTCGCGGCCGAAGGCCCGCTCGACATCCTGATCAACAACGCGGCGCAGACGGTACGGCGCTCCCCGCAGGCGTACAGCGAGCTGATCGCTGCCGAGAGCGCCCCGCTGCCCGCGGGTGAGCTGCCCTCGTCCCAGGTCATCGGGGCCTTCGGCAGCGGCGCTCAGCTGACCTTGCCCAGCGCACGTCCCGGCGGACTGAGCGCCCAGGAGGTGACCGAACTGGCACTCGTCACCGGCTCCGCATCGCCGGCCCGGATCGAGGCCGGCACGGCGATCGACGCCGGAGGTCTCGTACCCGACCTGCATGACACCAACAGCTGGATCCAGACGGTCGAGGAGGTGGACGCCGTCGAGCTGCTCGAGGTCCAGCTCTGCAACTCCACCGCACCGTTCATCCTCATCAGCCGGCTCCGGCCCGCGATGGCCGCTGCCGCAGCCAAGCGCACGTACGTGGTGAACGTCTCCGCCATGGAGGGTGTTTTCAGCCGGGGCTACAAGGGTGCGGGCCATCCGCACACCAACATGGCGAAGGCCGCGCTGAACATGCTCACCCGCACCAGCGGTCAGGAGATGTTCGAGTCCGACGGCATTCTGATGACCGCGGTGGACACCGGCTGGATCACCGACGAACGCCCGCACCCCGACAAGATGCGGCTCGCGGACGAAGGCTTCCACGCCCCGCTGGACCTGGTCGACGGCGCTGCCAGGGTCTACGACCCGATCGTGCGCGGAGAGTCCGGCGAGGATCTGCACAGCGTCTTCCTCAAGGACTACGCCCCCGCGAACTGGTAGGGCCGGGACGACCGGCTCGGGCTCCCTCTCCTCGCTGTGTCCCATGGTCCCGCCGTGGCCCACTGGTCTCTCCACCGCGCCCGGACTGTCCCTCACGGCAGTCGGACGACACTGCACGGCACCCGAACGGAGCAGTGACCGGCGCCGGGTGCCGGAGTGCGGATCCGGGCAGATCATGGCCGAATAGACATGTACCTGAACGGCAGGCAAAGAAAACTTGGCCATCCGAATGTGACCCTATCGAGCGGAACCCCGCTCATTTGGTTATTCTGATGCGAACGGACAGCCGGTGGGGTCCCATCAGACCCTTCGGCCCGTTCTGGGACAGGCACGCACCGAGGCCGCGGTCCCGCCAGGAAAACCGGCGCCACCGCGTCCGAACTGCCCTTGTCCATGCGGTTAACGCGACACAGAGGAGTGCGCGGTGACATCAGAGACCATCACAAAGCGCGAGCAGCACCCAGCAGAACGCAGCGAACGGGCCGGCCGGCCCGAGAAGCTGCTGTGCCTCGACGTCTGGGCCAGGTCCGCCCCGATCCGGCTGGCCGGCTACGAAGACGACCTCGCCGAGCCCCACATCCTGCAGGGAATCGACTGACTCCGCTCAACGGAACGGTGCGTGGCCGGCGCCCGGTGGCATCCATTGCCGCCGGGCGCCGGCCTGCGTACGGCTCGAGCGGATCACGCGGCGGCGATCCGGCGCAGTGTCCTCCCGAGGCGGCGGGCGTAGGCCCGTTGCAGGACCGGTATCAGCGGACCCGCCACCGCGGTGTACCAGCATCCCGGCCGTGAGAAGGCGGTCACGCTGAACCAGACCGTCCCGTCTGCTGCCAGTTCGACGAGGAAGCACTCCTCACCGCGTTCCGGGTGGCGGTCCAGGGTGCCGTAGGCGAAACCCGCCGTCTCTTGTCCGTACGCCGCCCAGACCACCTGGCAAGGAGCGTCGATGCGAAGCGGCCCGATCCCCAGGGAGACCGTGAGCCGGGTGCCGGGATCGGCGCGAGGATCCGTCACGTCCATCCGGGCCCCGGTCTCCCGGTGCATGCGCCAGGTGGTGACGGCGTCGGCCGCCCTGGCGAAGACCTCACCGCCGTGCCCGATCCGAGTGCGGTGGTGCAGATGCCGGTATCCGGCCGGCAGCGGTGTCCGCCGGGTGGCGCCCACTTCCGGGTAGGTGAGGGCGCTCATCCCACGGTCTCCTTCGTCTCCTGCGTGGTTGTCTCCTGCATGCGCCGCCAGGCCAGTACCGCGCAGAGCGCGAATCCCAGCGCGTTGCCGATGCCATGCGTGGCGGCCATCCAGGCCAGTGTGGGATGCGCGATCCCGGTGGCCTCACCCAGCGCCCAGCTGAGGGCGAGCAGCATGGTGACCACCAGCGTGGCGGAGGCCGTGCCGAGCAGTCGCCGGGTGAACGGATCACGGTCGGCGGTCCGGATGTCGCGCCAGGTCAGCAGCGACACGGCCCACATCCCGGCGGTCAGTACGACGGCCCCGGCCAGTTCGGCCCAGTCGTCGATGAAGTACCCGGCGAGCACCAGCAGCGTCCCGAGGGGCACGCTCAGCGCGGCGAGTCTGCCCAGCGGCCCCGCGCCGGCCCGGCAGCAGAGCCCGGCCACCAGCGCCGCGGTGAATCCGGCGAAGTGGAAATGCGGCACGGTCAGCGCCAGGATGCCCAGCCCGAAACCGAAGAGCGGGTGGCCCCAGCGCTCGCAGACCAGAGCCAGTCCGGCCACCGACGGGGTGACCAGCGCGGTGAGCGTCGCGATCTCGGCCGGGGCCAGTGAGCGGCTGCGTGCGAGCCGCAGCGGTGCCTGGACGGCGAGCAGCATGGTGGCGGCCGCGTATCCCGCGGCGAGAGCCGCGGCGACCGGGCCGCGCGGCAGCCACAGAGCGACGCCCCCGGACGCACCGGCGAACGGCCAGAGCCGGCGGACCGGATCCAGATGCGGATCGCCGACAAGGCGCAGCCCCACCGGTATGACGACCAGCATGCCGAGCATGACGATCAGATGGACAAGCACCGACATCACGCACTCCACCCCCTGGTGAACGCATTGGTTTGAACGTGTTCAACTCTCGGTGTGAGCCTATCCGGAGACTTGAACACGTTCAAGTCGATCGCGAACGACCCCGCGAAGAATCGGACGGACCGTGTCAGAGTGACTACATGGTTGAACGGGCGCCGGGTGCGCTGTCCCTCCCCGCGGACTGGCCTGTCCACCCCGATCTGAGCCTTGCCCTCAACCGGATGGGCAGCTTCGACTGGGATCTCGGCAGCGGGCTGATGCACCTGGACCAGGCCGCTCTCGACGTTTTCGACCTGTATGCCGACGAGTACGACGGCCGTCCTGAGACCCTCGCCCGCAGGGTGCCCCCAGACGAAGCCACCCGCCTGGACGCCCGGGTCTCGCAGGCACTCAAGAACGGCAGCACGCACTACGGCGCGTACTTCCGTATCCGGCGCCGAGACGGCTCGCCGCGCTGGACCCATACGCAGGGGGTGATCCGACGGGACGGGACCGGCCGCCCGCACCGGATCATCGGCATCGTCAGACACGCGGTCCAGGAGCTGGCGGACGCATCGGTCCGCATCGCGCTGGACATCGAGGCCCGACGCAGGACGAGTGTCGTCGAGGGCACCACGGCGGCCCTCGCCCATGCCCGCACCGTGCGGGACGTCATCAACGTGCTCAAGGACTCGCGGGGCCTCGAGTACCTCGGTGCGAGCAGCCTGGTGATGGGACTTGTCGAGGTGGGGCGGATTCTGCTGGTGGCCGAGGGGCCCGAGGGAAGCTTCGTGCCGGGCACCCGGTACACCCGGGTGGACGAGCGGTACCCGATGAGCGAGGTGATCCGTGATCTCGCGCCGCGCTTCATCGACTCGGCCGAGGACTTCGCGGCCTCCTATCCCGAACTGTGGCCGCACATCGATGGGCTCGGTGTCAGCGCGGCCGCCTATCTGCCGCTCATCGCCCAGGCGCGTCCGATCGGTGCGATCGGCCTGCTCTACCGTGACAAGGTGGGCTTCAGCGCCGATGAACGCAATCTGCTGATCGCCCTCGGCAGCTCGGTCGCACAGAGCCTCCAGCGGGCCATGCTCTACGAGCAGGAGCACGATCTGGCGCAGGGGCTGCAGCAGGCCATGCTGCCACGCCGGATATCAGAGGTCCCCGGTGCGCAGGTCGCCGTGCGGTACCGCTCTGCCCGGATCGGCCGCGACATCGGGGGTGACTGGTACGACGTGATCCCGCTGCCCAGCGGCCGGGTCGGCGCGGTCATCGGGGATGTGCAGGGGCACGACACCCATGCCGCCGCGGTGATGGGCCAGCTGAGGATCGTGCTGCGGGCGTACGCCGCCGAGGGGCACACCCCGGCGACCGTCATGTCACGGGCTTCCGACTTCCTGCATGAACTCGACACCGAGCGCTTCGCGACCTGTCTGTACGCCGAAGCGGATCTGGCGACCGGTGTGGTCCAGTTGGTCAGGGCAGGGCATGTCGATCCGCTGCTGCGGGCCCCGGACGGCAGCTGCCGGCGGGTGCCGGTCGAGGGGGGACTGCCCTTGGGTCTCGCCGGTGAATTCGGCCAGCTCGACTACCCGGTGGCCACCGTGGAGCTGGATCCCGGACACACTCTGCTGCTGTTCACCGACGGTCTTGTCGAGCAGCCGGGCGCCGATCTCGACGACGGCATGCAGCGGCTCACCAGCCTGGTCCAGAGCGGGCCGAGGGATCTGCAACTGCTCGCCGATCACCTGTGCGAGGCCGTCGACGGGCATGGCGGCGAGGACGATGTGGCGCTGCTGCTGCTCCGCCGGCAGGGGCTCGACGCACCGCAGGGTTCGGGCAGGCTGCAACAGCATGTGGCGCAGTGCGACCCCGAGGCGCTGGGCTCCGCACGCCATATGGTCCGCGCCGCGGCACGCGCCTGGGGCGCCGGGGAGCGGGCGGACGAGATCGAGCTGGCGGCCGACGAGTTGCTGACCAACGCGCTGACGCACACCGACGGCGGGGCGGTCGTCACCATCAGGGTGCTCTCCGGGCCGGACCGGCGGCTGAGGGTCGAGGTCGACGACTCATCCAGTGCGCTGCCGCGGCGCAGGGACCCGGGGGAGGCGGGGGTCTCCGGACGTGGGCTGATGCTGGTGGACCGGCTCGCCGATGAATGGGGTGTCGAGTCGCGCGGCAGCGGCAAGTGCGTCTGGTGCGAGTTCACCGTTCCGGAGTGAGTGGCAATGTGATGGATACCGAATGGTAACTGTAAGTATCAGAATCGCACTTGACCGTAACCGTTATCTGGCGCTTGACTGCTGAGACCCGGAGCTGCCGCGCCCCGCAGCACTCGCCACCGACAACATCGAGGATCTGTTGAGCTCCGAGCTTCTGGCCCCGCTTGATCTCGCGTTCTGGCACCTCGAATCGGCCGGGCATCCGATGCATCTCGGGGCACTCGCGGTCTTCGCATCCGCCCCCGGAACCTCGGACGAGGAAACGGTTGCCCTGCTGGCGTCCCGCGCCGCCGCGATTCCCCGGCTGCGGATGGGCGTGCGGGACGTACTGCTCCCGCTCGGCGGCGCTGCCTGGTCGGAGGACAGGCGCTTCGACGTGCGCCGGCACGTCCGGCTCGTCGGGCTGCCGGGGGGTGACTTCGCGACCGAGGTCAACCGGCTGGCGGGAGAACTGATGGAGCGTCCGCTGGAGCGCGGGAGGCCTCCCTGGGAGATGTACGTCCTCACCGGCACGGAGGGCGGCCGTTTCGCGGTGCTCGTCAAGCTGCATCACGCCCTGGCGGACGGAATGCGCGCGGTATCGATCGGTGCCGGGATTTTCGACCAGATCGCCGATGCCCGGACGGCCGGCGAACGGCGGGTACGCACAGTGCCGCCCCGGTCCTGGATGCCGGGTCCGCACCAGGTCGCCGGATTCGCCCGGGACCGTATCGAGGAGCTCGGCCAGGCGGTCGGCATCGGCGCATCCGTGGTGCGTGCCAGCCGGTTCGATCTGTGGGGCGGCTCGCTGCTGACGGCGAGTTCCAGCGGTACCCGCCGGCTCGCCACCGCCGTCCTCGATCAGCAGGACGTCCTTCGGATCCGCAGGGAGGCAGGCGGCACGGCCAACGACGTACTGCTCGCCGTGGTCGCGGGCGGTTTGCGGCGCTGGATGCTGGAACGCGGTGAACTGCTGCCCGGCACGGACCCCCGCGCGCTGGTGCCGGTCTCGCGGCGGCGTCCGGGAGCCCCGGCCGGTTCGGGGAACACCCTCTCGGCGTACCTGCTCGGTCTTCCGGTCTCCGAACCCGACCCATGGCGCAGGCTCGGCACGGTGCGCTCTGCGATGGACCGCAACAAGGCCGCCGGGCCGCTGCGGGGTGCCGGAGCGGTGGCCGTACTGGCCGACCGGCTTCCGGCGCTCGCCCACCGGGTCGGCGCCCAACTCGCGGGGAACGCGGCACGGATGCTCTTCGACGTCCTGGTGACCAGCGTGCCGCTGCCCCGCTCCACACTGTCGCTGGGCGGCAGTCCGCTGCGCGCGCTCTACCCCATGGCGCCGCTGGCCCACGGGCAGTCGCTGGCAGTCGCGCTCTCGGCCTACGGCGGGCAGGTGCATATCGGGCTGGTGGCGGACGGCAAGGCGGTGCCGGACGCGGAACGGCTCGTCGAGTGCTTTCCCGAGGAACTGGCCGATCTGCTGAGGGCCGCGGTCGAGAGATAGCTGCACGGGTGTTGACGGCCCGTAGTGATCCGATGAATATTCGACCCATGCGGCGCACCAAGATCGGAAACAGCACGGTCGACATCACGGAACTGTCCTTCGGCGCGGCTGGGATCGGCAATCTCTACACGCCTGTCGATCCGGCGGATGCCCAGGCAGCCGTGGACGCTGCCTGGGAATCCGGCATCAGATGCTTCGACACCGCACCGCACTACGGACTGGGGCTGTCCGAGCGCCGACTGGGCACGGCCCTCCGCGACCGGCCGCGCGCGGAGTACGTGGTGTCCACCAAGGTCGGACGACTGCTGGAACCGGGCTCCGGGGTGGGCGACGACCTCTCGAACGGTTTCGCCGTACCCGCCACCCACCACAGGGTCTGGGACTTCAGCGCGGACGGAGTGCGGCGCAGCATCGAGGCCAGCCTGGACCGTCTCGGTCTGGACCGGGTCGACATCGTCTATCTGCACGACCCCGACCAGCACCCGGACGAGGCCTTCGGCCAGGCCTACCCGATGCTGGAGAAGCTGCGCTCCGAAGGCGTGGTGGGTGCCATCGGCGCGGGGATGAACCAGACGCGGATGCTCACCCGCTTCCTCCGCGACACGGATGCCGATGTGGTGCTCTGCGCCGGGCGCTGCACTCTGCTCGACACGTCGGCATTCGACGAGCTGCTGCCCGAGGCCGCCGCGCGGGGCAGGAGCGTGGTGGTCGGAGGCGTCTTCAACTCCGGTCTGCTGGCGGATCCCCGGCCCGGCGCGACGTACGACTACGCGGCCGCGCCCGCCGCTGTCCTGGATCGCGCCCTGCGGATGGAGGCGGTCGCCGCACGGTACGGCGTGCCGCTGCGGGCTGCCGCGCTGGGCTTCCCTCGCCGCCATCCCGCCGTCGCGAGTGTGCTGGTCGGTGCCCGGTCGGCCGCAGAGGTGCGCGACGCAGCCGAAATGCTGAGTCTGCCCCTGCCGGATGCGCTCTGGCAGGAGCTGTCCGAGCTTCAGGGCACGGGCGCGGCGGACCGATGACCACCGTCGACGCCCACCACCACGTGTGGGATCTGTCCGTACGGGACCAGGGCTGGATCACCGGCCGGGAACTCGCGCCGCTGCGGCGGAACTTCGGGCTCGGCGACCTCGTTCCGGCGGCTGCCGCAGCGGATGTGCGGGCCACGGTGCTGGTACAGACGGTGACTGTCGCCGCTGAGACCCCTGAGCTTCTTGCCCTGGCGCAGGAGAGCGATCTGGTCGCCGGCGTCGTCGGCTGGACCGACCTCACAGCGGCCGGTGTCGGCGACGCGCTCGCCGCCCTCCGCGAACTCCCGGGAGGTGAGCACCTCGTCGGTGTCCGCCATCAGGTGCAGGGCGAGCAGGACACCGGATGGCTGCTGCGCCCCGACGTGCGGCGCGGACTGGCCGCGGTCGCCGCGGCCGGCCTGGTCTACGACCTGGTCGTGCTGCCGCATCAGCTGCCGGCCGCCGCAAGGGCCGCGGCGCAGCTGCCCGAACTCACCTTCGTACTGGACCACTTGGGCAAACCTCCCATCGCATCGGGCAGACCGGAGCCCTGGGCTTCGGACCTGCGGGCTCTTGCCGGCCTGCCCAACACCGTGTGCAAGCTCTCCGGGCTCGTCACCGAGGCCGGAGAGGACTGGACGGTCCAGCGGCTACGCCCGTACATGGACACCGCTCTCGACGCCTTCGGCCCCGGGCGGCTGATGTTCGGCTCCGACTGGCCGGTGTGCACACTCGTCGCCTCCTACGGAGAGGTGGTGGGCACGGCGCAGCGGCTGACCGCGGAACTCAGCCCGGCGGAACGCCGGCAGATCTTCGAGTCCACCGCATCGCGGGTCTACGGCTTCTGAGGCCACACCGAGACCAGCATCTTTCCCCCGGCCGTGCGTACCTCGAAGTGGCCGATCGCGTCCGGCGGCAGCGCGGCCGCCCCGCGGGCATGCAGGGGGCCGTCCTTGCCCGCGGTCCAGGTGGCCACCGTCTGCACATCGCCGTCCCGGCCGACCGCGACCAGCGTGCAGACCGCGTGTTGCGGGGCGTCTCGCACGTCGAGGTCCACATCCGTTCCCCAGCCGGCGCTCCGCAGGGCCACCACCGCCGACACCCCGCTGGCCCGGTCGGTTCCGGACCACCGCAGCCCGTTCGCCGCACCCGCCCCGTCCCCGGCGGCCCGGACCACCGAGAACGTACCCCCCGAGGCCAGCACCACGGCTGCCGCCACGAGGGCGAGACGCCGCCGGCGGCCGGTGCGGCGACGGGCCTGCACCGCGTCGAGCAGCCGGTGGAGCAGTGCTTCGCCGATGGGGGCGACCGGCTCCACTCCGGGTGGCAGCTGCCGTGCGAAGTCCGCGAGCAGCGCCTCCACACTGCCGAACTCGCTCAGCAGTGCCGCACATCGGGCGCAGTCCGTCAGGTGTTCCTCGAAGCGGAAGGTATCCGCAGTGCCGAGGACCCCGAGGGCGTACGCGCCGACAGCGCGATGGAGTTCCAGTGGCCTCATGCCGCCGTCCTTTCCCGTCTCCCTCAGGTACGCAGCGCGCCCTGGAATCACTCACCCCCGCGCCCTGCCGGGAGAACACCTAAACTCCGGGCTCATGCTGCGCGTACTGGCCGTCGACGACGAAGAGCCGGCCCTTGAGGAGCTTCTCTATCTGCTCCGCTCCGATCCGAGGATCCGCAGCGCCGAAGGCGCCGTCAGCGCCACCGGTGCGCTGCGCATCATCGGTTCCGCCCTCGACGCGGGTCCGGGGGACGACAGCGCCGTCGACGCCGTCTTTCTCGACATCCACATGGCCGGGCTCACCGGACTCGACATCGCCAAGCTGCTGGCAGGCTTCGCGACGCCGCCGCTGATCGTCTTCGTCACGGCGCACGAGGGCTTCGCGCTGCAGGCATTCGACCTCAAGGCGGTCGACTATGTGCTGAAACCGGTCCGCAGGGAGCGCCTCGCCGAAGCAGTGCGCCGGGTCTCCGACATGGTCACCGACCGCTACGCACCCGTACTCGACACGGCGGCCGACCAGATCCCGGTCGAACTGGGCGGCGTCGTACGGTTCGTCACCGTTGCCGACATCACGTACGCGGAAGCCCAGGGCGACTACGCACGGCTGCACACCGCTGAGGGCAGTCACCTCGTCCGTATCCCACTGACTGCCCTGGAGGAACGCTGGCGCTCGCGCGGATTCGTGCGGATCCACCGCAGTCATCTCATCGCGATCGACCGCATCGACGAACTGCGCCTGGATGCCGGGGCCATGAGTGTCCGGATCGGCGCGGTCGAACTGCCGGTCAGCAGACGGCACGCCCGGGTGCTGCGTGAGCGCCTGATGCGCGGGGGCCACTGAGCGGGCACTTCCCAGCCGTTCACCGGGCTGCGTACACTCCGCGCCATGTCCGCAGAGCCCGCACCCCGACGCGAGACCGTCATGGGTGAGCCCCGGAGGGTGCGGCAGCTGCCGCGCTACCGCGCACAGTCGGAGATCGACGAGCAGACCGCGCTCGGTGACGCTTATGTACGTTCTCTGATGCGCAGTCAGCTCCGTGCCGGACTGAGCGCCTTCCTGCTGCTCGCGTTGCTCGCGGGCACCCTTCCGCTCGCCTTCGTCGCGCTCCGCAGCGAATTCGCCGTCTGGCTGGTTCTCGGATTCGGCGCGTACCCGCTGCTGGTGCTCGCCGCCTGGTGGTTCGTACGCCGGGCCGAGCGCAACGAACGGGACTTCGCCCGACTCGTGGAAGGCCGCCCCCCGCAGTGAGCCGGACCTATGCGGTGGCGGCGGTGGCCGTCGTCGTCATGACGACCGCCCTGGTCGGCGGCTTCGGGCTGCGCATCTCCCGCACCACATCGGACTTCTACGTGGCGTCACGCACGGCCGGCCCACGCCTCAACGCCGCGGCGATCAGCGGCGAGTACCTCTCGGCTGCGTCCTTCCTCGGTGTTGCCGGCCTGGTCCTGGTGCACGGCCCGGACATGCTCTGGTACCCGGTCGGCTACACCGCGGGATACCTCGTCCTGCTGCTGCTCATCGCCGCGCCGCTGCGCCGCTCGGGGGCGTACACACTTCCCGACTTCGCGGAAGGACGACTGGAATCCCGCCAGGTCCGCGCACTGGTCAGCGTCTTCGTCACCGGAGCGGGCTGGCTCTACCTGGTCCCTCAGCTTCAGGGCGCGGGGCTGACCCTGGAAATCCTGACCGGTGCGCCGGACTGGCTCGGCCCCGTCGTCGTGGCGGCCGTGGTGGTGCTCTCGGTGGCGGCAGGCGGGATGCGCAGCATCACGTTTGTGCAGGCCTTCCAGTACTGGCTCAAGCTCACCGCGCTGCTGGTCCCCGCGCTGTTCCTGGTGCTGGCCTGGCAGGGCGACGGACGGCCGGGGCTGCCGGCTGCGGCACCGGCGCTCGCCGTGTCCGCGGGCTTCGGCCGGGCCGACCATCCGCTGTACGCGACCTACGGTCTGATCGTCGCGACCTTCCTCGGCACCATGGGCCTGCCTCATGTCGTCGTCCGCTTCTACACCAGCCCCGACGGGCGGAGTGCCCGCCGCACGACGGTGGTGGTGCTCGCGCTGATCGGAGCGTTCTATCTGCTGCCGCCGGTCTACGGCGCCCTGGGGAGGCTGTACGCATCGGAACTCCCGCTCAACGGTGACGCCGACGCGGCCGTCCTTCTGCTTCCCGGCCGGGTGATCGGCGGAGCGGGCGGGGACCTGCTCGGGGCGCTGGTCGCCGGCGGTGCCTTCGCGGCTTTCCTGTCCACCGCGTCCGGGCTCACCATGGCCGTCGCCGGGGTCCTCGCCCAGGAGTCCCGGGGGGTACGGCACTTCCGTCTCGCCACGGTGCTCGCCATGGGCATACCGCTGGCCGGTGCGCTGCTGATGAACGGAGTCCCGGTGGCGGACGCCGTCGGGATGGCGTTCGCCGTCTCCGCCTCGTCGTTCTGTCCGCTGCTGGTGCTCGGCATCTGGTGGCGCCGTCTCACCCCGCCCGGCGCGATCGCCGGGCTGCTGCTGGGCGGCGGCTCCGCACTGCTGGCCGTAGCCGTCACCATGGGCGGTGCGGCACCGCACGGCTGGGCGCACACCCTGCTCGCCTGGCCGGCTCTGTGGTCCGTGCCGGTCGGCTTCCTGGCCATGGTGCTGGTGTCGCTGGCCACCCCGGGCCGTATCCCGGCAGGCACGAGCGCGGCCATGGCCCGCTTCCATCTGCCCGAGTCGATAGCGTCAGCGGGCGGAGCCCTCCGGTGAACGGGCCGGCGCTCGCCGCTCTGATCGTGCTCGGACCAATGCTGCTGATGGGCGGGTTCGTCATCGGCCGGCGCAGCGCCCGCCCCGTCCGCAACAACGGGGTCGGCACACCGGTCGAACACGCGACCTTCGAGACGCTGCACACCGCGTCGCTCGCCGCGCCGCCGCTGCGCGCGGGCCTGACCGAGGAGAGCGCCCGCAAGGCCGCCCGCAGGCTGCGCTCGCTGCTGGGCACCGACGCACTGTGTCTGACCGACGGGGAGCGTGTCCTGTGCTGGGACGGCCTGGGGGAGCACCATGCGCCGCAGGTCATGAGCCGGGTGAGCGGGCTCCTGGAGAGCGGCAGGGACAGGGCCTTCAGGAGCGACTGCGACGATCTCGACTGCCCGCTGCGCTGGGCCGTCGCGGTGCCGCTCACCGTCGACCACCGGGTGCTGGGGGTACTGGTCGCCTATGCGCCGCGTGAGTCCGCTGTGCTGGCCAGAGCCGCCGGTGAAGTGGCCCGCTGGGTGTCGGTGCAGCTGGAGCTCGCCGAACTCGACCGTTCGAGGACCCGGTTGATCGAGGCAGAGATCAAGGCGCTGCGGGCCCAGATCTCCCCGCACTTCATCTTCAACTCACTGGCCGCGATAGCCTCGTTCGTCCGTACCGATCCCGAACGTGCCCGCGAACTGCTCCTGGAGTTCGCCGACTTCACCCGCTACTCCTTCCGCAGACGCGGCGACTTCACCACCCTCGCCGAGGAACTGCACTCCATCGACCAGTACCTGGCTCTCGCGGGAGCCAGGTTCGGTGACCGCCTCGGTGTCACCCTGCAGGTGGCCCCCGAGGTGCTGCCCGTGGCCTTGCCCTTCCTGTGTCTTCAGCCACTGGTGGAGAACGCGGTCAAGCACGGCATCGAAGGTGCGGCCGGACGCGGGCGCATCACCATCAGCGCACTGGACGCCGGCTCCGACGCCGAGGTCGTCATCGAGGACGACGGAACCGGGATGGAGCCCTCGCGGCTGCGTGAGGTCCTTCGCGGCGAGGGCGGATCCTCCGCGGGCATCGGACTGCTCAATGTCGACGAACGGCTGCGACAGGTGTACGGGGACGCCTACGGGCTGGTCATCGAGACGGGCGTCGGCGCGGGTATGAAGGTGACCGTACGCATCCCGAAATACCGTGCGGGGGTGCACGGTTCATGAGCCTCGCGGTCCTGGCCACGCCGCAGGCGGCCGCGGCGCGTGTTCAGAACAAGTGGATCGCCAGATGGCCCAGTGGCAGACCCAGCTGCCAGGCAGGCGTCCACACGTGCGGTCCTTCCGCTTCGTCCGGCACCGCGCCCGGCGCGACCGCGTCCAGGTCCGCCGCCAGCAGCTCGGTGTCCTCGAGCCACTTCCAGGCGGCCCTGGCCAGGGGCAGATCGGGCCCGCCGCCTGCGGCGAGCCGGTCGAGCCGTCCGCAGACCCACTCCCGCCAGCCGCTGTCGTACGCGGTGAGCGACAGCCATTCGTTGAGCCGCGTCACCATCCGGACGCCGCCCGCCGCACCGTCCGAAAGGAAGACGGTCAGGGCGAGGGCGTCGCGCCCCGCCTGGTACTCGATCGTTGTCGGTGGCATCAGATCGCCGGTGCGCAGCAGCTCGTCGGCGATGTACTCCGCGTACATCCAGTCCATCGGCACCAGCAGTTCACCACTGCCGGTCCCGTCGGTGCTCTCGGGACGCATCCCGTCTCGCCTCTTTCATCTCTCGGCCAGGTACTGCCCAGGCACTCCAGGGAGCATTGAACCGGTGCCGGATGCGCGCCGTGGGCAGAAAGGCGGGATTGGCATCCCGGCGGAGATGATCAGGTAGGGCGTCCACAGGGCGGAGCCGCCCGGTAGCCAGGCAGTTTGCGGCTCAGGGCGCGCAGCGCGTAATGGGAACGGGACTTCACGGTGCCCGCCGGGATACCGAGGGTTGACGCCGCCTCGTGCACGCTCAGCCCGTGGAAATATATCTGTACCAGCACGTCACGGTGCTCGGGGCTCAGTGCCCGTACCGCCTGGCGTACGTCCAGTGCCGCGGCCGAGCGCTCGGTGAGGTCACCTGGGGCCGGGGTCGACTCCAGAACGTTGTCGCTGACCTCGGCCGGACGGGCCAGCCGGGATCTGCGGGCATCGATGGCCAGCCGCCGCCCCACCGTGAACAGCCAGGGCCGCATGGACTCGTACGGCCCTTCGAAGGCCTCCGGATGCTGCCAGGCGCGCACCATCGTCTCCTGCAGCAGGTCCTCGGCGCGCTGCCGGTCGCCGTACGTCAGCCCGAGCAGAAACTGCAGCAGCGCCCGGCCATGGGTGTGCTGCAGGTCCGCGAGTGCCCGCTCGTCGGCGCCGGGACGTGTCGGTGTCAGGGTCACGGGCGTATGGGAGCGCACCAGGGGCAGTGAGCGACAGCGTCCGCACACATCTCTGCGACGAGCGGTTGAACGGTGCGACGAGTGGCACGCCGAGCGGTCGCCGGCCGTACACGGCCCTTGATGCCTCACACGTGCGTCCATTTCAGCTACCTGACCGTATGGAGACTTGAAGATGCCGGTCATGCTGTTTCGAATGTAAATATGACAAATAGTAAAAGTCTCTCTCTGGTGGCGTCCGCCGCCCTTCTGCTCGCCCTCGCCGCTTGCGGTGGACCGGAACAGACCCCGTACCCGCGTGCGGACCCGGAGCGGCCCGCGCCGTCCGGCGCTGCCGGCAGCACGCAGTCCGATGTCCGCGGATTCACGCTCGTCGGAACGGGCGACGTACTCCCGCATGCCTCGATCATCCGCTTGGCCCACACGGACGCGGGCGGGCACGGCTATGACTTCCGGCCGATGCTCGCCGGGGTCGCACCGGTCATCTCCCGGGCGGATCTGGCGATCTGCCACATGGAAACGGTGTACGGGGCGAACGGCGGGCCCTTCACCGGATTCCCCACGTTCAAGTCACCGCCCGAGGTGGCAGCCGGCCTGCGTGCCACCGGCTACGACTCCTGTTCAACCGCTTCCAATCACACGCTGGACGCGGGCGCCGATGGTATCCGCAGAACGCTGGAGGCCCTGGACAAGGCAGGCGTCAAGCATGCGGGATCCGGCCGAACCGCCGCCGAGTCCGCACGCCCCGCGCTGATGCGGGCCGGTGGCGCCTTGGTGGCCCAACTCGCCTACACCTATGACACCAACGGCTTCCCGCAGCCCGAAGGCCGGCCCTGGGCGGTGCATCTCATCGACGAACAGAAGATCATTGCGGACGCCAGGGCGGCCAGGAAGGCAGGTGCCGACGTGGTGGTGGTCAGCCTGCACTGGGGCACCGAATGGCAGGAGGCCCCCGACGAGCAGCAGTTGACGCTCGGTCACCGGCTCACCGCCTCCACCACCAAGGGCAGGCCCGACATCGATCTGATCCTCGGCACCCACGCTCATATTCCGCAGGCGTACGAGAAGGTCAACGGCACCTGGATCATCTACGGCATGGGCGATCAGGTCGCCGGTGCGATGGTCAATCCACCGGACGTGGTCGACCCCCGCGGCAACCAGAGTTCCATCGGACGCTTCACCTTCGGCCCCCCGGCGGAACCGGGGCAGCGCTGGGTGGTGAAAAAGGCGGAGTTCGTCCCGCAGTGGATGGACGTGCAGAAGGGGCGGGTGGTCGCTCTCCCGGAGGCGCTGCGCCGGGCCCCGGGACGCAAGGACTACCAGGTGGCCGAGAAGGCCGTCCGGCGCGCGGTGCTCAGCCGCGGAGCCGCTGCGCAGGGCCTGACCATGGGCGAATGACGCGGACTACGGGACGACGGTGACCGGCCACCGCCCGGTCTTGACGAGGCGGACGGCGACCGACCCGACGATTCGGTGGCCGGCCGACTCCGACGCGCCGACCACCACGGCGTCCGCCTTCAGCTCGTCCGCCGCGGTGACCAGACCGTTGAAGGGATCCCCGCGGAAGGTGTGGAATTCCCACCGCACGGCGAATATCCCCTTCACCCGCTCGGTGGCTGTCCGGATCTCGGCCACCAGGCCCTCGGCGATCTCACCGGTGGTGTCGGCGACGGAGGCCCCGAGTGAGGCCCCCGCCGAGAGCACAGGCTGCACATACACGATCGCGAGCAGGGCGTTCTGCCGTCTGGCGAGCCCCCCGGCATACGCGGCGGCACGCAACGACGACTCGGAACCGTCTATGCCGACGACGATCACCTTGGGACCGTCTGTACCGCGTTCGAACTGGTGAGGCTGCTGATCTGTCACGCCAGGAGGCTATCTCCTTCCCGGTCGACCACCTACTTTCCGGCCTGCGGGAAAAGGTCGAGGAATGGTGAAGCGGTGGCGGAGATGCCCCGCCCGAACGGCGCGTCGAAGTCCCAGATGAGGAAGAGCAGAAACGCGATCAGTGCACTGAAGAGGCCGGCCAGCAGCAGCTCCTTCGCGGAACGGCGGATCTGCAGTGTGAAGATCAGTCCGACGGTGATCAAAGCGCCGATGATCAGGCCGAACCAGACCACCCCCGGCATGGTCGCGCCGGCACTCTGCCCCCGGGAACCGCGAGCGTCGTCGGCTGCGGCCACCTGGTCGACCAGCGGCTGATAGGCCTGCCCCTCGTGATCGTTCTTCGGCTTGTAGTCGGTGACGTCCCGGCGTACCTGATCCAGCAGCCTGCCGCCGCGGGCGGTGAGATCGCCGTGGTCGCCCATGTGCTTCCACTCGGTGTCCAGCACGTAGCTGACGTAGGTGCCGACATCGCTGCGGATGCGGCCGCGCACCGCTGCCGGGTACACCGCCGAGCGGGCGTCCACCTCGTGCAGTGCCTGGGCCTCCAGGCGTACCGACTCCTGCGCGGCGCTGCGTCCCTCCCAGACGCCGGCGATGGCCAGACCCAGCACGATTGCGTAGATCACGCCGATCATCATCGTCATGTACTCGATGACGTCGGGAGTCTCCGACGGGTCATCGTCGTCCCCGACCCGTCGGTTGTTGATGAACGCGATGGTCAGGACGACGGCACAGGCCGCGGCCATCGCGATCGTGAGAACAAGCCATTCCGACACAGGTGTCTCCGGCGGTCGTAGAAGCGAGCGGTCAGCGCGATGAGCGCGGGCGGAGTACGGCGACGGCGAAGACCGCGGGAGCCGTGATCAGCAGGGTGAGGGTGACGATGGAAGGACCGCTCGACGGCTTCTTGCGAACCGGCGCCCGGTAGTCGGGGAGCGCAACCGGCTTCGGTGCGGGCGGCTTCGGGCGCACCGAGGGCTTGGGTGCCGGTGGTGGTGGCGGCGGGGGCGGGGGCGGGGGCGCCGGGTGGTACACGGGAGGCGGGGGTGGAGGTGGAGGCGGTGGCGGAGGCGGAGGCGGTTTCGGGACCGGTCGGGGCGCCGGCCCCGCCGAACAGCTTCCGTTGCCTCCGCCCACCGCGATCGAAGTGGACGAATCCGCCTTTCCCGACTGGGAGATGGAGGAGTAGGAGCAGTTGCTGGCAGCCGCGGGTGCGGTGGTGGCCAGAGTGAGCCAGACGAGCCCGGCAGCGGCGAACAGCCGTGCGGCAAGCGGTATGAGCGTCCCCGGCGATCGGTACATGCCGAGGATCATGATCCGTCCCGGGCGGCAACAGTCGGGGGTCGTCGCTGATTCGCCGGAAGGGGGGAGATCTGCGGCTTTGTGTTTGAGACGGCCAACGGATGGGCGGGGCGCGGGAATTATCTCGGATCGCATTGAACGCCAGGGGCCCCGGCGCCCGTACCTAGGGCCATGTACGGCGCACACCGTGTGCCGCAGCCCCCAACAGACAGCGGGAGTACACATGAACACCTGGCGGAACGCCTCACTCGCGGTGACGGCGGTGGCAGTGCTGGCGCTGACGACGGCGTGCGGTCAGGACAAGGGCTCCTCGTCCGCGTACGGACAGACAGTGGGCGACGCCCAGCCCGCCGGCCAGGCGGCCGGGCAGCCCGGGGACGACGGCTACGGGACCGGCGGCGGGTACGGGTCCGGCAGCGGGTACGGCTCCGACTCGGACGCCAGCGCGGCAGCCAAGAAGTCGGCAGGCCAGCTGGCCGTCTGGGACAGCAAGAAGCTGGGAAAGGTGGTGACGGACAGCGCGGGGCTCACCCTCTACCGATTCGACAAGGACACCGCGAGCCCGCCGAAGTCGAATTGCGACGGCGACTGTGTGAAGGCCTGGCCGCCCGTTCCCGCAGGCAGTGTCACCGCGGCGCCCGGCGCCGACGCCGCACTCATCGGCCAGGTCACCAGGGGTGACGGCACGAAGCAGCTGACCATTGCGGGCTGGCCCATGTACCGGTACGCCAAGGACACCAAAGCGGGTGACGCGAAGGGGCAGGGCGTCGGTGGCACCTGGTTCGCGTCCGCACCCGACGGGAAGAAGGCGGCGCCCGCCGCGGCAGGCGCCGCCGCGGCGGGATCGGCGGACTCATTGCCCGGTCTCTCGGTGCGCAAGGACCCCAAACTCGGCGACATCATCGTGGACAAGCGTGGAATGACGGTCTACCGGCTGACAAAGGACTCCGCGTGGCCGATGAAGTCGGCATGCACCGGAGCCTGCCTCTCCAAGTGGCCGGTTGTCGCTCCTGTAGCGAAGAACGACACCGTGGACATCATCAAGAAGGGCTTTGTCACCTTCAACCGCCCCGACGGACTGAAGCAGCAGTCGATCAACTGCTGGCCCGTCTATACCTTCTCGGGTGACACCAAACCGGGAGACACCAATGGCCAGGGCGTTGGCGGCACGTGGTACGCGGTCACTCCCGACGCGAAACTGGTGGGCGCCGGCAAGTAGATACGCCCCCTTCTCCGGCCCGTTCCTGCACCCCCTGCAGGGCGGGCCGGACGCACTTGCCACCGGCGTGTGACCAATAACGGACCGCCAATTTCCGTTTTTGCTCGCTCTCTTGGCGGTGGATCAGTAGATTCGGCTCGAACACTGGCCATGGTCATGGCCGGACCGTCGTGCCGACTCGTTGGAGACATTGATGGAGCGTCCTGCCTGGGCCCCGCAGGGCATCGATCTTTCGGTGCCGAGTGTGTCGCGGATCTACGACTACTACTTGGGCGGTTCGCACAATTTCGAGGTGGATCGGGAAGCCGCCCGCAAAGCCATGGAGTTCATGCCGGGCCTCCCCAAGGTGATGCAGGCGAATCGCGCGTTCATGCGCCGGGCCGTCCGATACGCGGTCGAGCGGGGGATCACGCAATTCCTCGACATAGGTTCAGGTATTCCGACGTTCGGGAATGTCCACGAGGTGGCGCAGTCCATCGAACCGGAGGCCCGGGTGGTCTACGTGGACCACGATCCGGTCGCGGTCGCACACAGCAAGGCAGTACTCGAGGGCAATGACCGGACCGGCGTGCTGGCCGCGGATCTGCGCAAGCCCCAGGAGATCCTGGACAGCCCGGAGGTCGCAGGGCTCCTCGATCTGGACCGCCCGGTGGCTCTCCTGCTGGTCGCGGTACTCCACTTCATCGAGGACGCCGACGATCCGTACGCCGCCGTGGTCGCACTCCGCGAGGCGCTGGCACCCGGCAGCCTGCTGATCGTCACCCATGCGTCGTACGAGGGCATTCCCGTCCTGCAGGAGCAGGCGGGAGGCGCGGTGGGCGTCTACCGGAACATCCGCAATCCGCTGGTCATGCGCTCGTCCGAGGAGGTGGCCCGGTTCTTCGCCGGGTACGAACTCGTGGAGCCCGGCCTGGTCGCGATGCCCGACTGGCGGCCGGACACACCGGTCGACCCGGAGGACCTGTACGCCTTCGCCGGATTCGTCGGTGTGGGGCTCAAGGCGTGAACGTGCCCTACCGGAAAGCGGGATCCCCGGCGGACCAGGACAGCCCCGAAGACAGGCTGGGCCGCTTCGCGACCATCTGGAGCCGGGCCATCTTCCCGTCGACCGCCACCTCGCTCACCAGGCCCGAGTTCGAGCAGCACCTGCTGCCGCTCGCCCGCCGGCTGAGCGACGCCCTGCACGCCTGGCCCTTCGACCCGACGCCCGCGCACCGGGTCGGGGCCGATCTCGTCGCCGCGCACTGCACCGACCCGGACGCGCTCAGCCACACCCTCGGTGTGATCGACTCGTATCTGGTGCTCTACTGCGGCCGCGTCGAGGACGCTGCCGAGCTGACCCAGGAGGAGAGCCGGAACCGCTGCGCGCGTCTCCAGCACGCCCTCGCCGCCGGATTCTCACAGGCCCTGCGTGAGCGCACCCTCGCGGAGCAGGAAGCGATCGCCCGCTCCGCGCTCTCCGCGCGCAGCGCCGCGGAACAGGCCCTGCATGTCACCGAGACCCGGTTCCGCGCGGTGTTCGAGGACGCGGCGATCGGTATCGGCATCGCCGACCTCGACGGAAACATCCTGGAGGTCAACGACGCGCTGCTGCAGATGTTCGGCGGCCTCGACCACCATGTCCGCAGCCGCAAGGTGAACGAGTGGGTGCACCCCGAGGACGCCCCTCAGGTGTGGGGCCTGCATGCCGAGCTGGTGCGTGGGGAGCGCGACCACTACCGGGTCGAGAAGCCCTACTACCGCAATGACGGCACCGTTCTGTGGACCAATCTGACGGTGTCGCTGCTGCGTGACGAGGAGGGCCAGCCGCAGTACCAGCTGGCGCTGATGGAGGACACCACGGAGCGCCGGCTGCTCAACCTGCGGCTGCGCTACGAGGCGACGCACGACGCGCTGACCGGCCTGCCCAACAGAACCCTCTTCTTCGAGCGCCTCGACAAGGCGCTCGCCGCCAAGGACGGGATGCGCTTCGGCCTGTGCTACCTGGACCTCGACGGTTTCAAGGCGATCAACGACAGCCTGGGCCACTCGGCAGGGGACCGGCTGCTCGTCGAAGTGGCTGACCGGCTGCAGAGCTGCGCGACCGCGTCGTGCGAGATGGTGGCCCGGCTGGGCGGAGACGAATTCGTCGCGCTCACCACCGGCGACAACACCGCGCACGAGGTCGAGGAACTGGCCGTGCGGATTCTGTCGGCGCTGGCCACCCCCATCCGTATCGACGGCCGCGAACTGACCGTCCGGGGCAGCATCGGTGTGGTCGAGGGGCCGGCTGGCGCGCAGAGCCCCGCCGAGGTGCTGCGCAGCGCGGACATCACCATGTACCGGGCCAAGGCGGCGGGAGGCAACCGGTTCCAGCTGGCCGACGCCGAGGCGGACGCCCGTGCCATCACCCGGCACGGGCTGACCACAGCGCTGCCCGCCGCCCTGGAACGCGGTGAGTTCTTCATCGAGTACCAGCCGCTGGTGCATCTCGGCGACGGCAGTGTGCACGGCGCGGAAGCTCTCGTGCGCTGGTCCCATCCGCAGCACGGGGTACTCGGTCCCGACCGGTTCATCTCCCTCGCCGAGCACACCGGGCTCATCGTGCCGCTCGGCCGGTGGGTACTCGAGGAGTCGGTGCGGCAGGCCAGGGGCTGGCAGCAGCGGCACCCCGCTCACAACGACGGCGGACCGCTGCGCATCAACGTGAATCTCTCGCCCACCCAGCTCTACCATCCCGGCCTGGTCGCGGACACCGTCGCCGTCCTGGAGCGCACCGGGCTCGATCCCGGCGCACTCTGCCTGGAGGTCACCGAATCGGCGTTGATCGGGGCGGACGACGACCTGCTGAAGCCGCTGCGGCAGCTGGCCGAGATGGGCGTGGACATCGCGCTCGACGACTTCGGAACCGGTTACTCCAATCTCGCCAATCTGCGCAGGCTGCCGGTGAGCGTGCTCAAGCTGGACCGTTCCTTCACCCAGTCGATGCAGCAGCACCCGGCCGACCCGGTGGACCTCAAGATCGTCGAGGGCATCGTCGCGCTGGCCCACAGCCTGGAGCTCGCGGTCACGGTGGAGGGGGTGGAGACCGGTGCGCAGGCCGACCAGCTGAGGGACCTCGGCTGTGACACCGCGCAGGGCTGGTACTACGCAAGGCCGGGAGCGCCCGACCGGATTCACAGTCTGTCGCTGGCCGACGCCGTGTGACATGACAGCAGGACGTCCTGCAGCACTCGGGCGGCGCGAGGCGGTGCGACGTCGCTCCGGTGTGCCAGCGCGATCGTCCGGCGCAGCCCCGGGCGGGCCAGCGGCGTGACCCGCAGTCCGTGTCCGGCCCGGGCGGCGATCATGCCGGGTACGACGGCGACGCCAAGCCCGGCCCTCACGAAGCCGAGCACGGCGTCCATCTCGCCGCCCTCGACGGTGAAGTACGGCTCGAAGCCCTTGGCGCGGCAGGCCGAGACGGTGAGGTCCCGCAGGTCGTAGCCGTACCGGAACATCACCATGGGTTCCCCCTCGAGATCGGCGATCCGCAGGGGTGAGCGCGGCGCCGCTGTCGCCAGGGAGGAGACCACGACCAGGTCCTCCTGGAGCAGCTCGATCGTGGTGAGCGCGGGGGACGGGGTGGGCAGCGGCAGCACCACCAGGGCGAGATCGAGTGCGCCACGCGCCAGTTCCCTCACCAGATCGTGCGAGCCGCCCTCCTCGATCAGCAGCTGGATGCCGGGGTGCTGGTCGTGGAAGGCTCGCAGCACATCGGGAAGCAGACCGGTGCAGAGACTCGGCGTCGCGCCCAGGCGTACCCGGCCGCGGCGCAACTGGGCCAGCTCCTGCACCTCGTGGCGGGCCGTTTCGGCGTCGGCGAGGATGCGCAGGGCCAGCGGGAGCAGGGCCTCACCGGCGTCGGTGAGCGTGATGTTTCCCCGGGCCCTGCTGAACAGCTCGGCGCCCAGCTCCTTCTCCAGAGCTCTGATCTGCTGGGAGAGCGACGGCTGCGCGACATGCACCTCCTCGGCCGCGCGGGTGAAGTGGCGGGTCTCAGCGACCGCGACGAAGTAGGAGAGCTGGTGGAGCTGCATAGGAAGCACGATAGCCGTTGGCTATGGACATGAGCTGTTCCATGTCTTGGACCTCTGACGTGGTGCCCCCGTAACGTCTTTGACCATGGCACTGGCAACGAAGGCGGACCGAAGGCCGTCCCTGGCGCGGACGGTCTGGGGATCGACCGTCGGCAAAAAGACGATCATGGCTGTGAGCGGCCTGATCATGCTGTTGTACCTGGTCGTCCATATGCTCGGAAATCTGAAGATCTTCTTCGGTCCGGGGGACTTCAACCACTACGCCCACTGGCTGCGCACCATCGGTGAGCCGTTCCTGCACTACGAATGGGCGCTGTGGATCATCCGCGTCATGCTCGTCGCAGCGGTAGTACTGCACGCGGTGTGCGCCTGGCAGCTCAGCCGGCGTGATCTGCGGGCCCGGCCCGTCGCGTATGCGCACAAGCGCCCCCGCGCCAGCTATGCCACCCGCACCATGCGCTGGGGCGGCGTCATCCTCGCGCTCTTCATCGTCTGGCATCTGCTGGACCTCACCACCCTGACGGTGAACGACAACGCACAGGCCGGGCACCCGTACGAGAACGTCGTCGCGACGTTCGACACCTGGTACGGCGACGTCATCTACATCGTCGCGATGCTCGCTCTCGGACTGCACATCAGGCACGGCTTCTGGAGCGCCGCACAGACCCTCGGCGCGGGCAGGGCCACCCGCGACCGCCTTCTGAAGACCACCGCCAACCTCCTCGCACTGGTGCTGACGGCCGGCTTCATCTCCGTACCCGTCGCCGTCATGACCGGAGTCGTGAGCTGACATGACCGACTACTCGCAGTACGGGACCGGCACGCCGGTCGCCGACACCAAGGCCCCACGCGGCCCCGTCGCCGAACGCTGGGACACCCGCCGCTTCGAGGCCAAACTCGTCAACCCGGCCAACCGGCGCAAGCTCACCGTGATCGTGGTCGGTACCGGGCTCGCGGGCGGCTCCGCAGGCGCGACCCTCGCCGAACAGGGCTACCACGTCGTGCAGTTCTGCTACCAGGACTCCCCGCGCCGCGCCCACTCCATCGCCGCCCAGGGCGGCATCAACGCCGCCAAGAACTACCGTAACGACGGCGACTCGGTCCACCGGTTGTTCTACGACACCGTCAAGGGCGGTGACTTCAGGTCCCGCGAGTCCAACGTCCACCGACTCGCCCAGATCTCGGTGGAGATCATCGACCAGTGTGTCGCCCAGGGAGTGCCCTTCGCCCGGGAGTACGGCGGTCTCCTCGACACCCGCTCCTTCGGCGGCGTACAGGTCTCGCGCACCTTCTACGCCCGTGGGCAGACGGGACAGCAGCTGCTGCTCGGTGCCTATCAGGCACTGTCACGCCAGATCGCGGCCGGAACCGTCGACATGCATCCGCGAACCGAGATGCTCGATCTGATCGTCGTGGACGGCAAGGCCCGTGGAATCGTGGCCCGCGACCTGATCACCGGGAGGATCACCTGTCACTTCGCGGACGCTGTGGTGCTGGCCAGCGGCGGCTACGGCAACGTCTTCCATCTGTCGACGAACGCCATGAACTCCAACGCGACCGCGGTGTGGCGTGCGCACCGGCGGGGCGCCTGGTTCGCGAACCCCTGTTTCACCCAGATCCACCCCACCTGCATCCCGCGCACCGGGGACCATCAGTCCAAACTCACCCTGATGAGCGAGTCGCTGCGCAACGACGGGCGCATCTGGGTACCGAAGGCGAAGGGCGACAGCCGCCCGGCCGGCGAGATCCCCGAGGATGAGCGCGACTACTACCTGGAGCGCACCTACCCCTCCTACGGCAATCTGGTGCCGCGTGACATCGCGTCGCGCGCGGCGAAGAACGTCTGCGACGAGGGCCGCGGAGTGGGGCCCGGCGGTCAGGGCGTCTACCTGGACTTCGCCGACGCGATCGCCCGGATGGGCCGCAGGGCCGTCGAGGAGAAGTACGGCAACCTCTTCGACATGTACGCCCGGATCACCGCGGAGAATCCTTATGAGACTCCGATGCGGATCTATCCGGCCGTGCACTACACCATGGGCGGACTGTGGGTCGACTACGACCTGCAGACCACCGTTCCCGGCCTGTTCGCGATCGGTGAGGCCAACTTCTCCGACCACGGTGCCAACCGGCTCGGTGCCTCCGCGCTGATGCAGGGACTCGCCGACGGGTACTTCGTCCTGCCTGCGACCATCAACGACTACCTCGCCCGCAACCCCCGCCACGATCCGATCGACGAGGATCACCCGGCAGTCGCCGAGGCGGTCGCGGAGACCGAGGACCGGCTCAACCTGCTGCTCGCCGTCGGCGGTGACCGCACTGCCGACTCTTTCCACCGTGAGATCGGTGAACTGATGTGGGAGTTCTGCGGTATGGCCCGCACGGAGGAGGGCCTGCGCAAGGCCCTGGACCGCCTGCCCCAGATCCGCGAGGAGTTCTGGCGCCGGATCAAGGTGCCGGGTACCGGTGAGGAGTTCAACCAGTCGCTCGAACGTGCCAACCGGGTCGTCGACTATCTGGAACTGGCGGAACTCATGTGCCTCGACGCCCTGCACAGGACCGAGTCCTGCGGAGGCCACTTCAGAGAGGAGTCCCGGACCCCGGAGGGCGAGGCCGAGCGCAAGGACGACGCGTTCTCCTACGCCGCGGCCTGGGAGTTCAGCACGACCGGCGAGCCACCCGTCCTGCACAAGGAAGACCTGGTCTTCGAGTACGTCCATCCCACTCAGCGGAGCTACGCATGAAGCTCACCCTGCGCGTCTGGCGCCAGAAGAACGCGAACGCCGCCGGTGCCATGACCACCTACGAAGTCGACGGCATCGCACAGGACATGTCGTTCCTCGAAATGCTCGACACCCTGAACGAGGAACTCACCCTCAGCGGCGACGAACCGGTGGCCTTCGACCACGACTGCCGCGAAGGGATCTGCGGAGCCTGCAGCCTGGTCATCAACGGTGACGCGCACGGCCCGGAGCGCACCACCACCTGCCAGCTCCACATGCGGGCCTTCCAGGACGGCGACACCATCGACATCGAACCGTGGCGGGCCGCGGCCTTCCCGGTCGTCCGGGACCTGGTGGTCGACCGCTCGGCCTTCGACCGGATCATCCAGTCGGGCGGCTACGTGAGTGCTCCGACCGGCGCCGCACCGGAAGCACATGCCACACCCGTGCCGAAGCCGGACGCCGACTTCGCCTTCGAACATGCCGAGTGCATCGGCTGCGGCGCGTGTGTCGCGGCCTGCCCCAACGGCTCCGCCATGCTGTTCACATCGGCGAAGATCAATCATCTCAACGCGCTGCCGCAGGGCGGGCCCGAGCGAGAGACCCGGGTCCTCGACATGGTCGCGCAGATGGACGAGGAGGGCTTCGGCGGCTGCACGCTCACCGGCGAGTGCGCCACCGCCTGCCCCAAGGGCATCCCGCTGCCTTCCATCACCGCCATGAACAAGGAGTGGCTGCGGGCCACTCGCAAGGTCGGGCGCTGACGGCCGGCTGCCGGGCACGCGCCGCGGCGTACTCCGTGGCCACCGTCAGGAAGGATGCGCGGTGCGTGCGGCCTGCCTGAGATAGGGCGCGGTGCGGCTGCCCGGTGCCGCGGCCACGTCGGCCGGCGGCCCCGCGGCGACGACCCGTCCGCCCTCGTCACCCCCGCCGGGTCCGAGGTCGATCACCCAGTCGGCACCGGCCACCACGGACATGTCGTGCTCGACGACCACCACCGAGTGGCCGGCATCCACCAGGTCGTGCAACTGCCGCATCAGCACCTCGACATCGGCGGGATGCAGCCCGGTGGTCGGCTCGTCGAGAACGTACAGGGTGTGACCGCGGCGGGCACGCTGCAGTTCGCTCGCCAGCTTGATGCGCTGTGCCTCGCCTCCGGACAACTCGGTGGCCGGCTGGCCGAGCCGCAGATAGCCGAGACCCACATCGAGCAGCGCGCGCAGGACGCGGACGGCGGCGGGCGACCCGGCGAAGAAGCCGGCAGCGGCCTCCACCGTGAGGTCGAGCACGTCCGCGATGCTGAGGCCCTGATGAGTGATCTCCAGGGTCTCCGCGTTGTAGCGCGCGCCGCGGCAGTCGGGACAGGGGGCGTAGGTGCTCGGCAGGAAGAGCAGTTCGACGGAGACGAACCCCTCACCCTGACAGGTCTCGCACCGCCCGCCCGGCACATTGAAGGAGAACCTGCCGGCCCGGTAACCACGTGCCCGTGCCGCTTCGGTGGCGCTGAAGAGCTTCCTGACGGCATCGAAGAGACCGGTGTAGGTCGCCGGATTGGAGCGGGGCGTGCGGCCGATCGGTTTCTGATCAACCGTCACCAGGCGGTTCACGCCAGGCAGCTCATCGGTGATCTCGCCGACGAGAGTGGACTTGCCGGACCCCGAGACCCCGGTGACTGCGGTGAGGACGCCCAGCGGAACCTCCGCCCGCAGACCGTCGAGATTGTGCCGGGTTACCGGGCCCAGCTCCAGGTGTCCGGTGGGTGTGCGTACCGGACCCGGGGGAGCGGCGCCAGGGCCCGGGAAGAGGTAACGGCGGGTGACCGACGCCTTCACATGGGCGAGCTCGGCCGGCGGGCCGCTGTGCAGCACCCTTCCGCCGTGCTCGCCCGCGGCGGGTCCGACGTCGACGATCCAGTCCGCGCGCCGCACGACGTCCAGTTGGTGCTCCACGACGAAGACCGAGTTCCCGCCCGCCCTGAGCCGGTCCAGGACCACCAGCAGCGCCTCGGTGTCGGCGGGGTGCAGGCCTGCCGACGGTTCGTCGAGAACATAGACCACACCGAACAGACCGGACCGCAGCTGGGTCGCGAGCCGCAGCCGCTGCAGTTCACCGGAGGAGAGGCTGGGCGTGCTGCGGTCGAGGCTGAGGTAGCCGAGACCGAGCTCGGTGACGACCGCGATCCGCGCCAGCAGATCGGCGGTCAGTACCCGGGCCGCACCGTTGTCCTGCTCGCCCCCCAGTACCTCGGCGAGCGCGGTCAGCGGGAGCGCGGCGAGTTCGGCGATCGAACGGCCGGAAAAGGTGACTGCCAGGGACTCCTGGCGCAGTCTGCGTCCCCCGCACAGCGGACACGGCGCGCTCGAAAGGAACCGCTCCGCCCGGGCCCGCAGTGACTGGCTCTTCGAGTCGGCGAAGGTGTGCAGGACGTAGCGCTGCGCGCTCATGTAGGTGCCCTGGTAGGGGCGGTGGATCCGCCCTGCTTCCCTGATCGGATGCACGGTCACCACCGGCTGTTCATCGGTGAACAGGATCCAGTCGCGGTCCGCCCGGCTGAGCTCCCGCCACGGCCGCTCCACGTCGTATCCGAGGGCGTCCAGCACATCCCGCAGGTTCTTGCCCTGCCAGGCCCCGGGCCATGCGGCGATGGCACCCTCCCGGATCGACAGCGAGGGATCCGGGACGAGAAGCTCCTCGCCGGTGCGGTGGACCACCCCCAGGCCGTGGCACTCGGGGCAGGCGCCGGCCGCGGTGTTCGGCGAGAAGGCGTCCGAGTCCAGCCGCTCGGCGCCGGCCGGATAGTCGCCCGCCCGCGAGAAGAGCATGCGCAGGGAGTTGGAGAGGGTGGTGACCGTGCCGACGGAGGATCGCGAGGTGGGCGCCGATCTGCGCTGCTCCAGGGAGACCGCCGGAGGAAGACCACTGATCTGCCCGACCTTCGGTGCGCCCACCTGATGGATCAGCCGCCGGGCGTACGGAGCGACCGACTCGAAGTAGCGGCGCTGCGCCTCCGCGTAGATCGTCCCGAAGGCGAGCGACGACTTGCCCGAGCCCGAGACCCCGGTGAAGGCGACCAGCGCGTCACGGGGAATGTCCACGTCGACGCCACGCAGATTGTGCTCGCGTGCACCGCGGACGCGTACATACGGGTCATGAGGGCTTTGCATACCGAAATCCTAGGTGGTGACTTGCTGAGGGGCCTGCGGCCGCCGCACTCCCCTGGCCCCGGGCAGGTCCGGCCCTAGACGCCCGCCGGCATGCCGGCGTCCACCTCCGACGACCCGCAGCGCGCTGTCCGCCGCGTGCCTCGCGAAACGGGGAACGCGGTCCGCAGCTCGCTCAGCTGACGACGGCCGCCAGCCGGCGGTACGAATCGAGCAGGTCACCGCGGTCGTACGTGCTGGTCGTGACGAGAAATTCATCGGCCCCACTGCGGTCCAGGACCTTCTCCAGACCGTCGGCGACCTCGTCATCGGTGCCGTACAGCTGGCCCCGCTGCGCCTCATCGAAAAGGATGCGCTCCCGTTCCGTCATCCGCAGTCCGAGGATCTTCTCGACGGGGGCCAGCGGCGGGAACTCACCATGGGTGCGCGAGTAGGCAGTGGCCCAGGCCTCGGACAGCAGCAGCCTGCGGGCCTCCTCCGCTGACGCGGCCACCGCGACGGTGCCTGAGAGGATGACATAGGGCTCCTCGCCCCAAGCGGACGGCCGGAAGGACCGCCGGTAGCCGTCCACTGCCCGCAGCATCTCGTCCTCGCCGCGGACCGCCGCGATCACCAGAGGCAGCCCCGCCGCGGCTGCCACCTGTGCGCCCGCGCCGGTGGCCAGGACGAACGCGGGAGGACGCAGGCCTTCCGCCGGCCGGGCGTGGACCTGCGGGTGGGCGGACTGCTCACCGGAGAAGTACCCCAGCAGTTCGTCCAGCTGACCCGCGAAGTCCTGGGCGTCCTCCTTGCCGTGTCCGAGAGCCCTGCGGATCCCGCCGGTGAATCCGACCGAGCGGCCCAGCCCCATGTCGATGCGGCCGGGGAAGAGCGACTCCAGCACACCGAACTGTTCGGCGACCACCAGCGGCCGGTGATTGGGCAGCATCACCCCGCCGGTACCGACCCGGATCGTCGAGGTCGCTGCCGCCACGGCGGCAGCGAGAACGGTCGGTGCAGAGCCCGCGACACCGGGCACGCTGTGATGCTCCGAGACCCAGAACCGGTGGTAACCGAGCGCTTCCGTCCGCTGGGCGAAGCGCACCGTATCGCGCAGTGCCTGAGGACCGTCGTGCCCCTCGCGGGTGCGCGAACGGTCCAGCACCGAGAACCGGGTCGAGGAGATCGCAGAGCTCACACAGCATTCAACGTGCCTGCGGTGCTCGCATTCCCGGGGCCGGCGCAGTGCAGGACAACAGCAGGCCACCGGCTGTTTCCGGCCAGGGGGAGACGTTCCGCAGCGCCGGGGGACGCTCAGGAGGGCGAGGGGCGCGCCTGAGCGGCCCGCGGAGTCTCGGTGCCCTCCTCGCGCTTGAGGGACGGTGACGGGCAGGGGCGCCTTCGAAGGCTCTGGGAGGGGCCTTTGGAGGGGCCCTGTCACTCACCGTCCTCAAGCCGGAAACCGACCTTGATGCCGACCTGGTAGTGCTCGATCTGCCCGTCCACGATATGGCCGCGGACCTGTGTGACCTCGAACCAGTCGAGGCCGCGAAGGGTCTGCGAGGCGCGCGCCACACCGTTGCGAATGGCTTGGTCGACTCCTTCGTGCGAGGTGCCGACGATCTCCGTGACCCGGTAGGTGTTGTCCGACATGGCGTCGCACTCCTTCCCTCATCTCTCGGCGGTCCAGAACTCCACGGTGCCCCACCCCGGCGTACTCCGCGAGGCGTCAAGCGGAGTTCCGCACATCAGCAGGGCGGGGGAGAGCGCCGGGACGTCGAGGATCCTGGCCTCTGCCTCGTTGACCACGGTCGGCCCCGATCGACTGCACCACTTCGTGTACGTACACCCGGTGCTGACCGGTGACGACGAGTTCGCCGACGGCCGCACGGGGTGGGACGGGAGGCGTCGAGCTCGGCACAGAGCGTGCGCTCCGAGGGGACGGCGTGACCGGCCCAGCCCGTTTCGGTCAGCCCGAACAGATGCTCGCGAACCCGTTCGTGAGTGAGTACGGCGCCCGAGGAACCGCTGCGTCCGCATGCCGGGAAAAGGCGGGATCGTGTGACGGTTCCCCCTTGACCTCCATGATTGGTATGTACCAAACTCCAGCCACACCCGGTCAAGCCGTCCGCGCTTCCCCCACGTCGGGTCATGCACTGCCGTGTCCGTACGACAGAGGTGACCGCCGTGAAAACCCGTATTCGTGCCAGAAACCGCCTGGGCTCGGTCTGTACCGCGCTGCTCTGCACCGCTGCTCTCACGTCGTGCGGCTACCTGCCCGGCTCTGCCGGCCACACCACGACGGTCACGGTCTGGCTGATGAAGGACAGCGCATCCGACGAGTTCATCAAGCACTTCACCGAAGAGTTCGAACACAAGCACCGGAGCATCAAGCTGGACATCCGCATCCAGGAGTGGAGCGGTATCGGCCCCAAGGTCACCGCGGCGCTGAGAACGGGCGGCGGCCCTGACGTGATCGAGGTCGGCAACACCCAGGTCGCCATGTACGCGGACAGCGGAGCCCTGCGCGATCTGACCCTGGAGTCCGTCAGAGATCTGGGCAGCAAGGACTGGCTGCCGGGACTCGCCGACCCGGGAAGCATCAACGGAGCACAGTTCGGCATCCCCTGGTACGCGGCGAACCGGGTGGTCGTCTACAACAAGGAGCTGTTCAAGAAGGCCGGCATCGCCCGGCCTCCCGGAACCCGGGCGCAGTGGATCGAGGACACCACACGGCTCAACCGCGGTGACCAGCAGGGGATCTACCTGGCAGGCCAGGACTGGTACACCCTCTCCGGGTTCGTCTGGGACGAGGGCGGAGAGCTCGCAGTGGAGTCAGGCGGCACGTTCACCGGCGCACTCGACAGTCCGGCCGCCCTCAGGGGCATGGATTTCTACCGGCAGCTGCAGGCGCTGGGCCGGGGACCCAGAAACGCGGACGAAGCGCATCCCCCGCAGGCCGATGTGTTCGCCGACGGCGATGTCGCACAGATCATCGCCGTACCGGGCACGGCCCAGACCATCGTGAAGAGCAACCCGGCCCTCAAGGGGAAGCTCGGCTTCTTCCCCGTCCCCGGGAAGAAAGCCGGCAGGCCGGCCGCGGTCTTCACCGGCGGTTCGGATCTGATCGTCCCCGCCAAGGCCGACCACACCGACGCGGCGGTCGATGTCGTCGAAGCCCTGGCGGGGACGGAGTGGCAGACGGAGCTGGCCAGGACGATGAGCTACGTCCCCAACAAGTCCACCCTCGCCGACGCGGTCAAAGGTGAGGAAGGGACTTCCGCGATGGCCGCCGGTGCGGCGGAGGGCCGGGCCACCCCGAACTCGCCGCAGTGGGCGGCGGTCGAGGCGGACAACCCGATCAAGCCCTACATGACGCAGGTGCTCGACGGCCAGGACCCCAGGAGGTCCGCGAAGGCGGCGTCGGAGCGTCTCACGGACGAGTTGCTGGAGCGCTGAGCGACAGCGCGAACCGCCCCTCCGGGTCCGTCCAACATGGCCTCCGCGCCCCGCTGGACGGCCAATTGGGCGGCGCTGTCCCAGCGAGCGCGGAAGGGACGCAGTGCAGGCGCGCACACCGTACGGGCATGACCGACTTCCTCCACTGACCAGTTGCCGAGCTCGACTCATGGGCAACGCTCGCGGCTGCTGGGCACCGGGTCAACCGGTACAGCCAGAATGAGAAGACCTCTCCTGGTCTTCTGAGGAGGTTCATGTGTGCGACGCATGTCACCGGGGTGCAGGGTTCGCATGCGCTACTGTGCAACGCGTTGCAGCGGACGGTGGCAAGGGGGAAACATGATGCGTGAGGGACAGGGGCGGACCGGTCTTGGGCACCGAAGTCGGCATGGAATGGCGCAAGTCGGGGCGAAGGTGGCCGCCGCCGGCCTCGTTGCGGTCGTAACGCTTTCGCTGAGTGGGTGCGGGGGTGGCGGCTCGGGTGGTGCGCCGGACGGCAAGAAGACGGCCGCCGAAAAGCCGGCCGCCGCGGAACCCAAGGGCAAGGGTCTGGAGATGAAGGGCGCGGACGGCGCGGTGCTCACCATCGACTCCGTGCAGCGGTACGAGGGCGGTGTGGTGACTGTCCGCGGCGAGATGCGCAACGACGGCAAGGTGGCGCTGAACACCGACCACTGGACCGGCGGCAACGATCTGTCGCTGAAGAACGGCTACTCCTCGTCGGGCGCCTCCCTGGTGGACCTCAAGGGCAAGAAGCGCTACTACCCGCTGCGGGACACCCAGGGCAACTGCCTGTGCAACCAGTTCCACACGGTCTTCCAGCCCGGCGACACGGCCTCGGTCTTCGTCCAGTTCCCGGCGCCGCCGGAGGGCACCACGGAGGTCGACTTCGCCATGCCGACCTTCGGCACCGCTCCTGTCAAGATCACGGTCGCGGAGTGAGGCCCGCGACGACGGCACGCACCGCTGCCGCCCGGCTCGCGGCCTGCGCGCTCACCGCCGTTTACCTGACGA
Organism: Streptomyces sp. NBC_00344; assembly: GCF_036088315.1. NCBI lineage: Bacteria > Bacillati > Actinomycetota > Actinomycetes > Kitasatosporales > Streptomycetaceae > Streptomyces > Streptomyces sp. NBC_00344. Next base: position 582,072 of record NZ_CP107996.1, on the reverse strand, counting down.
CTCTCCTCGGTCTGTACGACGCCCCTGCGGCCCGTGCCGACCCCTCGCCCAGCGCCTCGCCCGCGCCGCCGCCCGTTCCGGTCGATCCGCACGCCGAGGTCCTGGAGCTGGAGAAGGGCGCGGAGCTGGCCCCTCCCGTGGTGGTCGACATCCTCTCGGTTTCCGGCGACCTGTCCGGCGATTCGGAGCGCGAGGAATCGAACGACGACATCAAGCTGACCCTCCAGTCCGAGGTCCTCTTCGCCAAGGACAGTGCGGAGCTGAGCGGCCGCGCCGACGGCCGGATCGCCGAGGTCGCCGAGGAGATCAGGCAGAACGGCCCGCGGAAGGTCACGGTCCGCGGCTTCACCGACAATCTGGGGACGTACGCCCACGGCAAGACCCTCTCCACACAGCGTGCCGAGGCCGTACACAAGGCGCTCGCCGCGGAGTTGGGTGCGTCCGGGACCGCCTACGAGGTGGCGGGCAAGAGCGAGGACGATCCCATCGCGGACAACTCCACCGAGGAGGGCCGGAAGAAGAACCGACGGGTGGAGATCTCGTTCGGGCGGGGGACGCGCGAGTAGGGCGCAGTCGGCCGGCGGAATCCACACCGACCAGCGGCAGGTCGGTCTCACTCCGCCGCGCGGCCCCGGCGATCAGGCCCTCCGGCGGGGCGGAGAAGACACCGGCGTCGCGCCGGACGCGGAAGCCTCCGTAGACGGTGGCTCAGGGGCCGAACTCGGAGGCATCCCGCCACTGGCCCGAACGACGTATTTCAACGCTTGTCGGGCAGGAGCCGGAACGCGGACCGGAAGCGTGACAGTTCCGCGAACGACTCCTGCCGGACAGCGCCATGCGACAGACTCATCCCGCGTCCTTCACGCTGGGTGGGTGCGCCCCTGGTCGGAGCACGTGGCCAGCTGAAGGCCCGGTGTATGTACGGCAGTTGCCCATGTCAGTGATGAGGGGCGGGGCGACATGCCGGACGCCACGTCAGATCAAGCTAGGGAGCGGTGGCGAGAATGAGCGCAAACCCGGCGTCGGAGTCGGCCCAGAGCTGATCCGTACGGAGGCCCGCACCGGCCATTTCTCCCCGCAGCCCGTCCGTGGTGAACTTCGCACTGCGCTCCGTGATCCACTCCTCTCCCGGACCGAAAGGAACCGCCAGGTCGAGCCCCCGGATCTTGACGCGCTGCTCGACTCGGCTTCGCAGCCTCATCTCGATGTGACTCTCGGCGCTGTTCCACACCGACACGTGGTCGAAGGCGTCCGCGTCGAAGTCTGCGTCCAGTTCGCGGTTCAGGACGTGCAGCAGATTCTTGTCGAACTCGGCGGTGATGCCTTGGCTGTCGTCGTACGCGCTGATCATCTCTTCTTCGTGCTTGTCCTTGACCAGGTCGGCGCCGATCAGCAGGAAGTCTTCGGGGCGCATGATGTCTCGGAGCCCGCGGAGGAAGGGGACTCGGGTCGATCGCCGGAAGTTCCCCAACGTGCTGCCGAGGAAGGCGATGAGCCGTGAGCCGTGGGCAGGCAGCTCCGGCAGGACGAGTGGAGCCGTGAAGTCGGCACGGAGTGCGTGAAGGTTGATCCCCGGATAGTCCTGGACCAGTTGGGTGCTGGCTTGGTGAAGCGCGTCCGCGCTGACGTCGACAGGGATGTACCGAAGGCCTGCCGGTCCCAGAGCCTCAATGATCAACTTAGTCTTCGTCGAACTTCCCGAGCCAAGTTCGACGAGGCTGCGGGCACCGGTCCGTGCGGCGATGTCGGTGGCATGGCACTGGAGCAACCCCAGTTCCGCGCGCCACAAGGGGTATTCCGGGAGCTGGGTGATCTGCTCGAAGAGTTCGCTGCCCCGGGCGTCGTAGAACCAGGTGGGCGCCGTGGACTTCGGGGTGCTGGTCAGACCATCGTGGATGTCGGCGTGCAGTGCCGTGGCGTAGTGCTCGGCTTCGAGGGTGTCGGTGTAGCCGTAGTTGCGGGGGCCAGTCATGAGTGCCTCTCTTCGGTCGACGCAACATCGGTGGAGTGTCGGGATTCCAGTTCGCGGGCCGATATGGCGACCCCGGCAGCCGAGGTGACCTCCCACGTTTCGGAGAGCGCGCTGACGATTGCCATGAGCATGGTTCCCATGACTTCCATGGCCTTGCCCGCGGCTGTGGGTGCACGTAGTGGCAGATGGGACGAGAGAGCAGACAGACTTCTCCCTGTCCTGGGCGAATGCGTCAGGCCGTGCGGCACATCGGCACGCAGTGCGGCGTCCGTGGCGTCCTCCGGCAGGGTGCGGGTCAACAGGAACGGGCTCACGCAGTGGGCTCCTTGAGGGGAGTGAGCAGGACATCGTCCCGGGTCGCCACCAGCAGCGTGCGGTCCGGGACCCGATGCCAGCGGGGATCGTCGTCGTAGGGCTCGGAGGCCACCACTGTGCGGCGGCCCGGTTCTTCGAGGTACCAGAGTGTGTCGCCCCAGACGGTGGCGGCGATGGACGCGCCGTCCGTCAGCAACAGATTGAGCCGGGAGCCGGACGCGGTGGCGGCCAGGTCGGTGACGGTGTCGGCCAGTGCCTGGCCCATCTCGTCCCCCTCGCGCAGCCGGTGCAGGACAAGTGCCCAGACCAGTGCCGAGTCGCAGCGGGCCTCCATGGCGAGCAGTTCGACCGCCGGAAGTGATGCGGCGAGCCCGGCGGCGCTGTCCGGCCAGCCCTTGAGCGCCCCGTTGTGGCTGAACAGCCAGCGGTCCGCGGCGAAGGGCGCGGCTGCGGCCTCACCGTCCGCCCCCGCAACGGTGGCGTCGCGCACCGCGGCCAGCAGCGCCCCGCTGCGTACCACCCGGGCCAGGTCGGCGAACGAGAGATCGGCCCAGACGGGCCCGGCGCGGCGGTAGCGGGCCGGCGCGGGATCGCCTTCGGCATACCAGCCGACGCCGAATCCGTCCGCGTTCACCGTTCCGTAGCGCTGGTGACGCGGGGCCCAGGACTGGCGCAGCAGCCCGTGAGCCGGCGTCACCAGGACCTCGCCGAGCGGCTCCGCTTCGCCCAGGCAGGCGATGTGCCGGCACATCAGGCATCCCTCGCCGTGCGGAATCCGGCGAAGATCTGACGGCGCACCGGCAGGTCCCAGTTGCGGAAGGTGGCACGGCAGGCCACCTCGCCCACCGCGAAGGCACCTCCGCGCAGCACCTTGTGGTCCGGGCCGAAGAAGACCTCCGAGTACTCGCGGTAGGGGAAGGCCACGAAGCCCGGGTAGGGCAGGAAGTCGCTCGACGTCCATTCCCAGACATCGCCGATCAGCTGCCGCACCCCGAGCGGGGACGCGCCGGCCGGATAGCTGCCCGCGGGGGCGGGACCCAGATGGCGCTGGCCGAGATTGGCGTGCTCAGGGGTCGGATCCGAGTCTCCCCAGGGATAGCGGTGGGACGTGCCGGTGTCCGGATCGTGCCGGGCGGCCTTCTCCCACTCCGCTTCGGTGGGCAGCCTCCGCCCCGCCCAGCGCGCATAGGCATCCGCCTCGTACCAGCTCACATGGATCACCGGCTCGTCGAGAGGCACGGGTTCCACGACACCGAAACGCCGGCGCAGCCACTGGCCGCCCTCCCGGCGCCAGAACAGCGGCGCAGCGAGTTCATGTCCGCGGACCAGGTCCCAGCCCTTCTCCGTCCACCAGCGTTCGTCCTGGTAACCGCCGTCCTCGATGAAATGCAGAAAGGCGCCGTTGGTCACCGGCGTGCTGTCGATGTGGAAGGCGGGGACCAGACGGCTGTGCGCGGGCTGTTCGTTGTCCAGAGCCCATGGCTCGGTCGATGTGCCCATGGTGAAGGGGCCTGCCGGAACCAGGATTTCGGCCTTGAGCCCCGTGGTGTCCGACGGAGGTGGGGCGGGGGCGGTGAGCGCGGCGGGACCACTGCGCAGCTGGTGGGTGATCAGCATGGTCTCGTCGTGCTGCTGTTCGTGCTGGGCGATCATTCCGAAGGCGAAGCCCGCGTCGACCAGCGGCCGCCCGTGCAGCGGGGTGCCCTCCAGGACATCGAGGACCCGGCCGCGCACCTCCGACGCATAGCTGCGGGCCTCTGCGGGGGCGAGCAGGGGAAGGCTGGGGCGGCTCGCCCGCGGGTGCTCGAAGGCGTCGTAGACCGAGTCGATCTCGGGGCGTATCGCCTCACGGCCGGCGACTGCCCGCAGCAGCCACTGCTCCTCCTGGTTGGAGATGTGGGCCAGGTCCCAGACCAAGGGGGACATCAGCGGCGAGTGCTGCGCCGTCAGGTCGTTGTCGTCCACGCAGTCGGTCAGGGCGCTGGTACGGGTGCGAGCAGTGGTGAGGGCTTCGAGCGCGTGCTGCCGCAGTGCCGTGGAGTCGGCGGTCATGGTCGGATGTCCTTCCCGTGGTCGAGCCCCGGCTCGGGAGACTCGGGAGAGAGGTCGAGGTCGAGCAGATCGTCGGCGGGGCAACGGCCCCGTGCGACGTAGCGGTCGGTGAACGACGCGACTGCCTCGCACAACGCGGCGGACGCGCCGATCCGGGGGAGCGCCTCGAGCGCGGCGGCGAAGCAGACCACCGCTGCCGCCTGCAGCTCGGCATCGGCGAGGCCGGACCTGGCCGCGTTGGTCCACAGCGGATTACGCGGGGCGGGCTGCGGACCGGCTGTTTCCGCGAGGGGTTTGACGGCCCGGTACACGGTCTCGGCCGCCGCCGGGTCGTCGAACAGCGCCGTGGTCACCGCGAACGGCACCATCCAGCCGTCATCGCCCGGCTGGGCGTCGATCATGCGCAGCTCGAGATGGCCGCGCGGCCGGACCGGCGGGAAGAGCGTGCTCATGTGGTAGTCGAGATCTTCCCGGGTCGGCGGCCGGGGGAGGCCGGTACGGACCCAGTCGCGGAACGTGAGGCCCTCCGGGGTCGGCCAGGGGCCCGTGTCATCACGGATGCACATGACCGGCGTGTCCAGGACATGTGCCGCCCAGTCATCCCGGGGCCCCCGGCCGTCGAACGGCGCGAGGGAGCGGACCGGATCGAGAGCGGCCCACTGGAACTGCCGGGTGGACAGCCACCCGGTCCGCCGGCCCTGCCGGTGCGGCGAATTGGCGAACGCGGCCACCAGGACCGCACCCAGCAGATGTGCCAGCTGCCAGCGCCTGCCGTATCCGAGCGGTCCGGGTTCCTCGTGCCCGATGTCGAGGCAGACCTGGATGGAGGCCGAACCGCACATCATGGCGCGGCCGGCGTCCCCGCTGCGGTCCAGACAGGCCTCCATGGCGTCATAGCGCGGCTCGTGCAGCATCCGGCGCGGCGGATGCCAGGGATCCTGGCCGATGCCGGTGAGCACCAGGCCGTGCCCGCGCAGCACGGTGCGTACGGCATCCAGATCGGCGGAGACGGATTCGATGCACTCCGTCAGGGAAGCGGCGGGGAGCGAGCTGAGCTCCAGCTGACCGCCGGGTTCGAAGGTGAGGGCTGAGGCGAGCGGCAACGCACGCACGGCGGCGTGGGCCTGCTCGATCCGAGCTGTGGACAGGGCTATGCGGGGGTCGCGAAGATCGTGGATGAGCCATTCGAGCTCGACACCAACGGTCCTCGGCGGTCCCGTCTTGAAGCAGATACATCGGAGCAGGTCCTTCGCATCCGCTTCGCTGAGCAAGGGTTGGGGCATGATCGGCTCCTTGGTCCGAAGATACCGTCAAGCACTCTCCGATGCCTTCCGGAGAACACTTCGTCCTACCTAAGCCAACGCCGCCGGTCCGCACAAGTGCGCCCGTGGCGGACCGGAATTCGCTTGCGCAGCCGCCCGCCGACAACTCACGATGTCCGCTATGAGTGCACGGCTGCGCGGTATCGCGAAGGAGACCGAGGAGATCGTCAGGGCCGGCGGATACCGGGATCCGGAGGGACGCGAGGTGTCCATCGCAGCCGAACTGGCCGCCGCTCTCGGCGGGACCCGGCTCTTCGGGCCCGAGCCGGGTCCGCCCGGCCCGGTCCCTGTCACCGGCTCCGCACCGAGCCGCACGGCCTTCGCGGTGACGGATGAGAGCAGCATCCGAGCCGCCCGCCGGATGAAGGCGGAGCGACCCGGCGCCGTAGCGGTACTGGCCTTCGCCTCCGCGCGGAACCCGGGAGGCGGCTACCTGAACGGTGCACAGGCGCAGGAAGAGGCGCTCTGCCGCTCATCGGCGCTGTACGCGTGTCTGCTGCGGGTGCCCGACTTCTACGCCGTTCACCGACAGGTGCGAAGCGCCTTCTACACCGACCGGGTGATCCACGCCCCGGGCGTCCCGGTGTTCCGCGACGACCGGGCGCGGCTCCTTCGTGAGCCACGCACGGTGGGTTTTCTGGTCTCCGCCGCGCCCAACGCGGGGGTGATCGCGGCGCGAACGCCCGATGAGGCCCACCTCATCCCCCCGGCTCTCACGACGCGGGCCGGCCGGGTGCTGGAGACCGCGGTCGCCTGCGGCTACCGGCGGCTGGTGCTCGGGGCCTGGGGCTGCGGAGTCTTCCGCAACGACCCGGCCCGGGTGGCGGAGGCCTTCCACACTCACCTGACGGGGGACGGCCGCTTCGCGGCCCACTTCGAAGAGGTGGCCTTCGCCGTGCTCGACCGGGACCCCGCGTCGGCCACCCGGGCCGCGTTCCGCCGGACCTTCGCGGGTCAGGTCCAGCCGTAGCGTTCCTTCAGCCGTTCCACGACGGCGTCGAACCGCGGCCGGTCGAGTGCGCAGGCCTCACGCCGCATCCCGTCCTCGAACACCCGCAGCACCCGGTCCAGGTCGACCCAGGACTCCCGCCCTTCCCGGTCCCAGGGGCCGGCGCCGATCGCCAGCCACTCGCGGTCACGGTCGTGCCGCTTGCTGGAGAGCCGCACGGCGAGCAGGGTGCCCGCCTCCTCACGGGCCACCACCAGCACCGGACGGTCCTTGCCGCGTCCGTCGTTCTCCTCGTAGGGCACCCAGGTCCAGACGATCTCGCCGGGGTCGGGAGCGCCGTCACGGTCGGGTGCGTAAGAGGTGTGCACCGGCCCGATGTCGTGAGGCTCGGCCTCGGTGGTGGCGTGGGGCCCGGTGCTGCCCGGCAGGTCGCCCTGTTCACTGCGATAGGTCGTCATCCGGGTCACGGTAGGACCTGGACGGACCACTCCGCTGAGCGGCCCCCGCGATGCGGCCGCAGGCTCGGTCCATGGTCATCCCGCGCACAACTCGCTCCGCGGTCCGTACCGTGACCGCGCTCGTCTGCGTCCTCGCCGCGGCGGTCCCCGCGGCCGCCACCCGTTCCTTCGCAGCGAACCCGCGTCCGGCCCCGGGATCAGGCGGCGCGCCCCGCGGCGCGACCGCGGCCCGCACGGCCTCGGCCTGGCTGCCGTACTGGGATGTGGAAGTCGCCTACCAGGATGCGCTGAGCCATGCGAGCCAACTGGGCACCGTCAGCCCCTTCTGGTACAAGATCGCGTCGGCCGGCCGTATCGAAGGGCATCCCGGCTCCGGTGACACCCGGATCATCGAGGGGCTGCACCGGGCAGGGATCGCGGTAGTGCCCACGGTCATGGATATGGACACCATGGAGTCCGGCGAGCTGGCGAAGATCCTCACCGATCCCGACAAGCGCGCGGCGCAGGTCGAAACGCTGCTGTCCGTCGCGGGCAGCCATGGCTACGACGGCGTCGACATCGACTACGAGACCATCACCCCGACCCCGACGGCGACCTACCAGAAGGTCCGTGCCGCCTACGCGACGTTCGTGACCGATCTCTGCGCGGCGCTGCACAAGCGGAGCAAGAAGTGCGTCATCACCGTCTCGGCCCAGACGGCGGGCACCGGGCGGATCTGGGACTACGCCGCCATCGGCCGCGCCGCCGACCGGGTCCGGATCATGGCGTACGACCTGCACTGGGAGAGCGGACAGCCGGGTCCTGTGTCGTCGTCCGACTGGTACGACGAGATCCTCCGGCGGGCGACCGCACTGATTCCGCCGTCGAAGATCGAGATGGCGCTGCCGGCCTACGGCTGGGACTGGCGCACCGACGGCGGTGGTGCAACCCGCAATGTGACCTGGAAGGAGGCGGAAGCGCTGAGGCGTAAGGAGGGTGCCCCCTATCAGTTCGATTCGGTCTCGGGCACACCGCACTTCGGCTATAGGGACGGGGATGTGTCCAGGACGGTCTGGTACCAGGACGCCCGGGGAACCGAAGTGCACCTGGGCGTGCTGCGGAAGTACGGAGTGCGCAACACGGGACTGTGGGCACTCGGCTTCGAGGACCCCGGGGTGTGGAAGGTGCTGGAGCGCGGCTGATGGTCCGCCGGCGGTTGCGGACCGCGCGGCCCGCCCGTTGACACCGGGCCGCGCCGGGGCAGAGACTCGGGCGAAGCCAGCCATGAACGATAGTTCACCAGGCGAACGCCGCAGAGTGGATGTGGGAGAAACCCGATGAGTATCCGCGACGTCTACATCGTCGACGCAGTCCGTACGCCGATCGGCAAGTTCGGAGGAGCTCTCTCGTCGGTGCGCCCCGACGACCTCGCGGCCCACGTCGTCAGGGCGCTCGTCGACCGCGCGCCGGATCTCGACCCGGCGCGCATCGACGATGTGTACTTCGGCGATGCCAATGGCGCGGGCGAGGACAACCGTGATGTGGCCAGGATGGCGGTGCTGCTGGCCGGGCTGCCGGTCTCCGTCCCCGGAGTCACCGTCAACAGGCTCTGCGGGTCCGGACTCGAGGCCGTCATCCAGGCGGCCCGCGCCGTCGCACTGGGAGACGCTTCGGTCGCCGTCGCGGGCGGGGTCGAGTCGATGTCCCGCGCGCCGTGGGTGCTCCAGAAGCCCGAACGCGCCTTCCCCGCCGGACACCAGCAGATGTACTCGACGACGCTCGGCTGGCGTATGACCAATCCCCGGATGTCCGACGAGTGGACGGTCGCCCTGGGGGAGGGCGCGGAGCTCATCGCGGACAAGCACGGCATCACCCGGGAGGAGCAGGACGACTTCGCGCTGGGCAGCCACGCCAAGGCCGCGGCGGCCTGGGAGGCGGGCCTGTACGACGCCGAGGTCGTCCCGTACGACGGCGTGGATCTGCTGCGCGACGAGTGCATCCGTCCGGGCTCGACCAGGGAGGCACTGGCCCGGCTGAAACCCGCTTTCCGCAAGGACGGCACGGTCACCGCGGGCAACGCCTCGCCCCTCAACGACGGTGCGGCCGCCCTGCTGCTGGTCGACGACGAGGGTCTGCGGGCCACCGGCCGTGAACCGCTGGCCCGGATCCGCGCGTCGGCGGTCACCGGAATCGAGCCACAGCTCTTCGGGCTCGGGCCCGTCGAAGCCGTTCAGCGGGCCCTCACCAAGGCGGGCAGAAGCTTCGCGGACCTCAGCACCTTCGAGCTGAACGAGGCCTTCGCCGCGCAGTCGCTCGGCTGCCTCGCCGAGTGGCCGGGCCTCGACCCCGCGGTGGTCAATCCACGGGGCGGAGCCATCGCGATCGGGCACCCGCTGGGCGCCTCGGGAGCCCGTCTCGCCGGTTCCGTCGCCCATCAGCTCGCCGCGGCAGGCTCGGGTACCGGACTCGCCGCACTGTGCATCGGAGTCGGCCAGGGGCTCGCCCTGGTGCTCGAACGCTGACGCGGCAACGCAGGCACGGGTCGCGGGGGTGTGACGAACCCGTCCCGCAGTGGAACGGCCGTTCGCTCGGCATCGGGAGCTGGGACACCGCCCTTGGCCTGGGGTGCCCCGAACGCATGCCCGCCGGCATCGCCACATCCACGAGCCGACGGTCAACGAGGGGGCGGTCGCAGCGTGCGGAGGAGCGGCCCGCCGGAAACCGGCAGACCACCCCTTCTCATCTCATCGACCGCCCGGCCACCCCTCCGGGAGGGACCTACGCGTTCTTCGCGTCCTCGACGGACTTGCGGACCTCGTTCATGTCCAGCGCGCGCGCCTGTCCGATCACGTCCTCCAGAGCGGACTCCGGCAGGGCGCCCGGCTGGGCGAAGACCGCGACATTGTCACGCACGATCATCAGCGTGGGAATGGAGCGGATCTCGAATGCGGCTGCCAGCTCCTCCTGGGCCTCCGTGTCGACCTTGGCGAAGACCAGGTCGGCGTGGCGCTCCGACGCGCCTTCGTAGACCGGGGCGAACTGACGGCACGGCCCGCACCAGGAAGCCCAGAAGTCGATGAGGACGAAGTCGTTGTCCGTAACGACATCGTCGAAGTTTTCCTTGGTGAGTTCGACCGTGCTCATGCTGGTTCCGCCTTTCCTGGCTGACCGGGGTACTCGTGCCCGCGTCAACCGCGTTGTTCTCTGACGTATTCCGACTGCCCATGTGGCCTCACGGCACACCCGGCACCAGACTGGCCCCATGACGGATTCCAGGGGAAGTACGGAGTACGACGTTGTTGTGGTCGGAGCGGGCCCGGTGGGCGAGAACGTGGCCGACCGGGCCAGGGCCGGGGGGTTGAGCGCCGCGATCGTGGAGAGCGAACTGGTCGGCGGCGAGTGTTCCTACTGGGCCTGCATGCCCAGCAAGGCGCTGCTTCGGCCGGTGACCGCGCGCGCCGACGCCCGCAAGGTCCCCGGGCTGCGCCAGGCGGTGCAGGGGCCGCTCGACACGGCGGCCGTCCTCGCACACCGCGACGAGTACACCTCGCACTGGAAGGACGACGGGCAGGTCGACTGGCTGGACAGCATCGGCGCCGACCTCTACCGGGGTCACGGACGTCTCTCGGGCCGCAGAACGGTGACTGTCACAGATCCGGACGGGGAATCCCGCGTACTGACCGCCCGGCACGCGGTGGCCGTCTGTACCGGCAGCCGGGCCGTGGTGCCCGACACCCCGGGTCTCGCCGACGCGCGGCCCTGGACCAGCAGGGAGGCGACCAGCGCCAAGGCGGCACCCGGACGGCTGGTGGTCGTCGGGGGCGGAGTGGTGGGTGTCGAGATGGCCACCGCCTGGCAGGCCCTCGGGTCACAGGTGACGCTGCTGGTGCGCGGCGGGGGACTGCTGCCGAAGATGGAGCCGTTCGCCGGTGAGCTGGTCGCCGCCGCACTCACCGAGGCGGGCGCGGATGTCAGGACGGGCGCCACTGTCGTCTCCGTCGAACGCGGCACAGGGCCGGTGACGGTGGTACTCGAAGGCGGCGAGCGGATCGAGGCGGACGAGATCCTGGTCGCCACCGGCCGGGCCCCGCGCACCGAGGACATCGGCCTGGAGACCGTGGGTCTTGAGCCGGGTTCGTGGCTCTCCGTGGACGACAGCTGCCGCGTCGAAGGCTTCGACTGGCTCTACGCGGTCGGCGATGTCAACCACCGGGCACTCCTCACCCATCAGGGCAAGTACCAGGCGAGGATCTCCGGTGCCGCGATCACCGCCAGGGCGCAGGGGGTGCCGCTCCTCGAGACGGACCGCTGGGGAGCACACTCCGCCACCGCCGACCATGCCGCGGTGTCCCAGGTGGTCTTCACCGATCCGGAAGCTGCGTCGGCGGGTCTCACGCTCGCCGAGGCCGAACGAGCCGGCCACCGCGCCACGGCCGTGGACTTCGACATGTCGGGCGTCGCCGGCGCCGGACTGTACGCGGACGGTTACCGCGGACACGCCCGGATGATCGTCGATGCGGACCGGGAGGTGCTGCTGGGCGCCACGTTCGTCGGCCCCGGTGTGAGCGAGCTGCTGCACTCGGCGACGGTGGCGGTTGCGGGAGAGGTCCCCATCGACCGCCTGTGGCACGCGGTACCGGCATATCCCACCATCAGTGAGGTCTGGCTGCGGCTGCTGGAGACGTACCGGGGATGAACGGCGGTACCGGGCGGTCCCTCGGTGTCCCGCCGGGGGGCGTCCGGCATGGGCCCCTGTGCCTCCTCGTCCGATTGTGCCTGGGTAGGGTCGCCGGCGGACGAGGAGGAAGACATCAGTACGGCACACGACAAGAAGCTCCTGGACGACCTGGCCGCCGAACTGCCGGGGAGTGTGCTCATCGGAGACGATGACGTGCTCGCCGGGATCGGCCACGACGAGGCGGAGTGGGCACCGGTCGGTAAGCCCCTGGCGGCCGTGCGGGCCGTGTCCGCCGATGAGGTGGAGCGCGTGGTGCGAGCCTGCGCCCGGCTCGCCGTTCCGATCGTCGTCCGCGGGGCAGGCACCGGGCTCTCCGGTGGCGCCAACGCGACCGACGGCTGTCTGGTCCTGGACGTCTCCGGGATGAACCGGATCCTTGAGATCGACAGCGAGAACCTGCTGGCCGTGGTGGAACCGGGAGTGGTGAACAACGACCTGAAGGCGGCGGTCGCCCAGCACGGCCTCTGGTATCCGCCGGATCCGGCCAGCGCCCCCTGGTCCACGATCGGCGGGAATGTCGCAACGAACGCCGGGGGCCTGTGCTGTCTGAAGTACGGGGTGACCCGTGACTACGTCCTCGGTATCGAGGCGGTGATGGGCGGTCCGGCCGGGGAGTACGGCACCCGGGTGCGGCTCGGCAGGCGCACCACGAAGGGCGTGAGCGGCTACGACCTGACCGGCCTGTTCGTCGGGTCCGAGGGCACCTTCGGCGTGATCACCCGGATCACCCTGCGGCTGCGGCCCGCACCGGCGGCCGACCCGCGTACGGTCGTCGGCGCGTTCAACGGACTGGTCGAGGCCGGCGCCGCCGTGGCCCTGTGCACACGGCGCGGGCTCCAGCCGGCCGCACTGGAACTCCTCGACCGCTCTTGCATGGAGGCGGTCGAGGAGTGGAAGCACCTGGGCATCGAGCCCGGGGCAGCCGCACTGCTGCTGGCCAGAATCGACACGCCGGGCGACGCCGGCGACACGGACGCGCGGGCGGTCGCGGAGGCGTTCACCGATGCGGGCGCCCTCTGGGCCGAACAGTCCACCGACGCGGTGGAGGCCGAGGCGCTGTTCGAGGTACGCAGGCTGGCCTACCCGGCACTGGAGCGGCTGGGGCCGGTCCTGACCGAGGACATCTGCGTCCCACGCTCGGAAGTCTCCTCCATGCTGGCCCGCATCGAGGAGATCGGGGTGCGGCACGGTGTCCGTATCGCCACCATCGCACACGCCGGCGACGGCAATCTCCACCCCTTGCTGATCACCCCGCCCGGCGACGAAGTGGCCAGGCGCGCAGCCCAGGCGGCCTTCGAGGAACTGCTGGAGGCGGCGATCGCGGCAGGCGGCACCGTCACAGGTGAACACGGGGTCGGGCTGCTCAAGCGTGGCGGCATGGAGCGCGAACTGGGGCCCGAGGTCTGTGCGATACAGCGCGCGGTGAAAGACACGCTCGATCCGCTGCACCTCTTCAACCCGGGAAAGGTGACAGGGGACCCCCAGACGCACCGGCCCGGCCGCTGAGACGGGCCGGTCCGTGGCAGGCCCGGCTCCGAACTCCTGGCTGGGTCACCTGTGTTCGACGCTGCGGACGGCCTCGGGCCGGGCCGCTCGGACTCTGGTGCCGGTCCGAGCGGATCTTGCACCATGAGGGACATGAAACCGCTCGGGGCAGCCGCCGCCCTCCTGTGTGCCCTGTTCGCGCTGACCACGGTGGGGTGCGCCGACCCCGCCGACGATCCGCGCGGCGTGGGCCCGGGAGCGGGCGGGCACTGAAGGATCTCGCTCTCCGGCCGGCCGCGCCATGCCCCGTTCGGCCGAACCGTGCCCCATTCGGACGTGCCGCAGAATGCGGCACGGCCCAGTAGCCGCAAGGCCTTTGGTGAACCGGATCGCTGCGCCGGTCTGCCGTCCCGCAGGTTTCGCGCCTATCGTCGTACGAACGCAGCCGGGGACGGACTGGAGGCAGTTGCTCATGTCAAAAGGCTTTATGAAATCCGGTCTTGTGGGTGAGATGTCCGCGGAGTTCGCCGGCACATTCATCCTCATTCTCTTCGGATGCGGTGTGGTGGCCCAGGTGGTCACGGCCGAACTCGGCGACCACGACAGCATCTCGTGGGCCTGGGGCCTGGGTGTCACGCTGGGCATCTATGTGGCCGGACGGCTCAGCGGAGCCCATCTCAATCCGGCCGTCACGCTCGCGCTCGCCGTGTTCAAGGACTTCTCGTGGCGCAAGGTGGGCCCCTACGTGATCGCGCAGATCGCCGGGGCCTTCGTTGCCGCCCTGCTGGTCCGCTGGAACTACACGGAGATGCTGGCGAAGTTCGACCCCGGCCACACCTTCAAGTCGCAGTTCGTCTTCTCGACCCTGCCGGGTAACGGTTCGTTCCCGATCAGTGAGTGGGGCGCGCTGCGCGACCAGATCATCGGTACCGGGATCCTGCTCTTCGTGATCTTCGCTGTCACCGATCTGCTGAACAATCCGCCGGGGGCCAACATGGCGCCGTTCATCATCGGTCTGATCGTGGTGGCCATCGGCATGGCCTGGGGCACGGACGCCGGCTACGCCATCAACCCGGCGCGTGACCTCGGGCCGCGACTGGCCAGCTACATCACCGGTTACAACACGGCCTGGCGGGATCAATACAACAACTTCTACTTCTGGGTGCCGATCGTCGGACCGCTGATCGGCGGAGTGCTCGGAGCCGCGTTCTACAGGATGCTGATCGGACGCTATCTGGCCAAGGCGGGGGAGCAGGAGCCGGGCAGGGTTCCCGCTGCCGGGGACCGCTGACCGCACACCCGGAAGCATCCGCATCCGCTCCGCCGGCCTGCCGGTTGAGCGGATGCGGCGTTTTCTCGCGCTACGGACGGCCGTCCCCGGCGCTGTCGAGTGCTGTGTGCAGAAAGGACAGCGTACGGTCCCACGCCAGCGCGGCCGCCCCCGCGTCATGGGCCTCCGGCCGCCGGTCGTTGAAGAAGGCGTGACCGGCCGGGTAGAGATGAAACACCGGCACGGTTCCCGACTGCCGCTCGATCGCCGACCGCAGTTCATCGAGTGACTCGGGCGGGACGGTCGTGTCCCGCTCTCCGTAGTGCCCGAGCACTTCGGCCCTGAGCCCGGAGAAGTCGGGGAGCGGACCGGGAATGACACCGTAGAACGGCACCGCCGCCCCGACCTTCGGGTCGTGGGCGGCGAGGGTGAGGACGAAACCGCCGCCCATGCAGAAGCCGACCGCACCCACCTGACTGCCGGTCACCTCGTCCCGGGCGAGCAACTGGGTGACCGCTCCCGACAGCAGTTCCACCGCGTGCCCGGTGGGGAGTTCGGACATCATGCGGGCCGCCTCGTCCGAGTCATGGGCCGTCCTTCCCCCATACAGATCCGGGGCGAGCGCCACGAACCCCGCCCGGGCGAACCGGTCCGCCACATCGGCGATGTGGTCGGTGAGACCCCACCACTCCTGGATCACGATCACGCCGGGGCCGCTGCCGGAATCCGGCAGTGCGAGATAGCCGTACGCGGTGCCCTCGGCGCTGGGGAAAGAGAGGTTCTGACGGGCATGCTGTGCCGACACTGGGGACGCTCCTTGGATCATGAGAGCCGTGCGTGGTTCGCCGTGCTGCACTCCACGCTGTCATGATCCGGCAGCGGAGGCGCCGACTGTGCTCGAAAGTCCGTTCCGCCGCATCCTCGGTCTGGGAGCTGTCGGGGAAGTCCGCTTCGCCGGCGTTCGGGCTCGGACGCGTCACGGCTGTGCCGGCGTACTGCTCGGGTTCGGTTGTTGAGGGCCCGGGCCGGATGCGGCCGGTTCGCGGTCGTCCACGGGTGCGGGACGCCGCCGGCGGGGCAGTAGCAGCGGGCTGGTGAGGATGAGCAGTCCCGCTACCGTGAGAGCGGTGCGCGGGCTGGTGACGCCGGCGAGCAGCCCGCCGAGCGCGGTGAAGACGGCGATGGACGCCTGCTGGCCGATCGACCAGGCCGACAGGGTGCGGGCGACGAGCCGCCTGGGGGTGTGTTCGAGCCGGTAGGTGGCGAGCACCGGGGTGTACAGGCTCATGTTGACGATGATCGCCAGCTCGACAGCGATCACGGTGACGAGCCCGACGACGCCGGGACGGACGAAGGCCAGGCCGATGAGCCAGATGGCGCGCAGGGTGCCGACGGTCCGGAAGACGCCATGACGGCCGTAGCGGGCCACGACGCGGGGGGCCAGCCGGGAGCCGATGAGTCCGCCGACACAGGGGGCGGCGAAGGCGAGGCCGTACTGCCAGGGTGCGAACCCGAGCTGACGAAGGAGGAGCACCGCCAGCAGCGGCTCGGTGGCCATGATCAGACCGGCGACGAGCATGTTGTTGAGGTAGAGCGGCCGCAGACCGGGATCGCCCAGGATGTGCCGCCAGCCGTCAAGCAGGGCGCCCGCCCGGACCGGGCTCCTGCCGGTGGTCTGCGGTGGTTCCTCCCGGCCGCGAATCGCGGTGATGCCCAGCGCGGAGAACAGATAACTGAGCGCGTCGGCCGCCACGGTGGTGACCGGTCCGAACAGCCCGATCGCCATGCCGCCCAGCGGTGGCCCGACCGCGATGGAGCTCCAGTTCGTGGACTCGAACCGCGCGTTGGCCACGAGCAGGTCATCCGGCCGGACGAGGGCCTTCAGGTAGGCGCCGGCGGCCGCGTTGAAGGCGATCTTGGATGCGGCGACCACGGCCGAGACCACGAACAGCTGGACGAACCCGAGCCGGCCGAGGGCGTAGGCGACCGGGATCGTCGCCAGGACCGCAAGCCGGGTCAGGTCCATCGCGATCATGACCGGGCGCTTGCGCCGGAACTCCACCCACGGCGCGAGTGGCACCGCGATCAGCGCACCCACCGCAGGCCCCACCGCAGCCAGTGCGGACACTTCGGCCGGGCCGGCATGCAACGCCAGCACGGCGATCAGCGGGACCGCCCCGAACCCCAGCGCGGTGCCGTAGGCACTGACCGCATAGGCCGCCCACAGCCAGCCGAACTGCCGCCCCAGTGACCGTCTCGCCACCACGGTGCGCACCTTCCTTTCGCATGACACAACTCGTCGTTGGATCGCTGCGCATCAAATCAATGCCTGCGAGGGGGGAGCAAACAACCGACCCGGCGGCGAGCCACAACCATGTGTTGTCCCAGTAGAGTCACGTGGATGGACCTCGACGCCGTGCGCACCTTCGTCGCTGCTGCCGAAGCCGGCCAGTTCCAGCAGGCCGCCGCTGCGCTGTCGATCACCCAGCAGGCCGTCTCCAAGCGCATCGCCGCACTGGAGCGAGACCTGGATGTGCGCCTGTTCACCCGCACCGCCCGCGGCGCCGGGCTCACCATCGACGGCCAGGCATTCCTGCCTCACGCCCGTGAACTTCTCCGGGTCGCAGAGCGGGCCGATGCGTCCGTCCGCCCCGGCCGGCGCGCTCTGCGCGTCGATGTCGTCAACCGGCGGATCGTGACAGCGGGGCTTCTCCAGGACTTCTACCGCATACATCCCGGGACCGAACTGGATGTGGTGACCCTGGACACCGACGTCGACGGCGCGATCGCCGCTGTCGAAGCCGGGACGATCGACGTCACCTTCCACGGCGTTCCCGCTCAGCAGCGGCTGCCCGGGGCGATCAGGGCTGTCCGGGTGATCGACGAGCCGCATCAGCTCCTCGTCGGACCCGGCCACCCGCTCGCCTGCGCCCGCGCCGTCACGCCCTGGCAACTCGCCGGACACCGGATCCGCATGCCCGGTCTGGACGCTCGCGGCGAGGTGGCCGCCTACTACGACGAACTCGCCACCGCTTTCGGCGTCACCATCGACGTGATCGGACCCGTCTTCGGGAACGAGGCGCTGCTGGCCGAGATCGCAGGCTCCTCGGACCTGGCGACCCTGGTCGGTGAAGGCTCGCGGTATCTGTGGCCCGACAGCTATGACCTGAGGCGCATACCGATACGTGACCCGGCGCCCGTCTACCCGATGTCACTGATCTGGCGTGGCGACAACCCCCATCCCGCGCTCATCGAGCTGCGCCGTTACCTCGACTCCAGACGACCGGACTCACCCGATACCAACATCTGGATACCGAAATGGGAACAACGGGCAGCCTCGAGGTCATGAGCGGGACTCGCACATCACGAGACGACCCGGCGGGCGTCCCGCTGCGTGGGCTCCGGGGCACGGGCCTGCCGCAGAGCGCACGTCCACACGACCGCTTCCACACCTTCCCCGGAACCGGTGATCAGCCCGGTGTTGACCGCGGTTGCGTGGCTGCCGCCGGGCAGAAGGCGTACCGTCCGTGCGCCCGGCTGGTAACTGAACGCGGCCGACGGTCCGTTCGGGCCGTGCCCCGCACTTCCCACCATCAGTCCGTGCCGGTTGACCGCTTCGACCTGCCCTGTGGTCTATCCGGACGGCAGCGGCACCCGGTGCACCGACCGGCCGGTCCAGCAGACCGGCAGTGACTGCGAGACGCCGACCGTCAGGCCCCGCGGACCGAAGCCGTTCACCTGGCTGCTTCCGGTGTCCGGCAGCGAGTGCAGCACCCTGATCGATGGCGTGCAGGCAGCGGCACCTGCGGCGGACACCCTGGCGTGCGCCGGTCCGGCGGGCACGGTGCCGATGAGCGAAACCGCGGCCATCGCGGCCAGTGCGGTCGGACGTCCGCTTCTCGTGGCCGATTCCCCCTGCCCCGGGAAGCCCCGGAGTGACGTGTCCATGGAAGTCATGGTGGGGGCGCCGACCGGCATCCGTGCCAGGAACCGTTCATTCCTACGTATATGTGCGCAGTGTCGCTCGCGCCCGTACGGTCCTCACCGGGGCCTGCCGGGTGGGCGTGGTCGGCGCAGGCTGTCACTCTCCGGCTGCGCCGTCGGAGAGCTCACGTGCGATGTCGAGGTGTCCGGCGTGCCGGGCGTACTCCTGGAGTACATGGAAGAGGATCCAGTTCAGCGTCGGCTGCTCGTCCGCGCCGAACCTGCCTCCGACCGTGCCGGGCGCGGAGGTGTCGGCGCCGGTGACGATCGAGCGGGTGTTCTCGCCTCCGGCATGCAGCAGAGCCAGCAGTTCCGGGAGGGTCTCCCCGGGCTCGACCTTCCAGCGGCCGTCCGGATCTCCCCCGGCGGAGTCGCCCCACGGCTGGTCCACCTGCTCTCCGGCGAAGCCCCAGCGCAGCCACCTGCGCTCCATGAACACCAGATGCTTGAGGAGCTCCAGCGGCGTCCAGCCGGACGGCAGGCGGCTGGACCTGAGGTCTGTTCTGCTGAGGCCGGTGAGTTTGTTCTCGATCTCCGATCGGTAATAGTCCAGATAAGCCAAATGCAGCTCAAGCGAGTCGCTGAGGTTGCGCTCGGGCTCCGTCATCACAGCCTCCTTGGGAACGGATCCAAGATAGCCCGCCCTTCCAGTGAGGTTTCCGGCGTACGGTCCAGTGCGCCAGGTCCGTCGCACTGCGGGTGCAGCCGCTGCGGGGGGACCATGGAAGGCGACGGTCAGCACGGGTCCGACGCAGTGACGGCAGGGAAAGGTCGGCTATGGGCGGCACCGAGGAGTTTGCGGCCGGCGATGACGAAGCGCAGGCAGGTGTGGTCCCCTCGTCGACCGGAGGGCTGCTGGACGTCCTCGGGGTCGCTGCGATGGTGCTGGATGCCGAAGGGCGTGTTGTGCTGTGGAGCCCGCAGGCAGAGCATCTGCTGGGTTACTCCGCCGATGAGGCGCTGGGCCAGTACGGCGCTCAGCTCATGGTCGCCGAGAGGCATTTCGATCTCGTGCTGAGGCTGTTCTCCCAGGTGATGAGCAGTGGGGAGAGCTGGGCGGGGGTATTCCCCGTACGGCACAAGGACGGAACCACACGGCTGCTGGAGTTCCGCAACATGCGGCTGCTCGACGACCTCGGGGACTTCTACGCCCTGGGGCTCGCCACGGACCAGGAGACGCTGCGCCGGGTGGAGCGGGACCTCGCGCTGTCCGTGCGGTTGGTGGAGCAGTCGCCGATCGGGCTGGCAGTGGTGGGAACCGATCTTCGGTATCGGACCATCAACGCCGCGCTGGAACGGATGGACGGCCAGAGCGCGGGAGACCGCATCGGCCGACGGGTCGGGGAGATCCTGCCCTTCGTCGACGCCAAAATGATCGAGGCGCAGATGCGGCAGGTCCTGGAGACCGGCACACCGCAGGTGGACCGGCAGGTGGTGGGTCACAACGCCGCCGAACCCGGGGCCGACCGCGCCTGGTCGGTTTCGCTGTACCGGCTCGAGGACTCGGGTGGCCGGATTCTGGGCCTCGCCGTCTCGGTGATCGACGTGACCGACCGGTACCGGGCGGCGGCCGAGGCGGAGCGGGCGCGGCACCGTCTCGCCCTGGTCGCGGACGCCTCGGTACGGATCGGTACCACCCTTGATCTTGAGCAGACGGCCCGCGAGCTGGCGGATGTGGCCGTGCCCGCGCTCGCCGACATCGCGGCCGTGGACGTCCTCGACACGGTGCTGCAGGGCCAGCCGAGCCGGAAGGAGGGTCCGGCGGCCATCCGGGCCCTGGCTGTCGCCTCCGCCTACCCGACCGTCGCGACGGACGCGGCCGATCCGCCGGGGGAAGCGGCCCACTACGGTGCGGACCGGCTGGTCACCCGCTGCGTGCGCACCGCCAGACCGGTCAGGGAGCCGCACCTCGACGCGGAGAAGATGTCAAGCGTGGCCCGCGACAGCCATGCGGCGGCACTTCTCACCGAAGCCGGAGTCCATTCGTACCTGGCGGTCCCGCTGATCGCGCGCGGCGAGGTGCTGGGCGCTCTCGACCTCAAACGCGCCCGCAACACGCTGCCCTTCACCGAGGACGACGCCCTGCTGGCAAGCGAACTGGCCGCTCGCGCCGCGGTGTGCATCGACAACGCACGTCTCTACCGCCAGCAGCGGGAGACCGCGCTGACCCTGCAGCGCAGCATGCTTCCCCGGACGCCCGGCGACCTCGTCGGACTCGAGGCCGCGTCCCGCTACGAACCGGCGGGTTCCGGCTACGAGGTGGGCGGCGACTGGTTCGACATCATTCCGCTGCGTGACGGCAGGACCGCGCTGGTGGTGGGCGACGTCATGGGCAGTGGCATCTACGCCGCCACGACCATGGGGCGACTGCGTACCGCTACCCAGACGCTGTCCAGACTCGCCCTCGATCCCGCCGAAGTCCTGCGGCACCTCGACGGGATCATCGCCGACCTGGACCCCTGGCTCGCCACCTGTGTCTATGCAGTCTTCGACCCGGACAAAGGGCAGTGTTGCGTGAGCACCGCCGGTCATCTTCCACCGGTCCTGGTGCCGGCAGCGGGCGTCCCGCACCTGCTCGACCTGCCCACCGGCGCACCGCTGGGCGTGGGCGGTATCCCCTTCCGGGACCTCACCATCGACCTCGCTCCGGGAGACCGGCTGGTGCTCTACACGGACGGTCTTGTCGAAACCCGCGACGAGGACATCGACGCCAGGCTGGATGCTCTCCTCGAACTGCTGCGCACCCCCGACCGGACGCTGGAGGACACCTGTGACCGGCTGCTGCGTGAGCTCCGCAATCCGGATGAGCAGGACGACGTGGCCCTTCTCATCGCACGCGTCCGCCCTCCTCACTCGAGTCCGCCGCCCACGACGGATGTCCGGACCGGTTGAGCCTGGCCGCTGTCCCTCTGCCGGGCTGAAGTGTGTTCACGGGCCGGTTCCAGATGCGCCGAACGCGGCTGAGCGCCGTTTTCGGGGGAACGCTGCATTGACCGAAGCGACTCGAGTGAGGCAGCGCATGGCAGAGACGAAGGACCAGCTTGTCGGGGAGCCCGATGGGGCCGACGCCGAACCGGCTCCGCCGGGGGACGAGGAGAAGGCGGGCTGCGCCGAGGTGCGCCGCAGGGCCAGGGGCCTGACGCACCACGAGGCCAAGGCCGGGCTGAAGGAAGCCAGGAGCCGGCTGGAGGGCACCGGGAGCGGCGACCGCGCACAGGGCGACGGCGCCGTACGTGCCACCGCCGAGGTCGAGGAGTGGGAGCGCATCGTGCAGCTGCTGGCCGATGAGGCGGGTGCCTACGACCCCGCTGCCGATGCCTACTTCCAGGGGCAGCTGGCGGCCCGAGCCGATCACGCGAAGGACCGGGGGGACGAGGCGGCCGCCGATCGCCACGACGCTGACGGCCAGGGGTGAGGCGGGAAGCGCAAAAGGGACATTGTTGTGCAAAAAATATAAAAGTAGCGTTAAAGGTATTTACCTCCGGGGTATCGGCGAAGTATGAACCTGTCGCAATGGGACTTCGCCGCCTCCCCGGGGTTGAACCTCATCATCGCTCCGGTAGTGGGGCTGATCGTCGTGGGCGTGCTCATCGCTGCTTTCGCGTGGGGACGCCGGATCAGGGCGCGTGAGTCCCGCACCCCCCGCCCGGACGAGCAGCCGAAGCTGCCGGAGGGCGGCCCGGTGTGGGAGGTCACCGAGGTCCGGGAGCCCGATGAGATGCCGCGCCAGGCGCATGACCGGATCCTCCCGCACGAGCTCAAGGGCAACGGCGGCACACGTACGAGTTCGTCCGACAAGCCGCGTGAGTGGAACGAGAACTCGGGCGGCGGTTTCGGGAGCGGTGGTTTCGGAGGCTGAGGCAATGACGCCGGAGCGCCAGTGTTCCTTCGTTCGGCCGAGCCCGCCCGACCTCACATTGCAGGTCATCCGACGGGGGATTTGAATCACTTCTGTCAGGTATCGGCGTGGAGGTGGCTGTGGTGCTTTCGGCGCGTGGCATTTTCCAGGAGATCGTCCGCAGCGACGAGGCCTTCAGGCTCTTCTGTTCCATTGCGGCGGGCGGGGAATCGCAGGGCGGCTGGGAGAACGGCCGTATCGCCGCGCTCGTCCCGGGAACCATGGCCGATCTCGCACCGAAGATCGCCCGGCACGGAGCCGACGAGGACAAGCACGGGAGGATCTTCAACGCGCTGCTCAAGAAGCGCGGTCTGGAGCCCGTTGAGGTACCGCGGGAGATGGACTACACCATGCTTCTGGAGCGGAGGGGCATCGGGCTGAGCCACGAGAAGCTGCGCCGGGACGACCGCCTCTCGGAGAGAGACATCGTCGTCTACCTCTCGCACAGCCGGGTCACCGAACAACGGGCATCCGACCAGATGAACGCGCTGGTGAAGTACG
The DNA here is from genome assembly GCF_036088315.1 of Streptomyces sp. NBC_00344. Taxonomy (NCBI): domain Bacteria; kingdom Bacillati; phylum Actinomycetota; class Actinomycetes; order Kitasatosporales; family Streptomycetaceae; genus Streptomyces; species Streptomyces sp. NBC_00344. Next base: position 559,149 of record NZ_CP107996.1, on the reverse strand, counting down.
TCGGCGACCAGCAGGACATCGGCCGGGCGGTGCGGATGATCTGCAAGGACGAGGACAACCACCTCGCCTACTGCCACGAGGAACTTCTGCGCCTGGTGATGATGGGCCATGGGCAGACCATCAGGGCGGTCCTGCGGGAGAGCGCCATGGCGGAGATCCAGGAGTACCGGAAGGTCGGTCTAGCGGTGATGGAGCAGATGGGCCGCATCCTCGGCTGGCCGAGGAGCAAATCGGCCGTGCTGGCCGCGGGCATCAACTCCCTGTACGGATATGAGCGGTTCGGAGGGTGGCACCGGATGGTCAGCCTCGCCATGCCCGAACGACGGGACCCGCTGGGCACCCCGGCGCCCGCCACCGCCTGACGGCGGGCGCGGGTCCTTCGGTGGGTGGGGGCCCCGGCGAGCCCGCACGTCCCTGCGGTTGCCGGCTTCCGCGGGCGGCAGTTGTCGGCGCGCGGTCCGGCCGCCCTCGTCATCCGATCTCGGACACCCGGCGGACACCGGCCGGCCCGCGGCCGGTGTCCGCCGGGTGGGGCGGATCAGCCGAGGCCCACCCGGGCGGCCGCCTCGGCCCAGGACCGCCGACTGCCGCACGGCTGGTAGTGGCGCAGATGCTGGGTGCCGGCCACCAGCCTCCGCATGTCGCTCCGGTCGCCCACCAGGCCGTGGGCCCGCGCCTGCACGAGTACGTTGCCGAGCGCGGTCGCTTCGGTGGGACCGGCGATCACGCGCAGCCCGGTGGCATCGGCGGTGAGCTGGCACAGCAGTTCGTTACGACTGCCCCCGCCGACCAGGTGCACCACGTCGATCTCGCGCCCTGACAGCTCGGCGGCCGTGAACAGTGCGGCACGGTGCGCCAACGCCAGGCTCTCGATGATCGACCGGACCATCGAACCCTGATCGGGGGGCGGTTGCTGGCCTGTTCTGACGCAGTACGCGGTGATGCGGGCGGGCATGTCGCCCGGTGGCAGGAACTCCGGCGCGCCGGGGTCGACGAGCGCGCCGAAGGGACGGGCCCGTGCCGCCAGCGCGAGCAGCCGCCCCAGATCGGTGGGCAGGCCGCGAGCCGACCAGACCCGCTGCGTCTCGGAGAGCAGCCACATCCCCATGATGTTGCGCAGAAAGCGGTAAGTGCCGTCGATTCCCCGTTCGTTGGTGAAATTCGCCTCCCTGGACGCCTCGGTCACGACCGGCGCGTCCAGTTCGAGTCCGGCCAGTGACCAGGTGCCGCATGAGATGTAGCCGAAGCGGTCGGTGCGAGCCGGCACCGCGGCGACGGCCGACGCCGTGTCGTGGGAGGCGACGGTGGTCACCGGGGTGCTTCCGGCCAGGCCGGTCCTGGCCGCCACCTGGGGCAGCAGCGTCCCCGCGGCCTCGCCCGGCAGGCGTATCGGCGGCAGCAGCGAAGGGTTGATGGCCAGGCGTTCCAGGAGAGCGGCGGACCATGTGCCCGACCGGGCGTCGAACAGACCGGTCGTGGACGCGTTGGTGGCCTCGGCACCCACGGAGCCGGTGAGCCAGTGCACGATCAGGTCGGGGATCAGCAACAAGGTGCGTGCCGCCGCGAGCTGAGCGCTCCCGCCGGCCGCGGCGAGCTGGAAGACCGTGTTGAACGGCAGGTGCTGGAGACCGGTGATGCGGTACAGCTCCTCCGGGGGCACCGACGCCCATACCTCAGGGACCGCACTCTCGGTGCGGCTGTCCCGGTAGTGGTAGGGGTTGCCCAGCAGATGTCCGTCCGCGTCGAGGAGACCGTAGTCCACCGCCCAGCTGTCCACCCCGACCGACAGGACATCAGTGGACTGCGACACGGCCCGCAGCCCGTCCAGTACACCCCGGAAAAGACTCTGTACATCCCAGTGCAGGCCGCCGGACAGACGCAGCGGCCGGTTCGGGAAGCGGTGCGCCTCACTCAGGCTCAGATGCTCTCGCCCCACCCGGCCCATCATCACCCGTCCACTGGTGGCGCCCAGGTCGGCAGCGGCGAATACCGGGTGTGAGGCGGAGGAGTGACTGGGGGACGGCACGGTGGCTACCTCGTTCGGTACGCAGCGGAGCGACGTGGGGGTTACGGGGCCGGTATCCCTCAGCGCAGGAATGCGGCGGCCACACCGGCATCGACGGGGATGTGCAGGCCGGTGGTGTGCGTGAGGTCGCCGCCGGTCAGTGCGAAGACCGCGTTGGCGACGTGCTCGGGCAGCACCTCGCGCTTGAGCAATGTGCGCTGGGCGTAGAACTCGCCGAGCTTGTCCTCCTCCACCCCGTACACGGCGGCGCGCTGTGCGCCCCAGCCGGCGGCGAAGATGCCCGAGCCGCGCACCACGCCGTCAGGGTTGACGCCGTTGACGCGGATGCCGTGGCCGCCGAGCTCTGCGGCCAGCAGCCGCACCTGATGTGCCTGGTCGGCCTTGGTGGCCGAATAGGCGACGTTGTTGGGGCCGGCGAACACCGCGTTCTTCGAGGCGATGTAGACGATGTCGCCTCCCTGTCCCTGGTCGATCATGAGGCGGGCGGCTTCCCGGGAGACCAGGAAGGAACCACGGGCCATGATGTCGTGCTGAAGGTCCCAGTCGTGGGCACTGGTCTCGAGCAGTGGCTTGGAAATCGAGATACCGGCGTTGTTGACGACCAGGTCCACGCCGCCGAAGGCGAGTGCGGCCTCCTGGAATGCGGCCGTGATCCGGTCCTCGTCGGTCACATCGACACTCACGGCGACAGCCCGGTCGGGGCCGCCCAGTTGCGCGGCGACAGCGGCGGCGGTCTCCGCGTTCAGGTCGGCGACCACCACACAGGCACCCTCGGCCGCCAGCCGGTGGGCGATGGCCTTTCCGATACCGGATCCCGCTCCGGTGACCAGTGCGACCCGGGCAGCCAGCGGTTTGGGCCCGGGCATCCGCTGGAGCTTCGCTTCCTCGAGCGACCAGTACTCGATGCGGAATTTCTCCGACTCCTCGATCGGGGTGTACCGGGACACCGCTTCCGCACCGCGCATCACGTTGATCGCGTTCAGGTAGAACTCGCCCGCGACCCGCGCCGTCTGCTTGTCCCTGCCGAAGGAGAACATCCCCACGCCGGGAACCAGAACGACTGCCGGATCAGCGCCGCGCATCGGCGGTGACCCGGGCGTCGCGTGCCGGTCGTAGTAGGCCGCGTAGTCACCGCGGTAGTGCGCGTGCAGCTCCTTGAGGCGGTCGGTCACCTCCTGCAGCGGGGCGGTGGGGGGCAGATCCAGCACCAGCGGACGGACCTTGGTGCGCAGGAAGTGGTCCGGGCAGGAGGTACCCAGCGCGCTGAGCCTGGGATGCTCGGCGCGGGCCAGGAAGTCCAGCACCGGGGAGCTGTCGTCGAAGTGGCCCACCTGCCGGCGGTCGGTGGACGCCAGGCCGCGCAGCAGCGGGGCGAGGGCGGCGGCGCGCTCACGGCGCTCGGTCTCCGGCAGCGGCCCGAACCCGTCGAGCGGCGGGCCGAAGGGCTCAGGAGCGCCCTTCTCCTCCAGGAACATCTGTGCCTGGCGGATGATCCGCAGCGAGTTCTCCTCGCACTCCCGCGACGTTCCGCCCCACGCGGTGATGCCGTGCCCGCCCAGGACGCAGCCGATCGCCTGCGGATTCGCCCTGTGCACCGCGGCGATGTCCAGGCCGAGCTGGAAACCGGGCCGGCGCCACGGCACCCACACCACGCTGTCGCCGAAGCACTCGGCTGTCAGCTTCTCGCCGTCGGCGGCGCAGGCCAGTGCGATGCCGGAGTCGGGATGCAGGTGGTCGACGTGCGGGGCGTCCACCAGACCGTGCATGGCGGTGTCGATGGACGGCGCGGCACCGCCCCGGCCGTGCAGGCAGAAGTCGAAGGCGGAAACCATGTCGTCCTCCCGCTCCACCCCCGGGTACACGTCCACCAGCGCGCGCAGCCGGTCAAGCCGCAGCACGGCGAGCCCGGACTCGGTGAGGGTGCCCAGGTCTCCGCCCGAGCCCTTGACCCAGAGGAGTTCGGTCGGGGCGCCGGTCACCGGGTCGGGGGCGGAGCCCTTCGCGGAGGTGTTGCCGCCGGCGAAGTTGGTGTTCTGCGGGTCGGCACCCAGGCGGTTGGAACGCGCCAGCAGTTCGGCGGCCTGCGGAGATGACGTCATGACGTGGATTCCTTCGGTTCCTGGGAGGAGGAGCAGTGGCCGGGGTACGGCCCGGGGGGCACTGCGGGCGCGCTCAGGCGCCCCAGCCGGCCTGCACGCCACCGACGCGCTCCTTGACGATCCGCTGCTGCCAACCGGAGGCGCGGTAGGCGGCGACCGGGTCCGGGTCGAGCCCCTGCTCCTGGCGCACTTCTGCCAGCAGCGGGCGCACATCCGCGTTGTAGGCGTCCATCAGCACGGAGTTGGCCGTGAGGACGTCACCGCTGTTCTGCGCCTCGCGCAGCACGTCCGTTTCGACCAGCAGCGCCTTGGCGGTGGCCTCCTGGACGTTCATCACGGAGCGTATGACGGCCGGAATCTTGGCCTCGATGTTGTGGCACTGGTCGAGCATGAACGCCACACCGGTGCGCGGGGCGAACCCGTCGTTCTTCGCCACCTCGTGGAGGATCCGGAACAGCTGGAACGGATCGGCGGCCCCGACCATCAGGTCGTCGTCGGCGTAGAAGCGTGAGTTGAAGTCGAAGCCGCCGAGCTTTCCCTGCCGCAGCAGGAAGGCGACGATGAACTCGATGTTGGTGCCCGGCGCGTGATGCCCGGTGTCCACCACGACCTGTGCCTTGTCCCCGAGCGTCAGGCAGTGCGCGTACGACGTCCCCCAGTCGGGCACATCGGTGGTGTAGAAGGACGGCTCGAACAGCTTGTACTCCAGCAGGATCCGCTGGTCGTCGCCGAGGCGCTCATACACCTCGCTGAGCGCATGCGACAGCCGGTCCTGCCGGGCGACGATGTCGTCCTGGCCGGGGTAGTTGGTGCCGTCGGCGAACCACAGCTTCAGGTCGCGCGAGCCGGTGGCATCCATGATGTCGACGCATTCCAGCAGATGGTCGATGGCGCGACGACGCACCCCCGGGTCGGGGTTGGCGACGGACCCGAGCCGGTAGGCGTCGTCCTGGAAGACGTTGGCGTTGATCCCGCCGAGCCGCAGCCCCAGATCCTTCGCATACCGCGAGAGCCCGGCGAAGTCGTCCACCCGGTCCCAGGGGATGTGCAACGAGACGACGGGAGCGACGCCGGTGGCCGCATGCACCTGCGCGGCGTCGTCCAGTTTCTCGAAGGGATCACGGGGGACCCCTTGCTGCGTGAACACCTTGAACCGGGTTCCGGAATTCCCGTAGCCCCATGACGGGGTCTCGATCACCTGCGATTTCAGGGCGGCCTTCACGGCCGACAGGTCAGACATGGTGGTCACTCCTGGAACAGGGGCGGACGGGGGTACAGCGCGATGTGCGGAGGCCGGCCCATGGAATGAATCGATTCACGCGATGAACGTAAAGTGCCTCCAGGTCTGTGTCAAGGCGTGCTGCCATCACTGCGGAGCAGTTCAGCGGCGGCGATCGGCGCATGACTGGGGAAGCCGGGCCGGGGTTCCCGGCATCGGAACGGAGATTTGAATCAATTCATGCCCCAGCTGCCCTAGCTGCCCCGAGCCGGGTGCCGGATCCGGCGCGCCACTGGCTTGAACCCGGGCGGGTCTCACGGGGCCGCGCGGCGGGGACGCGCCGGTGGCCGGAGGTGCGTCCCCGATGAGGCGACGGACACCGGCCGGCGCGGTGAACACCCGTGCCGTGTAATGGCGTTGACCGATGCAGGGTCACCCGTGGTACTTCTCGATCTCCTCGCCCTGCTCACAGTTGAGCCCGCCGCAGTCACCCGGGCGATCGGCCTCGGCAGGTCGGGTGGGCTCGAACGCACACCGCGGGGCGTGCGTGAGCAGGCGGTGGGGTTCAGCTCTTCCCGTGAGCAGACGGGGCAGACGGGGCAGACCCGAAACAGTCGAACAGGAAGGGCGGGCACGATGCGCGACATGACAGAGGACGAGTGGCGGGGATTCGTCTCCCACGGCACGCGTACCGGCAAACTAGCCGTCACCCGCGTTTCCGGTGAGCCGCATGTGACACCCGTCTGGTTCCTGCTCGATGAGACCTCCGCGGCACTGCAGGTGGTTTTCACCGTCTGGGGAGACTCCGTCAAGGCACGCGCCCTGCGTCGCACACGCCGGTTCAGCCTCTGTGTCGATGACCAGGAACCGCCCTACTCCTATGTGCAGTTGCGCGGCACCGCCGAACTCAGCGATGACGCGACCGCGTTGCGCTCCTGGGCCCGCCGGCTCGGGAGCCGCTACATGGGCCCGGAAAACGCCGAGGCCTACCAGCAGCGCAACGCGGTACCCGGCGAGTTCCTCGTACGGGCCACGGTGGAGCACGTCATCGCCCGCTCCGGCATCGCAGACTAGCGCCGTCGCAGTCAGTTTCTGTCCCGAAGTCTGCCCCGAACGGGTGGTGCGTCCCGGCCCGGCCGGCCTCCGGCCGGGGCCGCCGCGCTCAGGCGTCGGCGCGATCAGCGGACGCGTCCACGCGGTTTCAGCGGTACGGGCGGCAGCTCCGGAGCGGCGAGCCTGCCGCCGTCATACCCCACCACCTCGCCGAATCGGTTCCCCGACATCCAGTCCGCACGCGCCTGCGCGATCTCCTCGTTGGACCGACCGACGAAGTTCCACCACATCACGATCTCCTCCTCGAACGGCTCGCCGCCCAGCAGCATCAGACCCGCGTCCGACACCCCGCGCAGCGGGAGCCCGGTACGCCCGCAGCCGAGGTAGAGCATCGCGCCCGGTTCCACCGGGACGTTGTCGACATGGGCCTCGCCCGACATCGCCAGCACCGCGTACTCGAAGTCGGGATCGAGCGGCAGCGTGACCTCCGCGCCTGCGGACAGCGCCAGATCGGCGCCGACAAGAGGGCTGTACACGGTGCCGGGGGAGCGGGCTCCGTCGAGCTCACCGAGGATCACCGTCGCGGTGAGGCCCTGGCCGGTCAAGGCCGGCAGATCGGCGTGGTGCTGGAAGTGCGGCTCGACGGCGCGGTGGGCTTCGGGGAGAGCCACCCAGAGCTGGGCTCCGTGCAGCAGGCGGGCGTGCGAACGCGGGCTCTCCTCCGAGTGGCTGATCGCCCGGCCCGATGTCATCAGCCCCAGCTCACGCGGGCGGACGGTCTGCAGGCTGCCGATGCTGTCCCGGTGCAGCACCTCGCCCTCGTGCAGCCAGCTCACCGTCTGCAGACCCATGTGCGGGTGGGGTGGAACCTGCATCCCCGGCTCGTCAGCGATGTCGTCAGGCCCGTAGTGATCGACGAAGGCCCACGCACCCACCATCCGGCGGCCGAGATTGGGGAGCAGCCTGCGTACCTCGGTCGATTCGCCCAGCTTGACCCGGCGAGGGCTGAGGAGCTCGCGTACCGGCTCGGCCACGACGAAGCCACGGCCGCCACAGACGGAGAGGGTCGACCGGCGATCAAGATTGCTCATGACGGACAACCTAGCGCCGTGGCAGGCGCACTCGGACCGACACCGCTCGTCCCGGCCACGGGGGCCCGGCTCGCGAGCCGGGCACTCGAACAGCCCATCGGGGCGGGCGCCGTTGCGGCCTCCGGACTGAATCGGCACCTGACCGCGCCCATCGAACCGACCTCGGGCCGGACCCCGGTGGGCGGCTACGGTGCCGCGTCCGTCAGGCTGGACCCTGCCCACCTGACCACGGGCCCCCGCCGACCTGCTGCGTCCGGGCCCCCGGCGGCGCCTTCCGGGTGGCTCATACGGCGCCCGATCCATTCGATCGCATGAATCGTTTCATGATTGTGATGGCGTGACTGTTCGGTACATGGATAATCGACCGCCTCAAAGGTCGTCGAATTTTTCGCTGCATACCCATTGACGTCGCGTGACGATCAGCCCTAGCTTCCGTGCCATTGGGTTGAAACCTTTCATGTTCAGCGGGACACTCGCCGTCCGTCACCGAGGAGCTCTCATGACCAAGTCCGACCCGGGCGCGGACACCGTTCCCGTGCTCGCGCTGGAGGACGTCTCCAAGTCCTTCGGAGCGGTCCGGGCCCTGCAGAACGTCGCGCTGCGCCTGTCCGCCGGTGAGGCGCACGGGCTGGCGGGTGAGAACGGGGCCGGCAAGTCGACCCTGATCAAGATCCTCGCCGGAGTTCACAGGCCCGATCACGGGCAGGTGCTGCTCGATGGCGTACCCGTCGAGTTCCACGGCCCGGCCGACGCCCGCGATGCGGGTGTCGCCGTGATCTACCAGGAGCCGACGCTCTTCCCGGATCTGTCCATCGCCGAGAACATCTTCATGGGCCGCCAGCCCCGGCGGACGCTGCGCCGTATCGACCGCAGGGCCGTGCACGACGCGACCGACGCCCTCATGCGCAGACTCGGTGTGCGGCTGGATCCGGAGAGGCCCGCGCGTGGGCTGTCCATAGCGGACCAGCAGATCGTCGAGATCGCCAAGGCGCTCTCTTTCGACGCCCGCGTTCTGATCATGGACGAACCGACCGCCGCGCTGACCGGCAGTGAAGCCGCCCGCCTCTTCACGGTCGTTGAGACCCTGCGGGCCGAGGGCGCGGCGGTGCTGTTCATCTCGCACCGCCTCGAGGAGATGTTCCGCCTCTGCCGTCGCGTGACCACACTGCGCGACGGCCGGCTGGTGGCCACCGAACTGCTCGACGGGCTGACCGAGGACGATCTTGTCCGGCGCATGGTGGGCCGTGAACTCGGTGAGCTCTATCCCAAGGCGCTCACCACGCCGGGTGATACCGCCCTGTCCGTCAGCCGGCTGACCCGCGAGGGCGTCTTCCGGGACGTCAGCTTCGATGTGCGCAGAGGGGAGATCGTCGCACTGGCCGGGCTGGTCGGTGCCGGACGCAGTGAGGTGGTCCAGGCCGTGTTCGGGGTCGACCGGGCGGATGCGGGTGAGGTGACGGTGAACGGGCAGCGGCTGCGCGCCGGTTCACCGACCGCTGCCATGGATGCCGGGATCGCGCTCGTCCCCGAGGACCGGCGGCAGCGCGGTCTGGTGATGGACATGTCCATCGAGCGCAACATCGGGCTCACCGGCCTGGACAGCCTCGGCCGCGCCGGACTCGTACGGCGGACGCTCGAGTCGGCAAGGGCCGCCGACTGGGCGGTGAGGCTGCAGCTCAAATACAACAGGCTCGGCGACAGCGTCGGTGTGCTCTCCGGCGGCAACCAGCAGAAGGTGGTTCTCGCCAAATGGCTCGCCACCGGTCCCAAGGTGCTGATCGTCGACGAACCCACCCGCGGGATCGACGTGGGCACCAAGGCGGAGGTGCACCGGTTGCTGTCATCGCTGGCCGCCGAAGGCCTCGCCGTGCTGATGGTCTCGTCCGATCTGCCCGAAGTCCTCGGGATGGCGGACCGGGTACTGGTGATGCGCGAAGGCCGCCTCGTCGCCGAGATACCCCGGGCCGACGCCACCGAGGAATCGGTGATGTCCGCGGCCGCCGGGCGCACCGGGAAGGAGAACGAGGCCGCATGACCACCACACTCGACAAGCCCGCGCCCACGCGGGACGGCGCCCGCTCTCTCGTCGACACCGTATTCCGGGCCCGCGAGATCAGCATCGGCGGCGCTCTCGTCCTGCTGATCCTCGGCACATGGATCGCGAACCCCGGATTTCTCGACGACCAGGGCATCAAGGACCTGCTGCTCAACTCGTCGATCCTGGTGCTGCTCGCGGTCGGCCAGTCCGTCGTCGTGATCACCCGCAACATCGACCTCTCGGTCGGATCGGTCACCGGGCTGACGGCGTTCGCCTGCGGGCACTTCGTCTCCGGGACGGACCGCAGTGCGTTCACCGTCGTCCTGCTGGGTCTCGGACTGGGGGTCGTCTGCGGCCTGGTGAGCGGCGCGCTGGTCAGTTTCGGACGGGTGCCCGCGCTGGTCGTCACCCTGGGCATGCTCTATGTCGTCCAGGGAGTCGACCACGCCTGGGCGCACGGCGAGCAGATCAACGCCGTCAATGTCCCCGACGCGGTGCTCGCCCTCGGCACGGGGAGCATCCTCGGCATCCCGTATCTTCCGCTGATCTCCGCCGTGGTGCTCGTCGCCACCGGCTACTTCCTGCGGACCTACCGCAGCGGACGCGAGCTGTACGCCATCGGCTCCAATCCCGAGGCCGCCCGCCTGGCCGGCATCCCCATCCGCCGCAGGATCCTGGCGGCCTACGCCTTCTCGGGCGCGGTCGCCGGATTCGCCGGGGCGCTGTGGCTGGCCCGGTTCGGCACCGTTGTCGCCGACGCGACCAACGGCTGGGAACTGACCGTCGTCAGCGCGGTCGTGGTCGGCGGCGTCGCCATCACCGGCGGCACCGGGGCGGTATGGGGGGCGGCGCTCGGCGCGCTGCTCCTCACCACCATCGGCAGCGCCCTGGTCGTGCTCAAGGTCGACTCCTTCTGGCAGCAGGCGATCACCGGAGTGCTGCTGCTCGCGGCCATCACCACCGACCGCATCGTGCAGGTGCGCACCACCAGTGCCCTGAGGAAGAGGAGCAGGCGATGACCGCTTTCACCAAGTACGTCCGCTGGGACACCGTGGTCACCGTGCTTCTGGTCGCCGTCTTCCTCGCCGGCGCGGGCACCACGGGCGGTTTCGCCGACACCTCCAACCTCTCGGCCGCCCTCGACGACACCGCCGAGATCGCACTGATCGCGCTGCCGATGACGCTTCTTGTCGTCGCCGGGCAGGTCGACCTCTCCGTTGCCTCCATGCTCGGGCTCTCCAGCGCGCTCGCCGGGGCCCTGTGGGACGCCGGCTGGGCCTTCGAGCTGATCGTGCCCGTCTGCCTGCTGGTCGGTGCGGCCGGCGGGCTGCTCAACGGCTGGCTGGTCACCCGGATCGGTCTCCCCTCCCTCGCGGTCACCATCGGTACGCTCACGCTCTACCGGGGTCTCGCATCGGTGGTGCTCGGCGACAAGGCGGTGGCCGACTTCCCCGACGCCTATGCGCAGTGGGCGGCGTACACCAGGACGGTTCCCGGCACCTTCGTCCCCTACCCGGTCGCGCTGTTCGTCGTGCTCGCGGTGATCACCGCCGTCGTACTCCACTGCACCGGTTTCGGACGCTCGCTCTTCGCGATCGGGGCCCAGGAGGACGCCGCGTACTTCGCGGGTGTCCGGGTCAAAAGGATCAAGATCGCGCTCTTCGCGGTCTCCGGTCTCGTCGCCTCCTTCGCCGGGATCGTCTACACCCTCAGGTACGGGAGCGCCCGCGCCGACAACGGCATCGGCCTGGAACTCGTGGTCATCGCCTCCGTCCTCCTCGGCGGGGTCGACTTCGACGGCGGGAAGGGCACCCTGGGCGGCGCGGTGGCCGGAGTCCTGCTGATCGGGCTGCTGGGCAATCTGCTCACGCTGAACGATGTGTCCAACGAAGTCCAAGTGATCGTCACCGGCCTGCTGCTCATCGCGTCGGTCCTCACCCCCCGCGTCATCAGCGCGGTCTCCGAGCGCCGCCACCTTCCCGACCAGATCTGACCAGAGAGGCCTGTTCCGTCATGAACCTGCGCACCCGCACGATCGCCGCCACGGCCGCGGTTTGCTGCCTCGCCCTCGCGGGCTGTTCCGGCACCACCAAGGACTCGGCGAAGAACGACGACAAACCCACGGCCGGCGCCGCCAAGGCCAACCCCGGCGCGCCGCTGAAGAAGGGCCTCAAACTGGCCTTCCTGCCGAAGCAGATCAACAATCCCTACGAGCAGATCGTCGACAACGCGGGCATCGCCGCGGCCAAGGAGTTCGCCTCGACGGGCAAGGAGGTCGGCCCGTCCGATGCCAAGGCCTCCTCCCAGGTCTCGTACATCAACACCCTCACCCAGCAGCGCCAGAACGCCATTCTCATCGCGGCCAATGACCCCAACGCCGTGTGCGGTCCGCTCAAGCAGGCCATGAAACAGAACATCAAGGTCGTCGCCTACGACTCCGACACCGCCAAGGACTGCCGGCAGATCTTCATCAACCAGGCGAGCTCCGAGCAGATCGGCCGCAGCCAGGTCCAGCACATCGCCGAACAGCTGCACCACAAGGGTCAGATCGCGATCCTCTCGGCCACCCAGAACGCGACCAACCAGAACACCTGGATCTCGTACATGAAGGACGAGCTCAAGAAGCCCGCGTACAAGAACATGAAGCTGGTGAAGGTCGCCTACGGGGACGACGACGACCAGAAGTCCTTCCAGGAGACCCAGGGGCTGCTCAAGGCGTACCCGAAGCTGAAGGGCATCATCTCGCCCACCACGGTCGGGATCGCCGCCGCCGCGCGGTACATCAGCGCCTCCTCGTACAAGGGCAAGGTCGTGGTGAACGGCCTCGGGACGCCCAACCAGATGCGCAAGTACGTCAAGGACGGCACGGTCGGCCAGTTCGCGCTCTGGGACCCCAAGAAGCTGGGGAAACTCGCCTCGTACGCGGCCGCGGCGCTCGCCTCGGGGCAGATCACCGGAGCCGAGGGGGAGAAGTTCAAGGCCGGCGACCTCGGTGAGTTCACCGTGCTGAAGGACGGCGAGGTCATCCTCGGACCGCCCACCGTCTTCGACAGCAAGAACATCGACCAGTTCGACTTCTGAGCGACAGGGCCGGGGGACATGACATGAGCGCACGCACACCCGCCGTGGCCCGCCGCCCGAAGATCGGGCTGGTCGCGGGCGGACTCGGCGTGTACTGGACGCAGTTCCCCGGGCTGCTGCCGCAACTGCGCCGCTCGGCTGCCAGGGTGGCCGAGCGGCTTCGGGGCCATGACGCGGATGTGGTGGACGCAGGGTTCATCTCCGACGCCGAGGAGGGCGCCGCGGCCGCCGAGACCCTGCGTGCCGCGGGATGCGATCTCATCGTCGGCTTCCTCACGACGTACATGACCGCGACCATGCTGGCACCGGTCGCCCAGCGCAGCGGAGCACCGGTGCTGCTCGTCAACCTCCAGCCCACCGAGGCGATGGACCACGCGTCCTTCGGCACCGGGGAGTGGCTCGCCTACTGCGGCGCCTGCCCGCTGCCGGAGATGGCCTCCACCTTCGAACGCGTCGGGGTGGACTTCCGCTCGGTCTCAGGACATCTGGAGGACGAACGGGCCTGGGAGCGGATCGGCCGCTGGGTCAGGGCCGCCGGGGTCCGGTCGGTACTGCGCCAGGGCCGGCACGGTCTGCTCGGTCATCTCTATCCGGGGATGTACGACGTCTCCACCGACCTCACCATGGTGCCGGGCAGTCTCGGCGGACATGTCGAGGTCCTGGAGATCGACGACCTGCGGGTCCGGGTCGAGCAGGCAGGCGACAGGGAGACCGAGGCGAAGCTCGCCGAGGCGCGCGGCGTCTTCGAGATCGCCGGCTCGGTGGCGGCCGACGATCTCGCCTGGGCCGCCAGGGTCGCCGTCGGGCTCGACCGGCTGGTCGCGGACTTCGACCTGGATTCCCTGGCCTACTACCACCGCGGTCTCGGCGGTGACATCCATGAACGCCTGGGAGCCGGTCTCATCCTGGGCGGTTCGCTGCTGACCGCACGCGGAATCCCGGTCTGCGGAGAATACGAACTGCGTACCTCCCTCGCCATGCTGATCACCGACCGGCTCGGCGCCGGCGGCTCCTTCACCGAGCTCCAGGCGCTGAACTTCCGGGACGGGGTGGTGGAGATGGGCCACGACGGGCCAGGGCACCTTGCGATCAGCGACGGCCGTCCCGTTCTGCGCGGTCTCGGTGTCTACCACGGCAAGCGAGGATGGGGGGTCTCCGTGGAGTTCGACGTCCGACACGGACCCGTCACCCTGGTGGGTCTCGGCCAGAGCCGTGACGGCCGCTACCGGATCGTCGCCGCCGAGGGGAAAGTCGTCGGCGGACCGCTGCTGCAGATCGGCAACACCACGTCCCGGGTCGACTTCGGAGCCGATCCGGGGGAGTGGACCGATGCCTGGAGCGCCAGCGGTGTCGGCCACCACTGGGCGCTGGCCACCGGGCGGCTGCTGCCGGACCTGCGGGCACTGGCGGGCCTGACCGGCCTCGAACTGGTGGAGGTCACTGTCTGAGCGTGCGCGCGGATGGTGGACGATGAGGAACGTCGTCCGTACCACCAGGAGCCCTCGTGACCAGCTACCGCCAGCCCGGCCTCGTCCTCACCGACCACCGCTTCCGGGTGCCCCTGGACCACGCTGAGCCGGGCGGAGAACAGATCGAGGTCTTCGCCCGCGAGGTGGTCGCCGCGGGCAGGAAGGCTGCCGGGCTGCCCTGGCTGCTCTACCTGCAGGGTGGCCCCGGCTTCGGGGCCGACCGCTTCACCGGAAAACAGTCCTGGCTCGCCCGCGCGGTGCGGGAGTTCCGGGTGCTGCTGCTCGACCAGCGCGGAACCGGCGCATCCACGCCGGCCAATCGTCAGACCCTGCCCCTGCGTGGAGGTCCCCGTCAGCAGGCCGGCTATCTGGCGCACTTCAGGGCCGACTCCATCGTCCGCGACTGCGAGCTCATCAGACAGCGGCTCACGGGCGGCGAGCCCTGGACGGTGCTCGGGCAGAGTTTCGGCGGCTTCTGTGCCGTCCACTACCTCTCGGCGGCCCCGGAGGGCCTGGCCACCGCGCTGATCGCCGGCGGCCTGCCCGCGCTCGACGCGCACGCCGACGACGTGTACCGGGCCGCATACCCCCGTATCGCACGGAAGACCGCAGCGCACTACGCCCGCTATCCGCAGGACGTGGGGCGCGCCCGCGAGATCGCCGCCCATCTCGGCGCCGAAGGGAAAGCCCTCAACAGCGGTTACACGCTCACGATTGAGGCCTTTCAGTCGCTCGGTATCGTGCTGGGTACCGCGGACGGCAGCCACTCACTGCACCACCTCCTGGCGGACGCCTTCGTCACGACGGAGCAGGGTCCCCAGCTGTCCGACTCCTTCCAGGAGCGGGTGCACGGGGCGCTCTCCTTCGCGGCGCACCCGCTCTACGCCCTCGTCCACGAGTCCATCTACGGCCAGGACAACCGCCCGACCGCATGGTCCGCCGAGCGGGTACGCGCGGAGTTCCCCGCCTTGGACGTGGGCCGGGCGCTGGCAGGGAACGGTCCCGTGCCGTTCACCGGGGAGTCGGTGCACCCGTGGCACTTCAGTGTGGACCCCGCGCTGCGACCGCTGCGCGAGACCGCCGACCTGCTGGCCGCCCGCACGGAGTGGGCCCCGCTCTACGACGCCGGCCGGCTCGCGGTCAACGAGGTGCCGGTCGCGGCCGCCGTCTACCACGACGACATGTATGTGGACACGGAGGACGCACTGCGCACCGCCCGTGCCATCCGCGGTCTGCGCACCTGGGTGACCGACGAGTACGAGCACGACGGGCTGCGGGCGGGCGGACCGCGGGTACTCGACCGGCTGCTCGCGCTCGCCAGGGACGAAGTCTGAACGACCGGCGGGGGCGCCCGGACGACACGGCCGGTGATCTTCGGCCGGGTCACGCGGTGCCGCGCCCTATCCTGCGGCCATGACAGGCCAACTGGAAGCCATGCCCACCGACTGGCAGCGAGCGCTCGCCGTCGTCGCCCACCCCGATGACCTGGAGTACGGCTGCTCGGCGGCCGTCGCAGCCTGGACCGACGGCGGACGGGAGGTGGTCTATGCCCTCGCCACCCGAGGTGAGGCGGGCATCGACACCATCGAACCCGGCAGGTGCGGTCCGCTGCGCGAACAGGAGCAGCGGGCGAGTGCGGCGGTGGTCGGGGTGCGCACCGTGGAGTTCCTCGGTCACCAGGACGGTGTGATCGAGTACGGCACAGGGCTGCGCAGGGACATCGCGGCCGCCGTCCGACGGCACCGCCCGGAGCTGGTCATCACGCTCAACCACCGGGACACCTGGGGCGGGGTCGCCTGGAACACGCCGGATCATGTGGCCGTCGGCCGGGCGGTCCTGGATGCGGTGGGGGACGCGGGAAACCGATGGATCTTTCCCGAGCTGACCGAGCGGGGACTGCCGCCGTGGGACGGCGTGCGCTGGGTTGCCGTCGCAGGGTCGTCGTCGCCCACGCATGCGGTGGACGCGAGCGACGGGCTCGAACGGTCGGTGCTGTCCCTGCTGGAGCACCGCAGCTATATCGAGGTGCTGACGGACGAGGATCCGGAAACGTACTGCCGCACCTTTCTGACCGGCAACGCGGAAGCAGCTGCCGAACGCTTCGGCGGCAGGCCCGCCGTCACGTTCGAGGTCTTCCCCCGCTGAGCGCCGCCGCTGCCGCATCCGCCGGAAGACTGGGGAAACGGGTTCACAACGAGGCAAGCGACCGCTTAGTATGCGCTGAGCGCAGTTCAGCCTACGGTGTGTGGAGGCCCCCCGATGCAGGCATGGCAAGTGCACGAGAACGGCGAGCCGGGTGAGGTGATGCGCCTGGACGAGGTGCCGGAGCCGGAAGCCGGACCTGGGCAGCTCAAGCTGAGGGTGCTTGCTGCGAACATCAACTTCCCCGACGCGCTGCTCTGCCGCGGCCAGTACCAGGTGCGCCCGCCGCTTCCGTTCACCCCCGGTGTGGAGATCTGCGGCGAGACGGCCGACGGGCGCCGGGTGATCGCCAACCCGGCCCTGCCGCACGGCGGTTTCGCGGAATACGTCGTCGTCGACGAGGCGGCGGTGCTCCCCGCACCGCCCGCGCTGGACGACGCAGAAGCGGCGGCGCTGCACATCGGCTACCAGACCGGCTGGTTCGGGCTGCACCGCAGGGCGCGGATCCAGGCCGGTGAGACCCTGCTGGTGCACGCCGCCGCCGGCGGTGTCGGCAGCGCGGCCGTACAGCTCGGCAAGGCTGCGGGCGCCACGGTCATCGGTGTCGTCGGCGGTCAGGACAAGGCCGTGATCGCCGCGGAGCTCGGCTGCGACCTGGTCATCGACCGGCGGTCCGAGGACATCGTCGCGAAGGTCAAGGAATTCACCGGCGGCAGGGGCGCGGACGTCGTCTACGACCCGGTCGGTGGGGACGCCTATGCCAAGTCCGCCAAGTGCGTCGCTTTCGAGGGTCGGATCGTCGTCGTCGGCTTCGCCAGCGGCGCCATCCCCAGTCCCGCGCTCAACCACGCGCTCGTCAAGAACTACACGATCATGGGGCTGCACTGGGGGCTGTACGCGCAGAAGGACCCCGCGTCCATCGGCCGTTGCCACGCCGAACTGACCGCGCTCGCAGCGCAGGGCACCATCAAGCCGCTGGTCTCCGAGCGGGTCGCCCTCAAGGATGCCGCGGGCGCCGTCCAGCGTGTCGCCGACGGCGTCACCACCGGCCGCGTCGTGATCATCCCGGAAGGAGCCGTCCGATGAAGGACAGCAGCCCGAAGCCGGACGCCGGCGAACTCCGGCGCCGCACCCGTGACCTGCTGGCGGCGCACCCCCCGGCGGTCACCGGCCACACCGACTTCCTCAAGGCACGCTTCGACGCCGGGCTCGCCTGGGTGCACTACCCCGAGGGGCTCGGCGGGCTCGGCGTCCCCCGCTCCCTGCAGGAGGTCGTGGACGCCGAACTCGCCGCCGCCGACGCGCCCGACAACGATCCGCGGCGTATCGGCATCGGGCTCGGCATGGCCGCACCGACCATCCTGCGCTACGGCACCGAGGAGCAGAAGCGGCGCTTCCTGCGCCCGCTGTGGGTCGGCGAGGAGGTGTGGTGCCAGCTCTTCAGCGAGCCCGGCGCCGGCTCCGACCTGGCCGCACTCGCCACCCGTGCCGTGCGTGACCCCGCGACCGCTGAACGAGCGGGCGATGACGCGGCCGAGGAGAGCGACTGGATCGTCAACGGCCAGAAGGTCTGGACATCCAGCGCGCATCTTGCACGCTGGGCGATCCTCATCGCACGGACCGACCCTGATGTGCCCAAGCACCGCGGCATCACCTACTTCATCTGCGACATGACCGACCCGGGCGTCGAGGTGCGGCCACTTCGGCAGATCACCGGTGAGGCGGAGTTCAACGAGGTCTTCCTGACGGATGTGCGGATCCCCGCGGCCCACCGGCTCGGCCCGGTCGGCGAGGGCTGGAAGGTCGCGCAGACCACCCTCATGAACGAGCGGGTCTCGATCGGCGGCTCCCGCATCCCGCGCGAGGGGGGCATGATCGGACCCGTCGCGCAGACCTGGCGTGCGCGACCCGACCTGCGGACACACGATCTCCATCAGCGGCTCCTCACCCTCTGGGTGGAAGCCGAGGTCGCCAGGCTCGCCGGTGAGCGGCTGCGCCAGCAGCTCGTCGCCGGGCAGCCGGGCCCCGAAGGCTCGGGCATGAAACTCACCTTTGCCCGGCTCAACCAGGAGATCAGCGGCCTCGAGGTCGAACTCCTCGGTGACGAAGGCCTGTTGTACGGCGACTGGACCATGAGCCGTCCCAGCCAAGTCGACTTCACCGGCAGAGACGCCGGTTACCGCTACCTGCGTTCCAAGGGCAACTCCATCGAGGGTGGCACCAGCGAAGTGCTGCTGAACATCGTCGCCGAGCGAGTCCTCGGACTGCCGTCCGAGCCACGCAACGACAAGGACGCCGCCTGGAAGGATCTGGCCCGATGACCGACCTGCTCTACTCCGAGACCGAGGACGATCTCCGTGCCGCGGTCCGTTCGCTGCTCGCCGGCCGCCTCGACACGCCGGGCCTGCTGTCCCGGGCCGAGTCCGACACGCCGTACGACCATCAGCTGTGGACGTCCCTCGCCGCCGAGATGGGGACGGCGGGACTGCTCGTCCCCGAGAAGCTCGGCGGCCAGGGCGCATCCCACCGCGAGGCCGCCGTCGTGCTCGAGGAACTCGGGCGAAGTGTCGCCCCGGCGCCGTATCTCACCAGCGCGGTCGTCGCGACCGAGGTACTCCTCGGCCTCGACACGGACAGCGCACCGGTCGCCGGGCTGCTCACCGCGCTTGCCTCGGGCGACGGCGTGGCGGTCCTCACCCTCCCGCTGGCGACCGCCCCCGGCGTGTCGCACCTGCCGGCCGGCCTGACCGGCACGGTCACCGGCGTCGCCGACGCGATCGCCGCCCGGACGCTGCTGGTGCCCACGTCCGAGGGGCTGTACGCCGTCGACGCCAAGGCCCCCGGCGTCACCGTCGAGCCGCTGGTGCCGCTCGACCTCACCCGACCGCTCGCCGCCGTCACCTTCGACGGAGTGCGTGGTGACCTCCTCGCGGACGCGGCCACGTCGCGGACGGCTGTGCACCGGGGACTGCTCGCCGGTGCGGGGCTGCTCGCCTCCGAGCAACTGGGCATCGCCGAGTGGTGTTTGGAGGAGACGGTCAGGTACACCCGCGAACGGCATCAGTTCAACCGGCCCGTCGGCGGGTTCCAGGCGCTCAAGCACCGGATGGCCCAGCTCTGGCTCGAGGTCGTGTCGGCCCGGGCCGCGGCGCGCAACGCGGCCGACGCACTCGCCACCGGCAGCCCCGAGACCGAACTCGCGGTCGCCGTCGCCCAGGCGTACTGCGGACGGGTCGCGGTGCGAGCGGCGGAGGAGTGTATTCAGCTGCACGGCGGGATCGGCATGACCTGGGAGCACCCCGCACACCTGTATCTCAAGCGCGCCAAGTCGGACGCCGTCGCGTTCGGTTCGGCCGGCGCGCACCGCACCTTGCTGGCCGGTCTCGTCGACCTGCCGGCACCGCGATAGTACGCACCTGACGGTCACCGTCAGTCAACACCCGAACGGCCTACAGAGCTTCTGCCGGTAACGGGCGCCTCCTCCGCCACACTGGCGGCCGAATGCCGCATATCCGGTGCGGCGGAGGAGGGTGACCATGGCCATCTCGATCTCACTGCTGGTGCTTCTGCTCGTTCTTGCGGTGATTTTCCTGCGCGGTGGCGGACTCAAGATCTCGCACGCGATCGTCTGCGCCCTGCTCGGCTTCATGCTGGCCAGCACGAGCGTCGCACCGACCATCCAGCAAGCCGTCACCGGTACCGCGCGCCTGGTCAGTACGATCCAGCCCTGACCATGCACCGAAGGGCGACGTCACAGCAGTTGTGACCGGATGAGGAAGCGCACCCCCTCCGGTGCCTCGAGGGAGAAGCCGCTGCCCCGCCCCTGCACGACATCGACGATCAGCCGGGTGTGCGACCACACCTCCTGCTGGCTCGCCGAGATCCAGAACGGGACGGGCTCCGTGACGCCGTCGACGGTCAGCGACTGCAGCAGGACGTCCGAGCCCCCGGTACGGAACTCACCGTCCGGATAGCACATGGGCGCGCTGCCGTCGCAGCAGCCGCCCGACTGGTGGAACATCAGCGGTCCGTGGGTCTCGCGCAGCCGCCGTATGAGCAAGGCGGCCGCAGGGGTGACTTCCACGCGTGGTGCGTCGGACATCGCGGCCTCTCCGTCATGACCCGTCTCCGTGGTCCGGCCCGGCGACCGCGGACGCAGCCGCCGGTGCGGTACCCCCAGCAGAACCCCGGCGACGTTGCGAGAGGGTTGCACTCGTCCTCAGGAGCGGCGTACTCCTCCGCCCCACTGCCCGCGGGCCGCATCGAGTGCGGCGAGGTAGGCGGCGTAGCCGTCCTCGTACACCTGACGGGACGCGGGGCCCGGCTCAACGGTCCGGAACGACTGGGGCTTTGTCTCCGCGGGTTCGCCGAGGAAGCGGCGGGCCACCCGCACCGCGCCGAGCGCGCCCACCTCGTTCTCCACCGGGATGCGGATGCCACGGCCCAGGACGTCCGCGAAGAGCTGTGCCCAGGGCCCCGAGCGGGTGCCGCCGCCGCAGGCGGCGAGGGTGCCGGTGAGACCGGCGGCTTCCAGACAGTGCCGAGCGGCGTAGCCGATGGCCTCGCACATGGCGCGCACCGCGTCGGCCGGAGTGTGCGTGAGGCTGAGCCCGTCGAGGCGGCCCCGTGCCCCCGGGTCCACGAAAGGAGCCCGCTCCCCTGCATCGGAGAGGAACGGCAGCGCGCTGACGCCATGCGCACCCGGCGGGCTGTCGGCGAGCAGTTGGTCGAGGTCGGACGTGGTCCTACCGGTGAGAGTGAGGATCCACTCGAGGGCGGCGGTGCCGACCATCGCGGGCATGGAGCGCAGCCAGCGCCCGGGGTCCGGTGTGCACAACCACATGCCGGCCGGCTCCGCGGAGTCGTCGGTACGGGCCTGATCGGTGAGAACCTGGCACGCCAGGGTGGTGCCGACGATCAGCAGGCCGTCGCCCACCCCGCGGACACCGCTGCCCACCGCACATGCCGGAAGGTCATAGGGGCCGGCGGTGAGCGGCAGCCCTTCGGGAAGTCCCAGCAGTGCGGCTCCCCTTGCGTCGAGCGCCAGCACGGTTCCCGGTGCGGCGGGAGCGGGCAGCAGGCGGACCTGCTTCTCGATCCCGCAGGCGGCCAGCGCCGCGCGGGAGTAGGTGCGGCTCACCGGGTCGAGGAAGGGCAGAGTGGCATCGGACGCGTCCACGCTGACCCGGCCGGTGAGGCACTGGGCCACGGCGTCCACGCAGTACCCCGCCGTGGCCGCGCGCCGCAGGGTCTCCGGTTCGTGTTCCTGCAGATGGGCCAGGAGCGGGGCGTGGCACCCCGGGAACATGCCGGAGCCGGTGTGGCGGTACACCTCCTGGACAATGCCGTCCTGCAGCCAGTGCGCCACCCGGTCGGACGCCCGGCCGTCCATCCAGGAGATCGCCGGGCGGACGGCGCGCCCGTCGTTGTCGCGCAGCCACAGGCCGTCTCCCTGCCCGGTGAGGGCCAGCGCGGCGGGCGCCTCGTTGAGCACGGCAGTGACTTCCCGTACGACCTCGGCGACCGTACGGACCACATCGCCGAGGTCCTGCTCGACCCGGCTGCCCGACAGCCGCTCAAGGACGCTGCGGCGGGTGGCGGAGGTCAGGGTGATGCCCTCGCTGTCGAAGGCCACCGCCTTGGTGACGGAGGTGCCGATGTCGATGCCGATGAGCACGCTCATGGCCGCGGAGCCTCCTGGACCTCGGGATTGGCGGGATGGGCAAGCTTCTCGCCCCGTACGAACCGGGCCGCCTCCGCGGCGGTGATGGCGGCGGCGCGGTGCGCGGTCTGCCGGGTGGCACCGGCCAGATGCGGGGCCGTGACGACATTCGGGGCGTCGTGCAACGGCCAGTCGGCGGGCGGGGGTTCGATGTCGTACACGTCGAGCGCCAGGGCGCCGATGCGGCCGCTGCGCAGCAGCCGCGGAAGCGGGCCGTAGTCGATGAGACCGCCGCGCGCGGAGTTGACCAGCACCGCCCCCCGGGGAAGGAGCTCCAGCTTTTCGGCATCGATGAGGTGACGGGTCTCGGGGGTGAGCCGGGCGTGCAGGCTCACCACACTGCTGCGGCGCAGGAGTTCGTCGAGAGTGACGTGATGCACGCCGTCGGCCCTGACGGCCTCGGGATCGGCGTAGGGGTCGGCGACCAGGACGTGGGCACCGAAGGCGCGCAGTACCCGGGCGACGATGCGGCCGATCGCTCCGTATCCGACGAGTCCCACGGTCGCGCCGTCGAGTTCGATGCCGGCCTCGTCGTAGGCGTAGAAGTCACCGCGCCACTTTCCGCGTTTCAGCTCGGCGTCGGCGGTGGTGATCCGCCGCATGGCGGTGAGCATCAGGCCGATGGCGAACTCGGCGGCGGCGGGGGCGTTCCTGCCGGGTGCGAAGGAGACGGCGACGCCGTGCCGGGTGGCGGCGGCGAGATCGACGTTGACCGGGCCGCCCCGGGAGACCGCGACCATGCGCAGCTTCGGGCAGGCCGAGAAGACCCGCTCGGTGAAGGGAGCCATCTGTGTCACACAGATCTCGGCGTCGGCGAGGGCTTCCACGATTTCCTGCTCGGTGCCACTCGCCTCATGGACGTCCCCGACCGGTCCGAACGGCTCATAGGGCCAGGGGAGTGTGATGTCGGTGATCTCCGGAGCCGTGCCGAGCTCTTCGCGCAGAGCCGCGCGGAGGAGATCCGGGCGGACGAAATGATCACCGGCGGCGAGGATGCGCATGGATCGGGGCCCTTCGTCGGGTCACGGTGGCGCCGCGGGGCAACTCGGCCGCAGTGCCACTGTCACTGGCGCTGATAGATTTAACATCATTGTTTTGAAGAATCAATGCGACTGCGGCCGCGCCCGTGCCGCCCGCTCGGCCGGCGCCTGCGGCGTGGGTGAGGCCCGCGGTGAGGGAGAGGCTTTCGATGACGTCCCGGCTGTTGCTCGTGCGGCACGGCGAGACCGAATGGCACGCGGAGAACCGGTATGCAGGTGTCTCCGATGTCGCGCTGACCGCGAAGGGCCTGCGGCAGGCGGACGAGCTGGCGGGCTGGGCGGTGCGGCGCGGTGTCGACGCCGTGGCCTGTTCACCGCTCAGCCGCGCTCTCTTCACCGCCCGGCCCGCTGCCAGGGCCCTCGGCATGGAGCCCGAGGTCGTCGAGGCGCTCCGCGAGGTGGACTTCGGCTGGGGCGAGGGCCGTACCGTCGCGGAGATGGCCGCCGAGGACCCGGAAGCCGTACGGCGCTTCCGGGAGGACGCGGAGACCGGTGCTTTTCCGGGATCCGAGGCGCCGTCCGCCGCCGCCGCCCGCGCGTCGGTGGCACTGCGCGGTCTGGCGGCACAGCACCCCGGGCGCACCGTCCTGGTGGTGGCGCACAACACCCTGCTGCGCATGGCGCTGTGCGCGATGCTCACGATCCCGGTGGGCCGCTACCGGCTGGTGTTCCCCCGGCTGGACAACGCGGCGGTGACCGAGATCGAGGTCGGCGGCGACAGGACCGCGCTGCGGACGCTGAACGTCCCCACCGGGACGTCCGTCCCCGGCCATGCGCGAAACTTGGGCGCATGACAACGACCGGTGCGGAAGCCCGCAGGCAGATCATCACCGAGCATGTGCTGGAACACGGGACGGCGACCGGGGCCGAGCTCGCGGAACTCACCCGGGTGAGCCTGATGACGGTGCACCGGGATCTGGACGAGCTGGCCAGGCGCGGGGTGCTGCGCCGCTTCCGGGGCGGAGTCTCCGCGCTGCCTTCGACCGTGTTCGAGTCAAATCTGGACTACCGGCTCGGCGTGAACACCGCCGAGAAGGAGGCCATCGCCGAGGTGGCGGCCGAACTGGTGGAGCCGGGCATGTCGGTGATGCTGGACGACTCGACCACCGCGCTCGCACTGGCCGGGCGGCTGGTGGACCAGACGCCGCTGACCGTGGTGACCAACGCCCGCCGGGTCATCGACCTGTTCGCCGGCCGGGACGGGATACGTCTGATCTCGCTGGGCGGTGAGTACTCCCACCCCCATGACTCCTTCCTGGGCGTGCCGTGTCTCGAGTCCATAGAGGCCCTCTCGGTGGACATGGTGCTGGTCTCCACGTCGGCGATGGACGCCCGGATGACCTATCACCAGGAACAGGATGTCGTGCTGGTCAAACGGGCGATGCTCGCCTCCGGTACGCGCAAGGTATTGCTGATGGACCGCACGAAACTGGCCAGGACCGCGCTGCACCGACTGGCGCCGGTGGAGGACTTCGACCATCTTGTGGTGGACGACGGCGTGAACGGGGAACTGCTCGCGGCGCTCAGGGAGCGCGCGGAGGTCCGGGTCGCGGCCATCCGTCGATAACAGGCTTCTTAAAGTATTGCGTGTTAATTTCACAGAGTTCATGATGCGTTCTCGTTGCGGCATCACATCCGCGGCCCATGACACCTCACTGTGGAGGCACGAGCAATGAGCACTGACGCACCCGCCGAACGCTCGGTCACAGCCTGGGACCGCGCCGGTATCCCGCGCCCGCTCCTCTTCGGTTTCATCGGCGTCCTGATCTTCATGATCGGTGACGGAGTGGAGTCCGGCCTGATCGCTCCCTTCATCGAGGACCACGGCGGCGGCAGCGAGGTACGGGCGAGCTATGTGATCACCGCGTACGGTGTCGCCGTCATGCTCGCCTCCTGGCTGTCCGGTGCTCTGTCCGAGCTGTGGGGACCACGGCGGGTGATGCAGATCGGCCTCGCCGTCTGGATCGTCTTCGACGCGCTCTTCCTGGCTTTCGGAGCGGCCCAGGGCAACTACGCGCTGATGCTGGTCTTCTACGGCCTGCGCGGATTCGGCTACCCGCTCTTCGCCTTCTCCTTCCTGGTGTGGGTCACCGCCACGGCGCCGGTGGCCAGGCTCGGCGCGGCCGTCGGCTGGTTCTACTTCGCCTTCACCGGAGGCCTGCCCACCCTCGGCTCGCTCACCGCCTCCGTCACCAATCCCCTGCTGGGCAGGTTCGGCACCCTCTGGGTGGCCCTCGGCCTGATCGTCGTCGGTGGTGCCTTCTGTCTGTTCGGCGTGCGGGAGCGCACCGGGTACTCCCGGCTCGCGCCTCCCGGGGTGAAACCCGTCCAGTCGCTGACCCGCAGTCTCTCCATCGCCTGGACCAACCCCAAGGTCGCTGTCGGCTGCGTCGTCCGTGTCATCAACACCGCCCCGCAGTTTGGTCTCTGGGTGATCCTTCCGGCCTTCTTCACGGATGAGATGGGATTCACCGACGGTGACTGGCTGCGGCTGCTGTCGATCATGTTCGCGACCAACATCTTCTTCAATCTGCTCTTCGGGCTGGTCAGCGACAGGATCGGCTGGCGCACCACGATCGGGTGGTTCGGTGCGGTCGGCTGCGCGCTGAGCGTCCTCGCCCTGTACTTCGTGCCCAAGCTGATGACCGGCAACTACTGGGTCGCGGTGGGAGTCGGCATGGTCTACGGCGCCACACTCGCCGGGTTCGTCCCGATCTCCGCGCTGATGCCTTCCCTGGCTCCCGAGAACAAGGGCGGTGCGATGGCTCTGCTGAACCTCGGGGCGGGCGGCGCGGCCTTCGTTGGTCCGGCCATCGTCTCGGTCTTCCTGGGCCCGCTCGGCCGCGACGGCGTTGTGCTGATCTTCGCCGGCCTGTATGTGGTCGCCGCCGTGCTGACAGTCTTCCTGAAACTGCCCAGGGCGTCGGAGGAGGCCATCGAGCAGGGCAAGACGCTCCATGAGGCCGCCGAACCGATCGCGGCGCCCGCCACCTGAGCCCCGCCCCGGTTCGTACGCAGCCGAGCCGGGGCTCGAGCCGGCCAGGCATGATCTGTCCGGGCACGAACGGCCCGAACCCGAAAGGACCTGTTCCCAGGATGAGCACCACCGCTGACACCGCCCGCGCCCATGCCCCTGTCGTGGCCGGTATCGATGTGGCCACGGCCGCGGTGCGGGTGCTGTGCGCGGATGCCGAAGGACGGATTCTCGCCGAGGGGCGCGCACCGCTGCCTCAGCCGGTACGCGGCCCCGGCGGCCTCAGTGAGCAGGACGCCCGCACCTGGTGGCCCGCCACCGCCGCGGCCCTGCGGCAGGCCACCGCAGCGTTGCCGGGCGGCGGCCGGGAGGTGGTCGCCGTCGCCGTCTCCGCCACCTCGGGGACCCTCGTACTGGCGGGGCCGGACGGGGAACCGGTGGCCCCGGCCCTGATGTACGACGACCGCAGGTCCGCAGACCTCAACGCCAGGGCGCAGGAACTGGGCGCACCGCGCTGGCGGGCGCTGGGTCTTGCCGTCGGCCCGACAGCCGCGCTCGGCAAGTTCGTCCGGTTCGCCGAACGGGCGCGCCAGGGTCAGAACGTCCTGCACACCCCGGACCTGATGGGCCGCAAGCTGACCGGCCACCCGGTGGCCACCGACTGGAGCCACGCGCTGAAGAGCGGCTACGACCCGCGCGCGGGGGAATGGGCCACCGAGGTCTTCGGGGAGCTGGGCGTCCCCGCGAGCGCGATGCCCGCTGTACAGGCTCCGGGCACCCGGTCCGGCACCGTGTCGGCCGCCGCTGCGGATGAAACAGGTCTGCCCGCGGGCTGCGAGGTCCGGCTCGGTATGACGGACGGCTGCGCGGGCCAGATCGCCACCGGGGCCGTGCGGCCCGGTCAGTTCGTCGGCGTGCTGGGCACCACCTACGTCCTCAAGGGCGTCACCCGCGAATTGGTCACCGACCCGGCGGGCGCCCTCTACAGCCACCGGCACCCGGACGGCTGGTGGCTGCCCGGTGGAGCGTCGAACACGGGCGGCGAGGCCGTGGCGTCGGTGGATCCGGCCCGTCTGCCGGGCCTCGACGCGGGAGCGGAGGCCCAGGGCCCGGCGTCGTATGTCAGCTACCCGCTGCGCCGTGAGGGCGAGCGGTTCCCGTTCGTCTCCGGTGAGGCGCGCGGCTTCTCCACGGGTGCTCCCGCGGACGAGGTCGAAGCGCACCGGGCAGCGCTCGAGGGGGTGGCCTTCCTGGAACGCCTTTCGCTCGAGCGCGTCCAGGCACTGGGTGTCGAGGTGAGCGGCCCGTTGCACGCGGCCGGCGGCGGGAGCCGCAGCGCATTGTGGTGCCGGGTCCGGGCAACGGTGCTCAACCGGCCGCTGCGGGTGGCCGAACGGGCCGAAACCGCGTTCGGCGCAGCCCTGCTGGCAGCTGCCGGAACTCTTCACCCCGACCTCTCCGCGAGCGCGGCCGCGATGGCCAC
This sequence comes from Streptomyces sp. NBC_00344, assembly GCF_036088315.1. Taxonomy (NCBI): domain Bacteria; kingdom Bacillati; phylum Actinomycetota; class Actinomycetes; order Kitasatosporales; family Streptomycetaceae; genus Streptomyces; species Streptomyces sp. NBC_00344. The sequence continues at coordinate 531,712 of NZ_CP107996.1, read as the reverse complement.
GGCGGGCCGCACGGTCGATCCGGTGGAGCGGGAGCGGGCCCAGCTCGAGGAGTCGTACCAGTGCTTCCTCGCGGAACTGCGGACGCGGGGCTGGCTGAGCGGCGGCTGACAGCGGCCCGTGCCCGTGGCGGAGGTGGCCACGGGCTCCCCGGCCGGGGAGCGCCGGAACGTGGTGCCGCCGGGGGCAGCCGTTCCGGCGCCGGCGGACAGCGGCTCAGGAGCCGAAGATGTCCGCGAAGGCCAGCCGGTTCTGCGACACACCACTGCAGGTCGGCGACGCGGCCGCGGCCACGGAAGTGCATGCCTGGTCACGGTTGACCGACCAGTAGGACAGCCGTCCCACACCGTTCGTGGATGCCCAGCTCTTCACCGTCGAGGCGTCGGCCGTGGTGAAGACCGAGCCGTCGTCATTCACACCGATCATGGGTGTGATGCCGAGATTGGCGTACGTGTAACCGGAGTCCACGGACTGCAACTGAGCCAGGGTGCTCTTCGCCGCGCTGATCGCGGCCTGTCCCATGTCCTGGGAGCCCTGGTAGTAGTCCATCGTCATGATGTTGACGACGTCGATCCTGACACCGGCGTCCTTGGCGGCCCTGATGATGTTGACGCCGTCGGCGGTCAGTCCGTCGGGCAGGACGGGGAGGGTGACCGAGAACGACAGGCCGGGATTCGCGGCCTTGAGTGTCTTCATCGCGCTCATGTTCCGAGCGGCGGCCGCGGTGTCCGCGATCGCCGCGCCCTCGATGTCGAAGTCGAGCGAGCTGGGCGCATAGGAATCGATGATCTTCTGGTAACCCGCGTTGACGGCGCTCTGGTCGCTGCAGCTCCAGGCCAGCGGCAGTCCTGCCGCACCGCCGGACGACACGATGACGGAAGCACCCTCGGACTTGGCCTTGCTGATCAGTGGATCGGTGTAGGAGTCGTTGCCGACCGGCAGGGTGTCTCCCCAGATCTGATTGCATCCGGAGCCGATGACGAAACCCGCGGTGAACGTCTTGACGCCGTGCTCCGTGATCGCGGTGTCGAGCACACCCTCCTGGGAGTTGGACATGTCGGTGTAGGGCGCGAAGCTGCCCGCGGCCGCCGGAACCGTGGTCGACGCCGATGCGGGGAGGGCGGCGATTGCGGCCCAGGCGACGGTGGCAGCGGCCGTCAGAACGACGGCTGCCCGGGAGGCGGGGATCGTTCGACGGGGCGAGGTGGGGGACGCCGATGCATCATCCGGTCCTTTCGATGACAGTGGGGAACGTCATCAAGGTGCGGCGGGCCGAAGTGCAGGGGGCGTCCCGAACGGCAACTTGACGGCGTGCAGACAAGAGATTGGACTAGACCAAGTCCCCTGTCAATACGCCGGTCGCCCTGGGGGAAGCAGGCAGCGCACCCCCCCCATGCCGCCGCCCGCAGGCCCGAGACAGGCGGTGGATGCGATCGCGGGGGCACTCGCCGCGGAAAGCGAGCCCTCGAACCGGGCCCCGGCACCACACTTGTGGCAAAGGACCACGCCCGCTGACGCGCGCGGGGGCCCGGCCTCCCGGGCGCTCTTCCGCGAGTGCGCCGTTCCGAAGGCGACGGCGGAATCCACACCGCGTCAGATGCCCGTGCGGCGGCCTGTTCGCACGGCCGGCGTGCCTGTTCGCACGCCGGCCGTGACCGGGCACCCGGTGTTCCCCGGAACTTCACCCCCGCGGAGCTTCCGGCCCGCGGCCGCTGTTTCTAGTCTCACCGTGCACACCGTCCCCGTTCAGTTGCCCGCACACCGGAGGTAAGCCGTGTCCGGCCGGTCCCCGCGATGGTCCACGCCCCGCCGCACCCGTACCGCTGTTGCCGGTTTCGCCGGCCTCGCCACAGCCGCCGCAGGACTGTGGGCCGCCTTCGGCGGCGCTTCCGCAGCTCAGGCGGCGAGCGCCGTCCCGACCCCCGACCACGTGGTCGTGGTGGTCATGGAGAACCACGCGTACAACCAGGTCATCGGCAGTTCGAGCGCGCCGTACATCAACTCTCTGAAGTCCGGAGGCGCCAACCTCTCGGCCTCCTATGCCGAGACGCACCCGAGCCAGCCCAACTACTACGCCCTGTTCTCCGGCTCCACCCAGGGTGTCACCGATGACAGCTGTATCAAGCCCGGTTTCTCCTCCGCACCCAACCTCGCCTCCGAGCTGATAGCTGCGGGCCGGACCTGGGCGAGTTACAACGAAACGCTGCCCAGCCAGGGTTCGACGACCTGCAGCAGCGGCTCGTATGCGCAGAAGCACAACCCGTGGTTCGGATTCAGCAACGTTCCGGCCTCGTCGGCCCGCACCTTCAGCCAGTTCCCCACCGACTACACCGCGCTGCCGCAGGTGTCTTTCGTCACACCGAACCTCTGCAGCGATATGCACGACTGCTCGGTCGGTACAGGTGACACCTGGCTGAAGAACAACCTCGGCGCGTACGCGACCTGGGCGAAGACCCACAACAGCCTGCTCGTCGTCACGTTCGACGAGGACAACCGACTCGCCGGGAACAAGATCCCGACTGTGCTGTACGGACAGCCGGTCACCCCGGGCTCTTCCTCGTCGACGACCTACAACCACTACAGCCTTCTGCGCACCATTGAGGACATGCACGGCACCGGACACGCGGGCCAGGCCGCCGGCGCATCCGACATCACGGGGATCTGGGCCTCCTGACATGTACGTAGCAGACAGTCGCAGCTCACCTGCTGCGGCGGACGCCGCCCGGCTCATGTCCGGGCGGCGTCCTCGCGTAGCCCCCACCGTGCTGGCTCTGGGCTCCGTCAGCCTGATCACCGATGTCTCGTCCGAGATGGTCACCGCGGTTCTGCCGCTGTACCTCGTGACCGGGCTGGGCCTTTCGCCACTCGGGTTCGGGCTGCTGGACGGCGTCTACAACGGATTCAGTGCGCTGGTACGTCTGGTCGGCGGGCATCTGGCCGACCGCGGCGGCCGTCACAAATCGGTGGCGGCGCTGGGATACGGGATATCGGCGCTGTGCAAACCCCTGCTGCTGATGGCGGGTTCACTTCCGTTGATCGGAGCCGTGCTCGCCGCGGACCGTACGGGTAAGGGCCTGCGGACGGCTCCCCGCGACGCTTTGATCTCGCTGGCATCCGCTCCCGAATCCCGGGGCAGGGCGTTCGGTGTGCACCGGGCGATGGACACGGCGGGCGCACTGGGCGGCCCCCTGGTGGCCTTCCTGATCCTCAGACAGGCCGCCGGGGGATACGACGCGGTGTTCTCGGTGAGTTTCTGCTTCGCCGCGGCGGGTGTGACGGTACTGCTGCTGTTCGTACCGTCACGAACGGCAACCCTCCCGGCTGCCGACGACGGCCTCCGGGTCTCCTTGAGGTCTGCGGTGGCCCTGCTGCACGTCCGGAACGTGCGGCGAACGGCCCTCTGCGCCCTCCTGCTGGGCCTGGCGACCGTGAGCGACTCCTTCGTCTATCTGCTGCTCCAGCACCGGACGGGGGTTCCGGACCGTTGGTTCGCCCTGCTGCCGGTCGGTACGGCGGCCGGGTTCCTGCTGCTGGCCGTACCGCTGGGACGACTGGCAGACCGGGTGGGCAGCTGGAACGTCTTTCTGGGCGGGCACATCGCACTGCTGGCCGCTTACGGGCTGCTCCTGCCGTCCTGGCGGGGCGGTGCACTTCCGTATGCGGTCCTCGCCCTGCACGGCTGCTTCTACGCCGCAACCGACGGAGTGCTGATGGCCGCGGCGGCCGGTTCGGTGCCCGCTGAACTCCGTTCCAGCGGGCTGGCGTTGATCCAGACCGGTCAGGCCGCGGCGCGGTTCCTCTGCTCGATCGCCTTCGGCGCTGCGTGGACCGTGTGGGGGGACCGCACGGCTCTCACCACGGCGGCTGCCGCCCTCGTCTTCTGTGCCACAGGGGCTGCACTTCTGCGTCCGGCCGGGGAAGAGGCCGTATGAACCTGCACAGGAAGCTGCTGGTTCTGGGGGTGACGATCATCGTCCTGGCGGGCATCGCGCTGACGTCCGTGCGACATGCCGCCTACCGTGCTGATCACAGGAACCAGGCGCAGGCCGGTGGCCCACCGGTGACGGCAGGCCCGGTGTCCCTGTCGGCGGGGCCCGGCCGGCAGATCGTCTTCCGCAACATGGCCTGGGGCCCGCACCGTGACGAACTCTCCACGGTCCCGGCGTCGGACCCGTCGGGCCCGCGCACGGCATCCGGTACGAAATGCCTGCGCTTCTACGCGGCCGCCGGCACGGGGGTCTGTCTGCAGGCCGAACGCGGAGCCATGCGGGACACGTATCGCGCAGTCGTCCTCGACGCCCATCTGAAGGCGCGCGCCCACTATCCGCTCCCGGGCATACCGACCAGGGCCCGTGTCTCCCCGTCCGGCCGTCTGATCGCCTGGACGGTATTCGTCGGCGGCGACTCGTATGCGGGGACGAATTTCTCCACCCGAACCGCGGTCCTGGACACCCGGACCGGCCGGCTCGACAAGTCCCTCGAGGACTTCCGTTTCGTCAGGGACGGTCGGCCCCTGCACTCTGCCGACATCAATTTCTGGGGTGTCACCTTTGCGGACGACCAGCACTTCTACGCGACCGCGGCCACGCACGGTACGACCTATCTCGTTCGCGGTGATCTGAGATCCCGCTCGGTCACGACCCTCCGGACGAACGTCGAGTGCCCTTCGCTGTCGCCCGACGGCACCCGGATCGCCTTCAAGAAGCGCGTGCCGGGACTGCCGGCGGATGCGCCCTGGCGCCTGTACGTCCTGGACCTGCCCTCGATGGAGGAGACCCGTCTTGCCGAGACGCGCAGCGTCGACGACCAGTTGGTGTGGCCGGACGACCACACCGTCGTCTACTCGCTCCCCGGCGACTACGGCGCCGATCTCTACTCCGTGCCCGCAGACGGTTCCGGCACCGCGCACCGGTTCATGCGCGCCGCACTCGCGCCCGCCTATCTCGGCTGAGGGGCGGTGGGAGTTGCCGCATCCGGTCTGTGGGCGCCTCCGCTCGTCACTCGGGGCCGGGACCGCCCCGCCGCGGGCGCTCCGCGGTTGTGCGGGTACGTGTCAGGGCGGATTCTGTAGGTAATGAACCGAGCCGGTGTGGCGCAATGAGTGAGTGGAACACGGCGAAGAGTGACGACTTCCGTGGTCCCCTCGATGTCACCCGGGCTGCCACGGTGGTTCTTGATGCCCAGGACAGGGTCATCGGCTGGAGCGCCGAGGCAGAGGCCCTTCTGGGCTACCCGTCGGACGAGGTCGTCGGGCGGCCCGTGGCCGCGCTCCTCTCACCCTGGCCGGCGGCGGGCCCGCAGGAAGCCGAAGAGCCCGCAGAGGTACCTGCCGGTTCGCCGTTCGGCCGCAGCGAGATCCGCTTGGCGCTCCACCGGGACGGCCACCGGCTGAGGATCGCCACCGCGCTGTGTCCGCTGACCGGCGGCGGCCCGGCTCAGTGCGTGCTCGCAGCGGCCGAACTGGGGGATGCCCGCCTGTGGGAGTCGCGGCTGTCCATGCTGCACGGGCTGGCCACCCAGTCACCCGTCGGCCTCGGTATCTACGACACCGATCTCCGTCTGACCTGGTGCAACTTCGCCTACGAACAGCAGGTGGGGCAACCCTTCGAGGAGTTCCACGGCATGCGGGCCGATGAGCTGTACTCCGAGGGCAGGTTCGTGACCCCGGGATATCCGGACACCCTCGACACGGTGATGCATCACGTTCTCGACACCGGCGAGCCGATCCTCGACCTGCACTTCCGTGGCGAACCGCCCAGCGACCCGGGCACGGATCACCTCTGGTCCTGCTCCTACTATCGCCTGCAGGGGGCCGACGGGGAGGTCATCGGCGTCTGCGAGGACGCCTTCGACATCTCCGACCGTTACGAGGCACAGCGCCGGCTGGCCCTGCTCGTCGAGGCGGGGCGGGGCGTCGGCGCCGCCCTGGACGCGGTCGCCACGGCGGAGGAGTTGACCTCCGTGGCCGTGCCGGACTTCGCGGACGCGGTCACCGTCGATCTGGCCGCGGCCGTACTGGACGGGGATGTGCCCGGCCCGGGAAACGCCGCGGAGATGGCCCTGGTGCGCATCGCCACCCGGTCCGTTACCACCCGCCGAGAGGGCGGCTCCCCGGCCAGGGAAGAGCAGCTGCGCTCTCCGCCGTTCCCCGTCGACCACCCCCCGGACACCCCCCAGGACCGTGCGCTCGCATCGGGCGGTTTGGTGCTCCACGAGAACACCCTGGTCGTGCCGCTCCGGGCGGGAGGCAGCACGCTGGGACTGCTCACCTTCGTCCGCGCCGTGGACTCGGCCACCTTCGACAGCGGTGAGGTGGCGCTGGCCGACGAGCTGGCGGCCCGTACCGCGGTGAGCATCGACAACGCCCGCCGCTTCACCCGGGAGCGCTCCGCGGCCCTCGCCCTGCAACGTCAGCTGCTGCCGCAGCACCTGCCGCGCCAGTCGGCGGTCGATGTCGCCCACCGTTATCTCCCCACCGACGACGTGAGCGGAGTCGGCGGCGACTGGTTCGACGTCATCCCGCTGTCCGGCACCCGTGTGGGGCTGGTGGTGGGGGATGTGGTGGGCCACGGCCTGCAGGCGGCCGCCACCATGGGCCGGCTGCGCACGACCGTCCGCGCGCTCGCCCAACTCGACCTGCGTCCGGATGAGTTGCTCAAACGCCTGGACGATCTGGTGGGACAGACGGCGGACGAGATGAGGGAGGTCCCCGACGCGCAGGCCGGCGGTGACGATCTCGCCACCGGGGCGACCTGCCTCTACGCCGTCTACGATCCGGTCTCGCGGCGATGCGTGATGGCCAGGGCCGGGCATCTTCCGCCCGCGATCGTGGACTCCGGCGGTGAGGTGTCCTTCCCCGCCCTGCCTGCCGGCCCGCCGCTGGGACTCGGCGGCCTTCCGTTCGAGTGCTCGGAGATCGAACTGCCGGTGGGCAGCCTGCTGGCTCTCTTCACCGACGGTCTGGTCGAAGCCCGTGGCCGTGACGTCGACGAAGGTCTGGGCACCTTGGTGCGGGTGCTCGGCGACCGGGAGAAGCCGCTGGAAGACCTCTGCGACCGGATCGTGGCGGAACTCCTGCCGGAAGGCACGGCGGCCGATGACACCGCACTGCTGCTCGTCCGCACCCGGGAGCTGGCGGCGGGCTCGGTCGCCGAATGGGAGCTGCCCGCGGAGCCCCTGTCCGTGGGCCGTGCCAGAGACCTGGCGAACGAGCAGCTTCACACCTGGAATATGGACGAGATGTCCTTCACGACCGAGCTCGTCGTGAGTGAGCTGGTGACCAATGCGGTCACGCACGCCGACGGGCCGCTGAGCCTGCGCCTCATCCGCGACCGCACCCTGCTGTGCGAGGTGGCGGACGCCGGTCACACCTCTCCTCATCTGCGGCACAGCGCGGAGGACGACGAGGGCGGACGTGGCCTTTTCATCGTCGCCCAGCTGGTCCAGAGATGGGGAACGCGCTACACCCCCTCCGGGAAGACCATCTGGACCGAGCAGGCCCTGCCCGCGGCGCCGTGAAACCGGCGCTCGTCAAGGGGGCGGTGCGGGCGGCCCGGCGACCGGGTCCCGGACCGTTCCGGGGTTCGTTGCCGCGTCCGTACACGGGCCATCCGTGCGCCTGGCACCGATGGAAAGATCAAAGTAGGGAGGGGTTAGCATATGAGCACCGCCTAGCTCGAAAGATAAACCTGTGACTGTCAATGACGACGCGTTCACCAACTGGAAGAACCGCGAGGAGATCGCGGAGTCGATGATTCCGATCATCGGGAAGATGCACCGGGAGCGGGACGTCACCGTCCTGCTTCACAGCCGGTCCTTGGTGAACAAGTCGGTGGTCAGCATCCTCAAGACCCATCGGTTCGCCCGGCAGATCGCCGGTGCGGAGCTCTCGGTCACTGAGACACTGCCGTTCCTGCAGGCTCTCACCACGCTCGATCTCGGCCCTTCCCAGATCGACATCGGCATGCTCGCCGCGACGTACAAGACCGACGATCGCGGACTGTCGGTGCACGAGTTCACCGCCGAGGCCGTTGCCGGCGCCACGGGCGCCAACAAGATCGACCGCCGCGAGCCCCGCGATGTGGTCCTCTACGGGTTCGGCCGCATCGGCCGCCTTCTCGCCCGCCTGCTCATCGAGAAGGCCGGCTCCGGCACCGGCCTGCGGCTGCGCGCCATCGTCGTCCGCAGGGGCGCCGGCGAGGACATCGTGAAGCGCGCCTCGCTGCTGCGCCGTGACTCCATTCACGGTCAGTTCCAGGGCACCATCACCGTCGACGAGGCGAACAGCCGGATCATCGCCAACGGCAACGAGATCAAGGTGATCTACTCCGACGACCCGACGTCGGTGGACTACACGGCGTACGGCATCAAGGACGCCATCCTCATCGACAACACCGGCAAGTGGCGTGACCGCGAGGGCCTTTCCAAGCACCTCCGCCCCGGCATCGCCAAGGTCGTCCTGACCGCGCCGGGCAAGGGCGACGTCCCCAACGTCGTCCATGGCGTCAATCACGACATGATCAAGCCGGACGAGCAGATCCTGTCCTGCGCCTCCTGCACCACCAACGCGATCGTCCCGCCGCTGAAGGCGATGGCTGACGAGTACGGCGTCCTTCGCGGGCACGTGGAGACCGTGCACTCGTTCACCAACGACCAGAACCTGCTGGACAACTACCACGACTCCGACCGCCGCGGACGCTCGGCACCGCTCAACATGGTCATCACCGAGACCGGTGCCGCCTCCGCGGTCGCGAAGGCGCTGCCCGATCTCGACGCGAAGATCACCGGCAGCTCGATCCGCGTGCCGGTGCCCGACGTCTCCATCGCCATCCTCAGCCTGCGGCTGGCACGCGAGACCACCCGCGAGGAGGTCCTCGACTACCTGCGCAACGTGTCGCTGACCTCGCCGCTCAAGCGCCAGATCGACTTCACCAGTGCACCCGACGCGGTCTCCAGCGACTTCATCGGCTCGCGCCACGCATCGATCGTCGACGCCGGGGCCACCAAGGTCGACGGTGACAACGCGATCCTCTACCTCTGGTACGACAACGAGTTCGGCTATTCCTGCCAGGTCATCCGCGTGGTCCAGCACGTTTCCGGGGTGGAGTACCCGACCTACCCGGTTCCGGTGGTCTGATCCCACCAGGCTGATACCGACCGGTTGATCCCGTGGTGGTGGAGCCCGGGTCGATGGCGGTGGGCCGGGTCTCGTGGCCCACCGTCTCGTCTTCCGTGAACAGATGTGTCGTAACTGTCCTCGAAATGGGCGAGGGGGTGGCCGCGCCGGCCGGCGCGGCCACGAGAGCGGCCGACGTGTCGTGGCGCCCCGGAAGCCCGCCGAGCCCGTGAGACCGCCGCCGCGCCTTCCCTCTCTCCTGTCCCGGCCCAAGTGCCGCGGACGTGAGCGGGGTCAGGGGTGTCGCCGGCCGGCTCCCGTTCCGTGCCCGGTTGCTTCACCGGCCTGCCCGCCCATAAGGTGAATGCGCTTTCATTCAGCGCCTTCATGCAGGCCGGTGCACCGGCGCAGCACGCGTCGCACGTGGCCGTGAATGCGCGCACGCACCACCACAGAACGGGGCCCCACCCATGAACGGCGCCGCACCGTGAACGCCGCGCCCACGGTGTACGACGTGGCTGAACGCTCAGGCGTGTCCATCGCGACGGTTTCCCGGGTGTACCGCAGCCCGGATTCCGTACGCGCCGCCACCCGTGAACGCGTCCTCGCCGCGGCCCGGCAGCTCGGATACGTGCCCAGCGGCAACGCCCGCGGCCTCGCCAGCCGTTCCACCGGCGTCCTCGGTCTCTGCTTCCCCGACTACGCGGACCCGGACACCGTCGGCGCCGAGGACGACGATGCCGCGATGCTCTACTCGGACCAGATCATCCGGGGCATGGAGCGCGCCGCCCGCCGCCACGGCTACGCGCTGCTGATCGCCGCCTCCCTCGAAGGAGGCCCGGAGAACCTCGTCGCCAAGGTGGCCGGACGGGTGGACGGCTTCGCCGTACTCGCCCGCACCGTGCCGACCGAGGAGCTCGAAGTGATCTCCCGGCGCCGGCCGGTCGTCATGCTGGCCGGGCCCCGCGCCCAGGACCCCTCCCTCGACCACCTCGACCACGTCGAGGTCGCCAACGAGGAAGGCCAGTACGCGCTGACCCGGCACCTCGTCGACGACCACGGGCTGCGCCGCCTCGCCTACATCGGCCTCGCCGACGATTCACCGGACGTCGAGGCCCGGTTCCGGGGCTTTGGCCGGGCCTGCCGGGAGGCAGGCATCGAGGCCGGTGCCGACCCGGCGTTGCGTATGCCGATGATGACCCAGGCGGAGGGCGCCCACGCCGCCGACCTGCTGTGCGAGAAAGAGGCCGAGCGGCCCGATGCGCTCGTCTTCGCCAACGATCAGATGGCCGTGGGCGCGCTCCAGGCGCTTGAACGGCGTGGACTGCGCGTGCCGGACGACGTCGTCGTCACAGGCTTCGACGGCATCCCGCTCAGCCGCCTGGTCCGTCCCACGCTCACCACCGTGCGCCAGCCGATGGTGCGCCTGGGAGAGGAGGCCGTAGAACTGCTGGTGCAGCGCCTGAGCGGGGAGCGTGAAGCGGGTCCCGTCTCCCTGGTGCTCCCCGTCGGCCTGTCCCGCCGGGCGAGCTGCGGCTGCGCCGACCAGGAGACGACTCCGTTCCCGGTCGGCTGACCGCACGGTCTTCGGGATCACGGGCGGACCACCCGGTGGCGCACCCGCCGACTGCCGCGGCCCTCCGGGCGCCGGGTGCGCCACGGACTGTCCACCGGATCCGGACGCCTTCCGGCGCGACCATGGCCGGTCGCCTCCGCCCGCGCAGCTCCTCGGCGGGATCAGCGACGTGGCTCACACATGGTTTCTCCGCGCGCGGATTCGTTTTACGTTGCTGTCGCACCGGTGGTACGCGGACGGCGTCGCGCTGCGGGTGCCGCAAGGGCCGTACCCCAGGTGTCCCGCCCGTTACGGGAGTGTGACCGAGACCCCCTTGCCAGGCCGGGAAGAGCTGCAACAGACTGATGTATGCGCTTACAGACAGCGCATACATTCTGGAGAGCTCAAGGAGGAGCCGTCCATGAACCGCGCCGCCGTAACCGGGTCGCTTGCCCTCACCGTGGCGTCTGCGCTCACCCTCACCGCCTGTGGCGGCTCGGGTGGCGCCGGCGTGGCAGCCGACGCCAAGCAGACGCTGACCGTCTGGGCCATGGGGACGGAGGGGGAGAAGCTCGGCGACGTCGCCAAGGAGTACGAGAAGTCCCACTCCAACATCACCGTCAAGGTCACCCCGATCGGATGGGACGTGGCCCATCAGAAGCTGGTGGCCGCGGCCGCCGCCGGAAAGCTGCCCGACGTGGCGCAGATGGGCGGCAGCTACCTGGGCGAGTTCGCCGACATGGGCGTCCTGGAGCCGGTGGATACCAAGACCGTCCACGAGGGCGACTACTTCCCCGCCGCCTGGCAGCAGGGTTCGTACGACCGCAAGGTCTATGGCGTCCCGTGGTACGTCGACACGCGCGTGCTGTTCTACCGCACCGACCTCGCCCGCAAGGCCGGTGTCGACAAGGCCCCGGCCACCATGGCCGCGTTGCGGAGCGCCGCCGAGGCGTACCGGAAGAAGGCCGGCACCAAGTGGGGACTGTCCATACAGCCGGGCGGCCTGGACACCGTGCAGAGCTTCTACCCGTTCCTTTACTCGGCCGGGGGAGCCATCCTCGACAAGGACGGCAAGGCCGTCGTGAACTCCGCCGCCGCCGTCAAGGCGCTGGAGAACTACGGCAGCTACTTCGGCAAGAACCTCAGTGAGAAGTCCGTCCGTCCCGGCTATGACGTGACCAAGGACTTCAACACCGGCGCGGTGCCCATGTTCTTCGGCGGCCCCTGGATCACGAACCTCCTCGACGAGAACTACCCCGGCCTCAAGGGCAAGTGGGCCGTCGCCCCGGTCCCCGCCGACCAGGCGTCCGTCTCCTACGCCGGCGGTTCCAGCCTTGCCGTCTCCGCCGACAGCGATCACAAGGCAGCCGCCAGGCAGTTCGTCTCCTATCTGACGGATGCCAAGGGTCAGGCCGACTGGTTCGACCGCACCAACGACCTGCCGGCCAACACCGCTGCCTGGAAGTCGGGCGAACTCGCCACCGACCCCACCATGAAGGTGTGGCGCAAGCAGATGGACACCGCCCGGACCATCCCCTCGCAGCCCAAGCTGACCGAGATCACCTCCAAGGTGGACACCGCCATCGAGTCGGTCACCCAGGGCAAGTCCACGGCGAAGGAAGCCCTGGACAAGGCCCAGTCCGAGATCGAAGGCCTCGTGCGGTAGGAGAGCGTCCCCCCATGTCCCTCACGACAGAACCGGCCGCACCCCGAGCGGCCGTCGGAAAGAGCCCCCGCGGCGGGAGTTCCCGCCGCGGTCCGCGAGGCCGCCGCTCGATCAGTCGCCACAACCTGACCGGATGGCTGTTCTCCACGCCCTTCCTGGCGCTGTTCGGCGTCTTCATGCTCTTCCCGATCGTCGCCACGCTGTTGATGAGCTTCACCGACTTCGGAGCCAGGGACGTCACACGGCCACTGGAGACCGAATTCGTCGGCCTGAACAACTACACGCAGCTCTTCCAGGACGAGAAGTTCCTCACCGCCCTGTTCAACACCGCCTACTTCGTGGTCGTCGGCGTTCCCGCGACCCTCGTCCTCGGACTGCTCGCGGCAATACTGCTGAACAACGGCATCGACCGGGCCCGCGCCTTCTTCCGGGTCGGCTTCTACGCGCCCGTGGTCACGTCCATCGTCGCCGTGGCCGTCGTCTGGCGGTTCGTGCTGGACCCCTCGGACGGTCTGGTCGCCTCGCTCGCCTCCGAGGTCGGCCTGAGAGCACCGGACTTCCTCGGCTCGGAGACCTGGGCGATGCCGTCGCTGATCGCCATGGCAGTGTGGCGCAACCTCGGCACCGTGATGGTCCTGTGCATCGCCGGCCTCCAGGCGATCCCCGCCGATGTCCGCGAGGCCGCCCGCCTCGACGGCGCCGGTGCCTGGCAGGAGCTGCGCCGCATCACCGTACCGTTGCTGCGACCCACCCTGCTGTATGCGACGGTCATCACCACCATCGGCTATCTCAACGTCTTCGAGGAGCCGTTCGTGATGACCCAGGGCGGACCCTCCGACTCCACCCTGACGGTGTCCCTCGACATGTACCGCGAGGGTTTCAACTTCTTCCACATGGGCTACGCCAGCGCCATGGCGTACGTCCTGTTCGTCGTGATCATGGCGATCACGATGCTCCAGCTCCGTCTGCTGAAGGACAACACCTGATGACCGCCGAGCCGGCCGTCAAGGCCCACCGCCCAGGGCGCACCGGACGGGTGCGCAGGCCCCTGCTCTACACGGTCGCCTCGGCCGCACTGCTGGTGATGGCCGCCCCGTTCCTGTGGATGGCGCTGTCCGCGTTCAAGACGAAGCAGGACCTCACGGCGAGCCCGCCGGTGTGGATCCCCTCCCGCTGGACACTGGACAGTTTCACAGCGCTCCTCGACCAGCTCGACATGGGGCGCTACTTCCTCAACTCGCTGATCGTGGCCGTACTGGTGACCGCCAGCAACCTGCTGTTCTGCTCGATGCTCGGCTACGCGCTGGCCAAGCTGGACTTCACCGGCCGCTCCAAGGTCTTCGCGCTCGTCCTCGCCGCCCTGATGGTCCCCGGCAACCTCATGATCCTTCCGCTGTACGTGCTGATGAACGGCCTCGGCCTGATCGACACCTACGCGGGCCTCGTCCTGCCGTTCGCGGCCGGCGCGTTCGGGGTCTTCCTCATGCGGCAGTTCATGCAGTCGGTGCCGGACGAGCTGCTGGAGGCGGCCCGCCTCGACGGGGCGGGGGAGTGGTACATCTTCTGGCGGATCGTGATGCCGCTGGTCAAGCCCGCCCTGGCGACGCTGACGATCTTCACCTTCCTCGGTTCCTGGAACAACTTCATCTGGCCCCTGATCGCCACCAACGACCCCGGCAAGTACACCCTGCCGGTGGCCCTCGCGACCTTCGCCAACGACCCCAACCGCACGGTCGGCGGTGGCAACGGCATGCTGATGGCCGGCTCCCTGCTCGTCGTGCTGCCGGTCCTGGTCGTCTTCGCCCTCCTGCAGCGGCACTTCACCCAGGGCATCGCCACCGCGGGCCTCAAGTAGCCCGGCCGGCACCACACGTGCGGGGCTGCCGCCCCCGCAGTCCCCGGGGCCCGCCGGAACATGCCCTCCCCCCCCACCCCCAGAAAGAACAGCGACAGACGATGACGCACACCACCCGCTTTCCCGACGGCTTCCTGTGGGGCGCCTCCACGGCCGGTCACCAGATCGAGGGCAACAACGTCAACAGCGACTGGTGGCGCAAGGAGCACGACCCCGCGGCCGGCATCGAGGAGCCCAGCCTGGACGCCTGCGACAGCTACCACCGCTGGGAGCAGGACATGGACCTGCTCGCCGGACTGGGGTTCAGCGACTACCGGTTCGGTATCGAATGGGCCCGCATCGAACCGGTCCGCGGCACCTTCTCCCGCGCCGAGATCGCCCACTACCGCCGCATGGTCGAAGGCGCGGCCGCCCGCGGTCTGCGCCCGATGGTCACCCTCCACCACTTCACCGTCCCGCAGTGGTTCGAGGACCTCGGCGGCTGGACCGCCGACGACGCGGTCGACCTGTTCGCCCGCTACGTCGACCAGTGCGCGCCGGTGATCGCCGACAGCGTCCGCCATGTGTGCACCATCAACGAGCCGAACATGATCGCCGTCATGGCCGGCGCCGCGAAAGCCGGGAACCAGGGCTTTCCGCCCGCGGGCCTGCCCACCCCCGACGAGGAGACCACCCGCGCGGTGATCGCCGCGCACCACGCGGCCGTCAAGACCGTCCGCGCGAACCACCCCGGCATCCAGGTCGGCTGGACCATCGCCAACCAGGTGTACCAGGCCCTGCCCGGCGCCGAGCAGGTCACCGCCGACTACCGGCATTCCCGTGAGGATGTCTTCATCGAGGCCGCCCGTGGCGACGACTGGATCGGCGTGCAGTCCTACACGCGTACCAAGATCGCCCCCACCGGCCCGATCCCGGCCCCCGCCGACGCCGAACGCACCCTCACGCAGTGGGAGTACTACCCGGCGGCGGTGGGCCACGCCCTGCGTCACACCGCCGACGTCATCGGCCGCGACATGCCTCTGATCGTCACCGAGAACGGCATCGCTACCGCCGACGACAGTCGCCGCGTCGACTACTACGCCGGCGCTCTCGGCGAGGTCGCCGACGCTATCGAGGACGGCCTCGAGGTCCAGGGCTACCTGGCATGGAGCGCTCTGGACAACTATGAATGGGGCTCCTTCAGGCCGACCTTCGGTCTGATCGCGGTGGACCCGACCACCTTCGAGCGCACCCCGAAGCCGTCCGCCGTCTGGCTGGGCCGCCTCGGCCGCGATCGCGCCCTGCCGCGCACCACGTCCTGACCTCTCCATGCCCGGGAGCCGGCCGGCCCTGACACCGGCCGGCTCCCGTCACCGTCCGACACGACGTGCCCCGGCGTCATGGCCGGCCCGGCACCCGGGCCAACGGATCCCCGCACCACAGCAACTCGGCACCATCACGGCACGCGTACCTCCCGTCTGCCCCACCGCACAGGAGAGAAGACCCGTATGAACCGTCGTAGCTTCCTGACCGCTGCCACTGCCGCCGCGGCCGTCACCGGCGCCGCACCGTTCACGGCCACCGCCGCGCCCGCTCGCCGCACTGACTCCGAACGCCGTCTGCTGCGCGAGTGGTTCACTTCCACCTACCGCTCCATGGCGGCCATGACGACCGAACTCGGCCTGGCCGCAGACAAGATCGACGTCAGCGGGGGCGGAACGCCGGTGCCGTCTGCGCAGACCTCGCCGACCAACATCGGGTGCGGTCTGTGGTCCACCGTCGCCGCCGCCGGTCTCGGTGTCATCTCCGATGCGACCATGCACCGCAGCCTGACCCGCGCGGTCACCGCCGTCGAGCGGCTGGAGCGTGCCCACGGTTTCTGGTTCAACTGGTACGACCCGCACGACGGATCGGTGCTGACGACCTGGCCGGAGAGCGGCGACCCCGTACGCCCGTTCCTGTCCACCGTCGACAACGCGTGGCTGGTGACCGGACTGCGCATCGCCGCACACGCCGACCCCGCCCTGCGGCACCGCATCGGTGCACTCCTCGACGGTGCCGACTGGTCGTACTTCTACACCCCCTACGACCCCGCCGACCCGATCGCTGGACCAGGTCAGCTCCGGGGCGGCTTCTGGCCGGACAAGCCCGGCAAGGGCGAACCCACAGGCCACCACTACGGCGCCCTCAACACCGAGCCACGAATGGCCAGTTACCTCGGAATCGCCGACGGATCGCTGCCCGCCGAGCACTACTGGCACCTGATGCGCACCATGCTGCCCGGCATGGGACAGGAACAGGAGCCGCAGGGCGAGTACGTCGTGATCGACGGGGTGCGGGTGTGGGAGGGGCACTACACCTACCGGAGCCGCAAGCTCGTGCCCACCTGGGGCGGCTCCATGTTCGAGGCGCTGATGGTTCCGCTGTTCGTACCCGAAACCCAGTGGTCCCCGCGCTCCTGGGGCACCACACACCGGCGCTACGTCCGCAGCCAGATCGAACATGGCCTGGTGGAGGAGAAGTACGGCTACTGGGGCTTCTCCCCGGCCTCCATCCCGGCCGGCGGCTACCGCGAGTACGGCGTCGACGGCATCGGCATGCAGGAGGACGGCTACGACTCACTCGGCGTCGTCACCCCGCACGCCTCGTTCCTCGCGCTGCCCCAGGCGCCGGCCGAGGCGCTGTCCAACCTCCGCGGCATGGAGCGCGCTTTCGGCGTCTACGACGACCGCTACGGCTTCCGCGATTCTGTCTCCATCGACACCGGCCGTGTCAGCGACTTCGTTCTCGCCCTCGACCAGGGCATGATCACCGCGGCTCTCGCCCAGCACCTGAGCCCGGGCCTGCTCCAGACCCCGTTCCGGACCGGCGGCTTCAACGCCCGGGTGCGCCCGCTGCTGGCGAAGGAGCGGTTCTCGATCTGAGGCCGGAGGGCGTCTGACGGGTAATCACTGCGGTCAGGCGCCCTTCACCCGGGTCCGGACCGTACCCACGAACGCCGCCCACTCGCCCCGGCCGACCCGCACTACCGGCCCACCACCCACGACCTTCGAGTCCCGTACGTACACGGCGTCCAGGCCGGGGGCCACCTCCACGCAGTCGCCGCCGCTGGTTCCGCTGTAGCTGCTCTTGAACCAATTCAGTTCAGCGGCCGGAGCCGTGTGCTGGTCGGTGCTCATAGCTCCCCTGCCATGCGCTCGATGAGACGAGAGGACTCCTCGGTGTTGAGAGCCTGTGTGCGCAGCATCCCATACCGTAGCCAGAATTCGCTGACCTCGTTCTGAGCCGACCTGACGGTCACCACGTCCTGTGCCTCGACGTAGACCTGCCGTGCGCGATCCATTGACTCCAGCAACACCATTGGCCCGTTGAGTCCGCTGTGGGCCCCTCGGGAGGTCGGCATGATCTGGAGTTCGACGTTTCGCCTCTGTGAGCAAGTCAGCAGGCTTTCCATCTGCTCGCGCATCACCGCGGCGTTGCCCACCACTCGTCGAAGTGCGTCTTCCTCCACCACGAACACGAAGACCACGGGCGGGCTCTTGGGAGCGAGCAGGCTCTGCCGCGCCAGGCGAGCTGCGACACGTTGCTCGATCGTCTCATCGTCCAACGGTGGGAAGTGAGCTTCCAGCAGTGCTTGTGCGTAAGCCTCTGTCTGCAGGAGCCCAGGGATGAGGAGGGGATCGTACGAAAACCTGCTCAGTGCCTCCGCCTCGATCTGCGCGAAGTTACGGAAGAACCGTGGCAACTTGGCCCGGTCCACCTCGTCCTGGAGCGCCTCCAGAACCCCACCTGCCTCCAGCACCCGCTCCGCCGACACCGTGAACGCCGCCTTCGCCGGCCGCCGCCCCTGCTCGACCGAGGCCACCTGCTCCAGCGAGTAGCCGATCGCGTCCCCGAGTTGCTGCTGATTCAACCCCGCCCGCTTGCGGAGATGCTGGAGCAGCACCCCGTACGCCGACCACACCCCCGGCGGCTCGGACCCTTCGTCCTTCGTCCTCGCCATGCGCTCCGTCCGTGTGTCCCGCACGTCCCGTTCCGTCTTCACAGTCCCACGCCCTTCCATCCCGCGCCGCACCCGCCCGAGTCCGCGCTCGCCACCGGTTCATGTCCAACGCGCATCGCGGGAACCGGGACACGGACCGAACCCGTACAACGCTCGTACAGGACCCGTACGGTCGGGCCACAGCCGGTCGCCCGTACCGTACGACCAGGGCGACGTACGGCCTTCATCCCTGTTCAGCGGATCAAGTGGGCTACCACGCTGACACCGTGACAGACCATCAGTTCGCTGACGAAGCGAAGCCGCCGCTCGCCCCCACCCGCCGGCTCACCCTGCGCTTCAGCAGTACGAGACGCGGCGCCCGCCTCGCCCGGCGGCTCGCCGTCCAGCAGTGCACCGAGTGGACAGGCCACCCGCACACCTCCGACCCTGCCCGTACCGTCGCTCTCGTCACGGCCGAGCTTGCGTCGAACGCCATCCGCCACGGCAGCCTCCCGGGGCGGGACTTCCGGCTGACACTGCTCCTGCTGACCCACGGCATTCGCGTCGAGGTGACGGACACCCGCCCCGAGCACCTGCCACCGCTCGTGACGCCACAGCCCGTCGACGACGAGACCTCGGGCCGCGGACTGCTCATCGTCCAGGCGTGCGCCGACCGCTGGGGATGCTCGGTCCGGGACGCGTACACGAAGACCGTCTGGGCGGAGATCCTCACCCATGGACACGCCCCGGCGGCAGTCGTCGGCCACGCGCGCCAGACGTAAGAGGTCAGCCGCTCCCGAGCCCGGCGGGTCCGGCGTCGAAACCGACGCCCAGCAGCGCGCCGACCGGATACCCGGGCGTGGGCGAGCGGATACCCCCTCGCGCCCGGACCACAACCGGCGGCATAATCCTTCGAGTTCCTCCCACCGGACGCCTACTCTGCCCACATGGCCCACGCGAAGACCTCTTACGTCTGTCTGCCCTGCCGGGCCTCGTACAAGCAGCCCTACGACCGGGACAGGCAGCGGATCTGCCCCCGCTGCGCGCGGCAGCTGATCCATGTGGGCTCGTCCTTTGCCGCACCCCGCCGCCGGGACACAGCGGCCTGGCGGACGCTGTCCGTGCTGTTGCACGCAGGCGTCCGCTTCCACAAGAGCTGCTGCGGCGGGCCCGGTTACCGTCCCCGCACCCTGAGCGAGGTCCGCGAGCGGATGACGTACGCCCTGCGCAGCGGCGAGCCCTTCGCGAGGGCGCTCGTACGGCGCGAGGTGCCCTGACCCCGACGCGTGGCGGAGACAGGCAACCACCCGACGGGGCGAAACCGGCCCGCCTGTGGCCTAGTTCTCCAGGCGGACCGGCATCAGGAGTGAGAAGGCGCCCTCGTCGTCGGGGCGGCGAATCGCGAGCGGTGCCGTGGGAGCGCCCAGCTCCAGGACCAGTTCGTCCCGCGCTCCGGCAGTGAGCGCGTGCAGCAGGAACTCGCGGTTGACGGCGACGTTGTTCTGGTCGTCGGCATCGTCGCCGCCGTCGTCGCACACGATCACGGTCCCGTTCGTCACCCTGAGCACACTGAGGTCGCAGGGCTCGCTGTCCTGCTTGCGCGTCTCGCTCGCGCGGACCGGACCGCTTTCCAGCGCCTCCCGGAAGGTCGCCGTGTCGACGTGGGCCCGGCGGCCCGCCGGGAGGCGGACGAGGCGGCGGTAGTCGGGGAACTCGTGGCCGAGGCTCTGGCCGGCCGTCTGCCGATCGCCGTTCTCCAGCGTGACGCGGTCACCGTCCACCGCCAGCTGGACAGGCTCATCGCCCGTCAGCAGCGCCCGCATCGCGTCGGCGAGCGGGAGGGGCACGACAACCTGCGTCCGGGGCCCGCCGTGCCTGGTTGTGCGTGTCTGCGCGACGGCCATCCGGTACCGGTCGGTGGCCACGAGGTGGAGTTCATCTCCCTCGATGTCGAACAGGATGCCACCGAGCATCGGCAGCTCCCGGTCGGTACTGGCCGCGAAACGGACCGCCTCAAGCGCGGCGGCCAGCTCCGGGGCGGGGACGGACAGCCGGGCCGTGGCGGTGCGGGGCGAAGTCATGGGGTTCTCCCTGTGGTCGAGTAGCGCTCGGAGCGTGGAGAACTCACCGCGGGCGTCGGACAGCCCCAGTGCGAGGCGGCGCAGATGGGCATCGAGGAGACCCCGCACCAGCTCCGTGTCCTGGCCGGCCCAGCCGGCCAGGACGAGCCGGATGTCGGCCAGAGGCATGCCTGCCCGTCGCAGCCGGGCCAGCAACCGGGCCTCCTCCAGCTGCGGGGGCTCGTACCAGCGGTAGCCGCTGCCCGGGTCCACCCAGGCGGGGACCAGCACGCCGGCCCGGTCGTAGAACCGGAGCGCGCTCACGCTCAGTCCGCCGTCCCGGGCCATCTCCCCAATGCTGCGCATCTCGTTCTCCACACCCGGAACTCTGCGCCCTCGACATGGTCGAGGGTCAACATCGGCCACTGCCAGGACCTAGGGCACGGGCAAGGCGGTCTTCGCCGGCACCTGGGTGCAGACGGTGGATGCCGTGGGACACGGTGTGGGCAACAGCCTCAAGGCTGTCAACACGCTCGTGGATATGCCGGATCCGATCGCGAACTTCGTCGGCGGTCCGCCGGATGACCCGAACGCTCTGCGGATCGGACGGCCATTTCGCCTTCGCCGAGTTCCCATCGGCGGAGGGGGGGCACGACGAGCGGCCTCTCACCGGGAACGGGAAGGGTCCCTGGTACCTGTACCGCGGCGGCAAGGACGCCCCACCTCCCTCCCTCGACCTGAAATACAACGCGGAGCTGTTCTCGCTCTACTTCACGCGCTCGTCGGACGGCACGGTGACCGCGATGGGGTTCGACGAAGAGGACCGGACCTGTTCGTTCAAGGAGAGGGAAGAGGCATGACAGAGCACTGATTCCGTGGACGGGTCCGGCCGGAGTTGCCTTGTTGCCCGTTCCCAGGACGGCACGGGCGGGCCCCAGGAGCGCCGCTCCGGGGAACCGCCCCCGCGCTCAGGCCCTCACCAGTCGTGCATGGTCCCGTCGGCCAGCCGGTTCACCGGGAGGTACGCCGGCTCGTACGGGAACCGGGCCGCGGCCCCCTCGTCCAGCTCCACACCCAGCCCCGGCTGATCACCGGGGTGCAGCAGGCCGTCCCCGAACCGGTAGGAGGTCCGGAAGACCTCCAGGGTGCGGGGCGAGTGGCGCATGTACTCCTGGATGCCGAAGTTGTGTACGGCCAGGTCGAGATGGAGCGCCGCGGCCATGCCGACGGGGGAGATGTCGGTGGGACCGTGCATCCCGGATTTGACGCCGTACACGGCGGCCAGGTCGAGGATTTTGCGCATCGCGCTGATACCGCCGGTGTGGGTCACCGCCGAACGTACGTAGTCGATGAGCCGCTCGTGCAGCAGCGTGGTGTAGTCGTGGACGGAGTTGAACACCTCGCCGATGGCCAGGGGAGTGGTCGTGTGTTCGCGGACCAGGCGCAGCGCGGCCTGGTCCTCACCCGGAGTGGCGTCCTCCAGCCAGAACAGGTCGTACGGCTCCAGAGCCTTGCCCAGCCGGGCTGCCTGGATCGGCGTCATCCGGTGGTGCCCGTCGTGCAGCAGGGGCAGTTCGGGCCCGAACTCGTGGCGCACCGCCTCGAAGACGGTGGGCATGTGACGCAAATAGGCCCGGGTGTCCCAGATTTCCTCGGCAGGACGGGCGTGGCCCGAGCCGCCGCGGCGGGCCGGTTCGTAGTCGTACCGTTCACCGCCGCCGGCGGCAGAGGCGGCCACCCCGTAGACGGACTCCAGGCCGGGGATACCGCTCTGCACGCGAATGGCGCGGTAGCCGTCCGCCAGATGTGCGCGGACGGAGTCCAGGAGTTCGGGGATGTCGCGCCCGGAGGCGTGCCCGTAGGCCAGCGCCCCGGTGCGGGAAGCGCCGCCGAGCAACTGGTAGAGCGGCATACCTGCGGCCTTGGCCTTGATGTCCCACAGGGCGGTGTCGACAGCTGCGATGGCGGCCATGGTGACCGGCCCGCGCCGCCAGTAGGCGCCCCGGTACAGGTACTGCCAGGTGTCCTCGATCGCACTCGCGTCGCGGCCCGTGAGCAACGGGGCGACGTGTTCGCGCAGATAGGCGTCGACAGCCAGCTCGCGGCCGTTGAGCGTGGCATCGCCGAGTCCGGTCAGCCCGTCGTCGGTGGTGATGCGAAGGGTGACGAAATTCCGGTCGGGACTGGTGACGACGGTTTCCGCTGAGATGATTTTCATGGGTGCTCCTCGATGACGTGCGGGGTCAGGAGGCGGGTGCCGGGCCCGCCGGACGGGTGGGGAACGCCGGCGTGCGGCGCGTCCTCACGGCTCCCGCCTGGCGACGACCACGCCGTAGGGGGCGAGTGTCACCTCGTCGAGCGCCCCGCCGTCCAGGTCGGTGAGCTTGCCCTCGTGGACCTCGGGGCGCACGGTCAGGCTGTCCGGGTGCTGGCTGATGAACCAGACGAAGGAGTGTCCGTCGGGGTGTGCCATCTCGCCGGTCACCACCCTCCCGTCGGCCACGGTCACCGCGGGTGTGACACCAGCCTCCGCGGCCAGTGCCGCGTAGAGGCGCCAGGTGGGCTCCGGGTTGACCGCGGCCGTGACGGCGGCCATGTGCTCCAACGGGTAGGTGCAGAGGATCATCTGACCCGATCCGACCCGGTGCCGCAGCAGCGCCGGCCGGCCGAGTGCGTCGGTGGCCACGACCTCGGCGCCATTCGGCACCACCGGCAGATAGGTGCGGGAGTGCTCGGTGCCGCCCACGGGGAAGACCATTTCGTCACCGGCCGCGAGGGTGCCGAAGTCCTGCTGGAAGACCATGCGCAGCTGGTCATCCTCGATGGTGTCGGTCAGGCCGTAACGCAGCTGCTTGGTGACACCGAATGTCTCGTCCAGCTTCGGCCACCAGGGTCCGCGCTGGGTCCCGTGCGTGCCGACGAAGTACGACGCGTAGACCGTCGCGCCCCGGGCGGCCTGCTCGCGCAGGGTGCGCCAGCCGGGCGCGGTGAGCTGTTTGGTGCTCGGCAGCAGATACAGCGAGCTGTCGGCAGGCAGCCCGTCCGCCTCCCGTGCCACCCCAACCGGCAGGTCGGCCTCCCGGGCGGCCACGTAGGACTGCCGGGTCACCGACAGGACGGCTGCGGCGTCATCGGGCTGGGTGAACGGGTACATCTTCTCCAGGAACGAGGAGACGACCAGGGTGATGCCGGAGTCGGGGCGGGTCAGCCGGTCGAAGTCCGTGCTCCGGAGGACCTCCGTGAACCTCTTCACCTCGCGCAGCTGTTCCTTGGGCCTGCCCAGATCGTCGGTGAGCCCGAAGTGCATCTCGAAGGGGTGGTGGCTGTAGGGCTCCTGGTCCTCCAGCGCGTCGTAGTCGGTGTTGTTCCACGGGATCCAGCCCGTCGCGCCCGCCAGGAGGGTGTTGTGCAGGATCTGCCGGTAGTAGTGGGCGGCGTGCTCCTCCGATGTGTAGTCGGACGTCACCCCGAACTCCTCCATGATGACCGGCTTGCCGCCCAGATCGAGGAGTTCGCAGGTGAAGGCGGCGCCGAGATTCTGACGTACCGGATCGTTCTCCATGCGGTACACGTGAGGGCCGTGGAAGTCGATCAGCGGCTCCAGGTCGCGTACCCGGAAGCCGTTGTCGGCCCCGGTCATCTCCACCCCCCAGGAGCCGTCGCCGACCGACACGGGCTGGTGCGCGCCGGCCTCCCGCAGGGCACCGATCAGGGTGTGCGCCCATGCGGTGACGTGCCGGTGGTCAACGGTGCCGATCCCGCGCGAGCGCCAGTCGGCGTAGATGGGGATCTCGTTGGACAACAGCCATCCGGCGACGGCTTCGTGGTCCTTCCAGCGGGACGCGCACTCGCTCACGTACCAGGCCTGCCGCTCGACAAACCACTCGTCGGCGAACACGTCGCGTCCCTCGCGCCAGGCGGGATCCCAGTTCTGGCCCGACATGTGTCCCACGATGAACGTCGGCACGGTCGTCATGCCGAGTGCCCTGTGCCGCTCCAGGAAGTCGTCGAAACGCTCCAGCATCAGGGGGTCCAGGCGGTCGGGCTCCGGCATGAAGTCGGGCCAGTACAGAAAGCTCCTGGTGAGGGTGATGCCGTGGTCACGCAGGGTCCGCAGTTCCTCGTCGATGACCGCGCCGTCGTAGGAGCGCCACATCAGTGGACCGCCGGTCCTGGACCAGAAGTTGACGCCCACCCAGGTCATGGGGCGGTCCGACGGGCCGAGTTTGGCTGCGTTGCGGTGCATAAGTGTCCTGTCGGTCGAGATTGATCGTTCCCCACAGGTATATCGATTGACTGGCTGTCTGTCGAGTCATTGCCAGCTCATGAAAGGGCTGTTAAGGTCCGGCGAAATCCGAAGTAAATCGTTTTCCCGCCCCGTGTGGGGCGGTGACGTACAGGAGCGCCGATGAAACGAAGGCTGGCCGTCGTGGTGGCCACCGCTGCCGCGACCGTCCTGGTGGCTTCCTGCGCAGGACCTCTCGATCCCAAGACCGACGATCCGCGAACTCTCGTCGTGCACAGCCGGTTCTCCGCCGGAACCCAGGGCGCGGACGTCTACGCCTCGGTGGTGAAGCAGTTCGAGCGGGAGAACCCTGGGCTGCACATAAAGAACCTGTACAGCGGCGACGACATCTTCAACACGTTCGAGACGTCCCGCCTCGCCGACAAGGAGTCGGACGTGCTGATGGTCAACCTCTACGACAAGTCCTTCTCCTGGACGGGCCTCGGCGCCACCCCGCCGGTCAACCGCTACCTCAAGAACTGGGGCCTGACCGGCCGGGTGCAGCCCGCGGCGCTGAAGGCGTGGACGGACGGCAAGGGACGGCTCCGGGCCTTCCCGTGGATGGGCTTCACCTGGCCGGTCCTGGTCAACACCGACTTGCTGCGCAAAGCGGGCGTCAGCCACCCGCCGCGAACCATGGACGACCTGATGGACACGGTGCGAGCGCTCAAGGCGAAGAAGATCCCGCCCATGACCATCGGCGGGAACGACTGGTCGGGGCAGAAGTTCCTGATGCAGGTCATGCAGGGCTATCTCCGGCCCGAGGTGGCCCGGCGGGTG
Organism: Streptomyces sp. NBC_00344; assembly: GCF_036088315.1. Lineage (NCBI taxonomy): Bacteria > Bacillati > Actinomycetota > Actinomycetes > Kitasatosporales > Streptomycetaceae > Streptomyces > Streptomyces sp. NBC_00344. Next base: position 506,437 of record NZ_CP107996.1, on the reverse strand, counting down.
TTCAGTGAAGGCGGCTACTGTGCCGAACCCCAGGCCATGAAGGGGCTGGAGCTCTTCGCCAGGTTGCGTGACGCCGGACTGTTCGTCAAAGGGGCGCAGGGCCTGGGCGCCGACCAGATGAACGCGGACTACTTCGAGCAACGCGCCGCGATGATGCCCGCGCTCTCTTCCACGATCGCTGCCGTCCCCCCGGCCGTCGCCGAGCACACCGAGGCCACCGGCTTTCCCTCCCCGGCCGACGGCACCTACGGCAAGCCCACGCTCTACAACGGCATGACCTCCACCGGGATATGGGTCACGCCCAACGGGACAAAGAAGCTGGGGCTCAGCGAGAAGTTCGTGAAGTTCATGTACCGCAAGGACATCGTCCAGAAGTTCATCGACCGGTCCGGATACGTCATGAACCTGCGCGGCCAGGGCCCCTCGTCGCAGCTTCCCCTGGTCGGCCGCTCCGTCGGCGTCTCGCACAGCGACGACGTCAGCGAGGTCGTCATGCCCGACTCCTACGTGCCCGCGGCGGTCTCGACGCCGCTCAACCGCGCCACGTCCATCGCCTACACACCCGGGACAAGCGCCGGCGCCATGTGCAAGGCCCTCGACACCGCCTACCGCAGCTGACCGGAAGGGTCATGATGGCCACGACAACGATGTCCACCACCACTACACCCGCGCCCGCCCCCGGCGCGGTCCGCCCATCGAGGCGTACACCTCGCACCACCGTGATGGCCGTGCCGGCCCTCCTCTGGTACGCCGTCTTCATGGTCGGCCCGATCGGTGCGATCTTCGTGATCTCGGTCCTGCGCTGGCCCGGCATGCTCGCCGAGGTCGGCTTCGCCGGACTGGACAACTACCGAGCGGTCCTGAGCGACACCCTGTTCTGGGACTCGGCTCTCAACAGCGCCGTCCAACTGGTCATCGCCGTCCCCGTGATGATCGTCGGGGCGTTCATGCTGGGCTACTTCATCTCCACGAAGCCGCGCGGCTACCGGGTCCTGAAGGTCATCGTCTTCACCCCGGCGCTGATCTCCGCCTCCGCCAAGGCCATGATCTTCTGGGGCATGTTCGCGCCCAACGGCATGATCAACAAGCTGCTGTCCGGTATCGGCCTCGGTTCCCTTCAGCACGCCTGGATCGCCGACACCTCCACCGCGTTCGGCTGCATCATCGCCATCGACATCTGGAGTGGCATCGGCTATACCGCCACCCTCTACGCCGCCCGCCTGGACGCCCTGCCCACCTCCGTGTACGAGGCCGCCGAGATCGATGGTGCCGGACACTTCCGGCGCATGTGGCGGATCGCCTTCCCGATGGTGCGTGAATACGTCGGCATAACGGTGATGCTGCAGTTCCTGTGGACGCTGTTCACCTCCGCCCAGAACGTGCTGCTGCTCACCCAGGGCGGCCCCGGCAACAGCTCCACCAACCTCTCCTTCCTCGTCTACCAGAAGGCGTTCGTCCAGTCCGACCTGGGCTACAGCCAGGCTGCGGGAGTGCTTCTCTTCGCGGTCGGGCTGGTCGGCATGCTCGTCATCCGCCGGCTCTTCCGCCAGCCCTACTGACGCCGCGCGGGCCGGCACCCCGCCCGTATCCGATTACCGCCGAGACCGCCCCCTGGAAAGGACCTAACGTCATGGCCCGTCACCCCGTGAGCCGAACCCGCCGCCTACCCGGTGCCGGGCGCATCGCCGCCTACCTGGGTGCCTGGGGCTACGCCCTGGTGCTGGTGCTGCCCCTCTACTACCTGTTGGTGTCCTCCTTCAAGAACAACGACGAGATCTTCTCGGATCCGCTCGGACTGCCCGACTCGCTGTCCCTCACCAAGTTCTCCACCTCGATCCATGACGCACGCCTGGATCTGGCCATCCTCAACTCGCTCATCGTCACGCTGTGTTCGCTGGCCGTCGTACTGATCCTGGCGGTTCCCGCCTCCTATGCGCTGGCCCGCGCCAAAGGGCGGGTCGCCACCGCCATCGAGCGGGCCTTCTCGCTCGGCTTCCTGATCCCCACCTTCGCAGCCCTCGTCCCCACCTTTCTTCTCGCCGCGCAACTGGGCCTCTTCCACACGCGTACCTTCATCATCCTGTTCCTGCCCGCCACCTCGCTTCCGCTGGCGGTGGTGCTGCTGACCCAGTTCATGCGCACCGTGCCCGACGAGGTCGAGGAAGCCGCCCGGATGGACGGTGCGGGCAACTGGACGGTCCTGATCCGTATATATCTGCCCATGGTGGTCCCGGGCATCGTCACCGTGCTCATCCTGAGCTTTCTGGCCTTCTGGAACGAATACCTCTACTCACTCGTGATCATCGGGCCGGACCAGGCCCAACGCACCATCCAGGTCGCGGTACCGACGCTCCGTTCCTCGCTGTCCACCGATTTCGGGGTGCTCTCGGCTGGTACCGTGGTCACTCTCATTCCTGTGTATGCCGTGTACTCCGTTCTGCAGCGGCGTATGGAGGGGGCCCTGATGGGCGGCGCGGTAAAGCTCTAGTGAGGAAGGGGCACTCGCCGCTCGCGGCGACAAGGACGAAAGTGGCCCAGCGCAAGAGCAACCGGACGACGATCAGCGATGTCGCGGCGCTGGCAGGTGTCTCGGTCTCCGCCGTCTCGAAGATCGTCAACGGCAAGGGATCGTTCCCCGAGCCCACCCGCGAACGGGTGCTCTGGGCTGTCAGCCAGCTGAAGTGGTCCCCGTCGGCTGCGGCCGTCGCCCTGCGGGGCGCGAAGACGCGGGCCATCGGCATGGTCGCGAGCCGCGCCCCGGACGTCCTCAACACCGACCCGCACTTCGCGTTGCTGATCGCGGGCATCGAGAGCGAACTCGCGCCACGCGACTACGGGCTTCTCCTGCACATCGTCGGTGAGCACCCCGCGGCCGAGGAACGCGCCTACCGGCGGCTGGCCGACGAGCGGCGCGTCGACGGGGTGATCCTCACCGAGAGCCGCATCAACGACCACCGGTTCTCCCTGCTGCGCGGTCTGCGGCTGCCCGCCGTCCTGGTCGGCACGCCGTGGGAGCAGGACCCGATTCCCACGGTGCAGGCTGCCGACCAGGACCAGGGCATGAAGGACGCGGTCGATCACCTGGTGGCGCTCGGTCACCGGCGTGTCGCCTACGTCGCAGGGCCCGAGGACCGTGTGCACACCGGCCATCGCCGGCTGGTCTTCACCGAGACGCTGGAGTGCCACGGTCTGCTGGCCAGCCACATGCTGACCTCGGACTTCGCGGCCCGCACCACGGGCCAGGTCGTCGAGCAGGCCCTGCGGGCCGACAACGCCCCTACCGCGATCGTCTTCGCCAACGACATGATGGCGCTCGCGGGAATCTCCGCGGCCCGTCGCGCGGGCCTGGACGTCCCCGGCGATCTGTCCGTCATCGGCCACGACGACCTGCCCGTCGGTCAGCTCATGTATCCACGTCTGACCACCATCAGGCAGGACCTGGAGCGGCTCGGCCGGGTCGCCGCTCTGAGTCTTCTCCAGCAGCTCGGCGAGGAAGAGATCGCGCCGGTGCCCACGGTGGTCTCTCCCCAGCTGATCGTGCGGGAGTCCACCGCACGGGCCTGCTGAGGGGAGGCCCGCAGGCACTTCACGAGGGAGTCCCTGGCCGGTGCCCGCGCCTTGGCTCGAAAATGCCCCGGGACAGCTAAGCCGTCCACGAAGCGCCAGACGCCGTCTGTGCCACAGTCGTGCGCGGGGGCGCTAGGCGTTGCTCCACCCGGCTGCGCTGGAATACGAGGCCAGCAGGTCCACCACGAAGAGGAGGGTCGAGCCCGCAGGGATCAACGGTGATGGCGACTGATTGCCGTAGCCGAGACGTGGGGGAATGATGATCTCGCGTCGACCGCCGACCTTCATCCCCTTCACCCCCCGGTCCCAGCCCTTGATGACTCTGCCACTGCCCAGGGCAAACTTGAACGGCTGGCCCCGGTCCCAGGAGGCATCGAACTCCTTCCCGGACTCGAAGGCCACCCCGACGTAGTGGACCCTGACCACCATGCCCGGCTTCACTTCGGCGCCGTGCCCGACGACCAGGTCCCGGATGGTCAACTCGGTAGGCGCGTCCCCCTTCGGAACGTCGACCTCGGGCTTCGTCAGTTCACTCATTGCACCCTCATCGCTCTCCGCCGAATGTCCTCCGCATGGGCCGGCCGGACACATGACACCCCATGCGGCAGATGGACACGCTACCGGGAGTGCCGAATCCGCCTGGAGGTCACATCCCGTGTTGCTGGCAACGCCGCTCGGTGCCCCGGGGCTGGTTCGACGAGGCCGCGTCCACGTTCGGCTCGCCGTCATGGCGCCGGAGCTTCGGTGACTGGGCGGCGGCGCCCGTCCCGTCCGTCATCAGGAGAGCCGTGCCGATCTCGATGAGGCGGTCGGCGAGGTCCGGGCGCTCGCCTGTGACTGTCGTGCGGGCCGTTGGCCTGCACACCCAAGGGCGCGACGCCCGCCTCCGCCGAAGCGAACCGTGCGGCCGTGGCCCGGTACGACATGGACGACCGGCAGGACTTCCACGACAACGACCGCGGGTTCATCGCCCCGTTCCCCGACAAAGCTGTACGCCGCCGACGGCCGCGTCATCTTCGACGCGAGCCGGTTCGACCACATCGACGACGACGCCCCGGCACCCGACTTGAGGCTCTAGAAGAACCCAAGTTTCTTCGGGCTGTATGAACAAAGAACGTTCTTGGTCTGCTGGTAGTGGTCGAGCATCATCCGGTGGTTCTCGCGGCCGATGCCGGACTGCTTGTAGCCGCCGAAGGCGGCGTGCGCCGGATACGCGTGGTAGCAGTTCGTCCAGACCCGACCCGCCTGGATCGCCCGGGCCGCCCGGTACGCGGTGTTGATGTCACGGGTCCAGACACCGGCGCCGAGCCCGTACAGCGTGTCGTTGGCCGTGGTGATCGCGTCGTCGAAGTCGCTGAAGGAGGTGACCGCGACGACGGGGCCGAAGATCTCCTCCTGGAAGACCCGCATCCGGTTGTCGCCCTCGAAGATCGTCGGCTGTACGTAGTACCCGCCGGCCAGCTCGCCGTCGTACTCGATCCGCTGTCCGCCGGTGAGGATCTTGGCTCCCTCCTGCTGTCCGATGTCGAGGTACGAAAGAATCTTCTCCAGCTGGTCGTTGGACGCCTGGGCGCCGATCATGGTGTCCGTGTCCAGCGGATGGCCCGGAACGATCTTCTCCGTGCGGGCGATGCCCGCTTCCAGGAACTCGCCGTAGTGCCCGCGCTGGATCAGCGCGCGCGAGGGACAGGTGCACACCTCGCCCTGGTTGAGCGCGAACATGGTGAAGCCTTCGAGCGCCTTGTCCCGGAAGTCGTCGTCCGCCGACCAGACGTCGTCGAAGAAGATGTTCGGTGACTTCCCTCCGAGTTCCAGGGTGACGGGCCTGATGTTCTCCGATGCGTACTGCATGATCAGCCGGCCCGTGGTGGTCTCCCCGGTGAAGGCGATCTTCGCGACGCGAGGGCTCGACGCCAGCGGCTTGCCCGCCTCGGCGCCGAAACCGTTCACGATGTTGACGACCCCCGGCGGCAGCAGATCGGAGATCAGACTCATCCAGAAGTGGATGGAAGCCGGGGTCTGTTCGGCGGGCTTGAGCACTACGGCGTTGCCCGCGGCCAGCGCGGGCGCCAGCTTCCAGGTCGCCATCAGGATGGGGAAGTTCCACGGGATGATCTGGCCGACCACCCCGAGCGGCTCATGGAAGTGATAGGCGACGGTGTCGTCGTCGACCTCGCTGAGCGTGCCCTCCTGGGAACGCAGCGCCCCGGCGAAATACCGGAAGTGGTCGACGGCCAGCGGGATGTCGGCGGCGAGGGTCTCGCGCACCGGTTTGCCGTTCTCCCAGCTCTCGGCGACCGCGAGTTCTTCGAGATGGGCCTCCATCCGGTCGGCGATCCTGTTCAGGATGTTCGCCCGGTCACCGGCCGAGGTCCGTCCCCAGGCGGGGGCCGCGGCGTGGGCCGCGTCCAGGGCGCGCTCGACGTCTTCGGCCGTTCCCCTGGCGATCTCGGTGAACGTCCGGCCGTTGACAGGGCTCGGGTTCTCGAAGTACTGGCCGCGGACCGGCGGTACGAACTCGCCGCCGATCCAGTGGTCGTAGCGGGACTCGTACGAGACGATCGCGCCGTCGCTGCCGGGCGCTGCGTAACGGGACATCTGTGTGGCCTCCCGGAATCCGCGCCGCCCACCGTCGGACGACGCCCTGGCAGAGGCTAGGAACCGGGAGGTTGCGAACAGGTTGCGGCGGCCGTCGTCAGTTCCCGCCCGGCCGGTCCGCCTTGATCATGTCGGCACACTTCTCGCCGATCATCATCGTCGTGATGCACGGATTCACGGCGGGAAGGAAGGGCATCACGGAAGCATCGGCGACCCGGAGTCCGCGTACGCCCTTCACCCGCAGCTGGGGGTCGAGCGGGGAGTCCTCGTCGGCCGCGGCTCCCATCCGCACGGTTCCCGCCGGGTGGTAGACGGTGTTGTGCGTCTCACGGATGTAGGCGAAGAGCTCGTCGTCGGACTGGGCGTCCGGCCCCGGTGCGAGCTCGGCGCCGGTCCACCCGGACAACGAGGCCTGTCCGGCGATCTCCCGGGCGAGCCGCAGCCCGTAGGTCATCACGCGGATGTCGTGGGCGTCGGTGAAGTAGCGCGGGTCGACCCTGGGCTTGTCGCGGAAGTCGCGGGTACGCAGCCGCACCGTGCCCATCGAGCGCGCCCTGGTGACGTTCGGAGTGAGACAGAACGCGTTGTCCGTCGTCGGGTAGCCGCGCCGGTAGGTGTTCATGTCGAACGGCACCGAGCCGTAGTGGAACATCAGGTCGGGCCGGTCCAGTCCGGGCACCGTGTCGGCGAAGATCCCGATCTCCCACCACTGGGTGGAGGCCGTGACCATGGGCTGCTTCGCCTCCCACATGATCACGCCCTCGGGGTGGTCCTGGAGGTGCGAGCCGACGCCGGGGGAGTCCACGCGGACATCCACCCCGCACTCGCGCAGATGCCCGGCCGGCCCGATTCCCGACAGCATCAGCAGTTTGGGCGAGTCGATCGCCCCGCAGCTCACAATGACTTCGCGCGCGGCTGTGACGCTGCCGGTGTGGATCGTGTCCGGTTCCAGATACTCGACCCCGGTGCAGCGCTTGTTGTCGTCGAAGAGCAGTCGCTTGGCCTGGAGGCCGGTTCGGATCTCCAGATTCTTCCGGCTGAGCACCGGGTGCAGATACGACACCGAGGCCGACGAACGAGTGCCGTCCGCACGGCCGTTGATCTGGAACCAGTGTGCCCCGCGGACCACGGTGGAGCCGGTGTTGAACGGCGTGGTGGGGATACCGGCCTCCGCACATGCGGCCAGCAGCGCCTCACCGCACGGGTCGTTCGGCGGGACGCTGCGGATCGTGACGGGGCCCGAGCGCCCGTGGTGGTCGCCGGGCGCGTCGTTGGTCTCGAGCCGGCGGTACAGCGGGAAGCAGTCGGTGGCGCTCCAGCCGGTACACCCCAGAGCGCCCCACTCGTCCAGATCCTCGGCCGGTGCCCAGAAGGCGATGCAGGAGTTGTGCGACGAACAGCCGCCGAGCACCTTGGCACGGGCATGCCGCATGAAGCTGTTGCCGTTCTCCTGCGGCTCCACGGGATAGTCCCAGTCGTAACCGGACTCGAGCAGCGCCATCCAGCGGTCGAGTTGCAGAACGTTGTCGTCACCGACGTCCGATGGCCCCGCCTCCAGCACACAGACGGTGACGTCGGGGTCCTCGGTGAGCCGGGAGGCGATGACGGCGCCCGCGGTACCGCCGCCCACCACCACGTAGTCGTACTCCTGCACAGGGTTCTGGGCGGACATCGCTGCTCCTGTATCCGGGTGTTCGGAGGGGTGAGGCCGGACGGTCACGGCACGGTGGGCGGCGTCGCGTCCGCGACGACGGCCCGGTGCGCCTCGAGCGTGCCGGTCCGCTTGCGCTGGACGAACCAGTAGTAGAGGAACCCCCCGCCCGCGACGATGCCGATGAAGACGAACGCCCCCCAGCGCAGATACCAGTGGTGCGGGCCTGTCGCGTTGTAGACCTCGGGGCGCGGCCAGGCCAGGTTGAGGGACATGGCCGCACCCCACAGCACCGCGAGGATGTTGACGGGAAGGCCGAACCTGCCCAGCGTGAACCGGCCCTCGACCGGCTCCCAGGTGCCGCGCAGCCTCCGGACCAGCATCGGCGCCGTGACCAGCAGATAGGCCAGATAGATCATGATGATCGCGATGCTGGTGATCACCGAGAAGATCTGCGGCTGATTGATGTTGACCACGAGGATCGCGACGGCCACCAGTCCGATGATGATCGCGGGGAGCACCGGTGTCTTGAAACGGGGGCTGACCCTGGCGAGCAGCGAGGAGGCGGGCAGACAGTTGTCGCGGGCCATCGCGAACGCCAGCCGGATACCGGCCGCCTGCACCGCCAGCTCGCAGACGGTGATCGCGATGACCACACACCACAGCACGATCTGGCCGACGGTCGACCCGAGCGTGGAGAGGACCACGTACTGCAGTCCGTCCACCGCCAGCTTCTTGGACTGCAGATTGGGCACGGCCAGCAGGGCGAACAGCAGAATCAGCCCGCCGAGGAGGAAGGAGAAGCACAGCGCGCGCAGAATCGCCCGGGGGGCGTTACGACTGGGGTCCATGCTCTCCTCGCCGAGGGATGAGGCCGTGTCGAAGCCGTACATCACGTAGGCGGAGGCGAGGGACGCGGTCAGGAACGCGCCGAAGTAGCCCAGGGGCATGCCCGCGCCGATCCCGTAGGTCTGGGTGATCGCGGAGGGGCCGCGGGTGATGTGGGCGGCGAGCAGGATGATCAGTACGACAGCCGCGATCAGCTCGATCATCACACCGGCGGAGTTGATACTTGCCATCAGTTTGACGCCGAAGGCGTTCACCAGGGTGGTGAAGAGGATCAGCACCGTGCCGAGCAGTACGGCGTTCTTCGCGGCGTCGGTCGAACCGCTGCCGTCCCCCACGAACTGGAACACGCTGGAGATCTGAGGCAGCGTCACCTGATAGGCGAGGGCCACCGCGGCCAGCGACACCATGGTCGCGGTGAGCATCATCCAGCCGCCCAGCCAGCCGATGTGCGGCCCGCCGAGTTTCTTCGCCCAGTTGTAGACGGAACCCGCCACCGGATAGCGGGCAGCCAGCTCGCAGAAGCAGAGGGCGACCATCAGCTGGCCGATGAAGACCATCGGCCAGGACCACCAGTAGGCGGGCCCGCCGAAGCTGACACCGAAGTAGAACAGCTGGAAGGTGCCCGTGAGGATGGAGATGTAGCTGATCCCGGCGGCGAAGGTGTGGAAGTTACCGAGTGTGCGCTTGAGTTCGGGCTTGTAACCGAACGCCGAGAGCGAGTCGTCGTCCTCCTTGCTCTGCTTCGCGCCCCGCTCTGCTTCATCGGGTTTGCCGGCTCTGTCCTTCTTCACTCGAACCACCTCAGCGGCTTCGGAGAGAGATTGCGCCAGATGTGTTTGGCTTCCTGGTACTCCGCCAGTCCTGCCGGCCCCAGCTCGCGGCCGAACCCGGACTGCTTCATCCCGCCCCATTCCGCCTGGGGCACATACGGCTGGAAGTCGTTGATCCATACGGTGCCCGCGCGCATCCGGGACGCCACCCGGTGGGCCTTGCCGACATCCTGTGACCAGACCCCGCCCGACAGACCGTAGACCGTGTCGTTGGCGAGGGCGACGGCCTCGTCCTCGTCACGGAACCGCTCGACGGTGAGCACCGGGCCGAACGACTCGTCCCGCACCACGGACATCCCGGGGGTGCACTCGTCCAGCACCGTCGGCAGGTAGTAGAAGCCGTCGCTCAGCGCCGGGTCGTCGGGGCGTGCCCCGCCGCAGCGCAGCACGGCGCCCTCGGCAAGACCGGCGGCCACATAGGTCTCGACCTTGTCGCGGTGGCCGGCGGAGATCAGCGGTCCGGTGCGGGCGTTCTCGTCGAACGGCCCGCCCAGCGGGATCGCCCGGGCCCGCTCCACCACGTCGTCGACGAAACGGTCGTGCAGCTCGTCCTGGACCAGAAGTCGCGCCCCGGCCGAACACACCTGGCCCGAGTGCAGGAACACCGCGGTGAGCGCGTAGTCGACGGCCGCCTCGTATTCGGCGTCGGCGAAGACGATGTTGGGATTCTTGCCGCCCAGCTCAAGGGCGACCTTCTTCACCGTGGGCGCGGCAGCCGCCATGATGCGGCGTCCCGTGACCAGACCGCCGGTGAACGAGACCATGTCGACCCGCGGGTCCTCACTCAGCGGCGCCCCGGCGGTCGGCCCCGCTCCCAGGACGAGGTTCGCGACCCCGCCCGGCAGGCCTGCTTCCGCCAGCAGCCGCATCAGGATGATGGCGGTATGGGGGGTCAGCTCGCTGGGCTTGAGCACAAAGGTGTTGCCCGCGCCGAGCGCGGGTGCGACCTTCCAGGCGGTCTGCAGCAGGGGGTAGTTCCACGGAGTGATGAGTGTGCAGACACCGACCGGCTCGTGCACCACGCGGCTGTCCACGCCGGGGTCGCCGGTGTCGACGATCCGGTCGGTGCCGCCCGCCGCCACCAGGTTCCCGAAGTAGCGGAAGCAGTTGGCGATGTCGTCCATGTCGTACTCGCTCTCCACGAGCCGCTTCCCGGTGTCCAGGGATTCGGCGCGGGCGAGCGTGTCCTTGTCCCGCTCCAGCAGAGCGGCGACGCGCAGCAACAGGGCGGCCCGCTCGGCCGCGGGTGTCGACGGCCAGGGTCCGCGGTCGAAGGCCTCACGCGCGGCGGCGATGGCGGCAGCGGCATCCTCCGCCCCCGCCTCGTCCACGGTCGCCACCAGGGTGCCGTCGGCGGGGCAGCGGATCTCGCGTACCTGCCCCCCGGCTGCGGCGGTCCAGGTGCCGCCGATGAACAGCTCAGGCATGCAGACTCCTCCGGGTCGGGCGCTCGGTCATGCCGGGCACGCCCCTGCGGTGCTCCATGAAGTGACAGTAAGGAGGTTCCGGAGTCTTCGCAGTGCGGGACGGGGCAGTCGGGGGCCCGGATCCCTCAGCCGCTCTGCCGGATGTCCAGCTCCCGCAGGCGCTCGAGAGCGACCTGGCGCTGCGGAGGCGGCAGGGCGGACGCGAAGGCGCGCCAGACGGGCAGATCGTCCTCGCCCCATGGGCTGTACGCCCAGTCCGCCAGCAGTGCGGGGTCGGCGCGGGCTATCAGCGCCGCCCGCAACTGATCCGAGATCCTGCGTCGCAGCCGCGCCACCCCGGGTGCCGGCGACCCGGGCAGCAAGGGTCCCGGATAGCCGCTCATGGCGGAGGCCAGAGCGCCCGATGCCAGCCGGCGCCGCACCTGGTCGAAGTCCGTGACGAGAGGTGCGGCCAATCGGTACGGGCGCGACCGCAGCAGATCCGCGCCGAGCTGTCCGCGCAGTCTGAACATTTCCGCGCGCAGCGTGACCGGGGTGACCGACTCGTCTTCGTACAGATCCACCAGCAGCTCGTCCCCCGTCACACCGTCAGGCCGCTGTGCGAGCAGGGTGAGCAGCTCGCTGTGTCTGCGGCTGAGCACGAGCTTCCGGCCGTCCGCCACGAGCAGCCCCTCGTCCCGCCCCAGCACCGACAGCTGCATCGCCCCGGTCGTGGGGGCCGGCGCGAGGAGCGCGAGCTGCGACTCGGCGGCCCGCGCGACCGCGCCGATGAACGCCAGGCTGTGCGGATGGGCGAGCCGGTCGCCGCCGGTGATGTCCACCGCGCCGATGAGCCGTCCGGTGGACGGATCGTGAATGGGCGCGGCGGCACAGGTCCACGAGTGGACGGGCCGCTGGAAGTGCTCGGCCGCGAAGATCTGCACAGGACGGTCGACGGCGATCGCCGTGCCCGGCGCGTTGGTCCCGGTGGCCGTCTCCGCCCAGGACGCTCCGGGGACGAAGTTCATCCGGCCGGCCTCCCGCCGGGCGCCCGCATGTCCCTCCACCCAGAGCAGCCGGCCGTGTGCGTCGCACACGGCGATCAGATGCTCGCCGTCCATGGCGTAGGCGCCCATCAGTTCCCGGAAGAGCGGCATCACCCGGGCCAGCGGATGCCCGTCGCGGTACGCGGCGAGTTCATCCGCCGGCAGCTGGGTGCCTGCCGCACCCTCCCTGCTGACCCGCGCACGCGAGGAGCGCTGCCAGGAGGCGGCCACCACGGTCCGCACCGGGCGCTCGACCCGGCCCCTGGAGGCGAACGCCTCGTAGGCGCCATGCAGTGTCCTGCGGCGCTGCGCGGGGTCGGCGCCGCTCCGCAGGGCCACCCATGGATCGGTCAACCGGGCCTCCCGGACGACGGTGTCGGTCCTGACATCGTCGTCGCGGTGGAGCGCATCGGCAAGGACCCCGGCGTCAGACGCCGTTGACCAGCCGGATGTAGCGCACCCAGTCCCAGAGGGGGCCGGGGTCCGTGTGGTCGGTTCCCGGCACTTCGACATGTCCGATGATGTGGGTCCGGTCCTTCGGGATGCCGTACCGCTCGCAGACGGAGGCGGTCAGCGCCGCCGACTGGGTGTACAGGGCATCGGTGAAGTACGCGGGCTGGTCGACCCAGCCCTCGTGCTCGATCCCGATACTGCGGGTGTTGTAGTTCCAGTTCCCGGCGTGCCAGGCGATGTCGTGCTCACGTACGCACTGCGCGATGTAGCCGTCCGCCGAGCGCACCACATAGTGGGCGGAGACCGCTTTCGCGGGATTCTGGAAGATTCCCAGTGTATTGCCGAAGGTCTCCTGGGTGACGTGGATGACCACGCGGTCGACGGCATACGTGGAAGGCCGGCTTGACGCGCTGTAGTTGGAGGTGGAAGCGGGGTTCCAGTGGGCGGACGGGTAGTCGACCGCGGCGGTGCCGGCATCAGCGCGGGTGGCGGGTAACAGGAGCCCGGTCGCGGCCAGTGCTGCGCCCTGAAGAATCCGTCTGCGGCCGGGGCCCGATCCAGTGCGTGTCATGGAAGCCTCCTGAAGGGTGGGGGAATCAGAGGTGGGTGAGTGCGGCCACCGTGTCGCGGAGATGCCGGTGCAAGGCGCGGTGGGGCTCGCCCGGGGGCAGCCATTCCTTGCGGATCTTCGCGACACAGGTGTAGTTGGTGTCACAGACATTGGCGAGCGGTGCCTCACCCGCCTGTGACACGAGTTGGTAGGCGTGGGGTTCGGACAGACCGTAGGCGCCGGCCGTTCCGGATGCCTGCGCGCCACCATCGCGAGCACCGCGACACCGGTCAGCATCCACCCGCCGACGACCGGACCCGCGTAGGACACGGGAGGTGTGAGCTCCGGGACGAAGCCGAAGGCGGAAAATCCGGCGGCGGCCGGCGGCGCCGGGACGAATGCGGAGATGGTCACCGCCATCATCACGAGGGTGTCCGGGGGTGTACGTCCTCGTCGACCCGGTCCGCTTCGGCTTCACCCGCCCCCACCACCCGTGTGCGATGGCTTCGCCTCCTGGACCAGAACCCGATCCCTCCGGCATTCCCGACTCCCTGCGCCCGACGACCGTGCAAGAGTCTCGCGGGCCCTACGGTACGACGCGGGCTGGTGTGGCGGAAGAGGTCTACGGGCGTAGGAGGGTTGCCGCACCCCGTCCGGCGAAGGCCGGCCGGCGGCGCCGGACCGGGTCGCCGAAGGTGCCTCACCCGACGGATCCCGGCGTACGCCTCCACGATGCGACGCGGTGCCCGCAGGCTCGCGTTGGTGGCAGCACCACTACCGCGGCAGGGGGGTTCCCCCTCTCCTTTCCGGGTGGTGGCGCCATGGGTTCCGGCGTCACTGGGCCATACGTTTCATGAGGTCAGCGCATGGCCCAACAGACCGGAGACCGATATGCCGCACACAGCCTCGCTGCTGGTTGGACCGGAGCAGCGGACGGGCAGTGATTTCGCCCCCTTGCTGAGGACGGTGAAGGCGCACGGACTGCTGGCGCGGCGCACCCGCTGGTACATCGTCAGCATGGCCGCCAACCTGGTCGCCCTTGCCGCGACGGTCACTGCCATGGCTTTCACCGGTGACTCCTGGTGGACCCTCGCGGCGGCCCTCCCGCTGGCAGTTCTCTGGTCGCGTACCGCCTTCTTCGGGCATGACGCAGGACATGCGCAGATATCCGGCGACCGCAGGGTGAGCAGGGCTGTCGGCCTCTTTCACAGCGATCTGCTGCTCGGCATGAGCTACAGCTGGTGGAACGACAAGCACAACCGGCACCACGCCAACCCCAACCACGTGGACAAGGACCCCGATGTCGGGGTCGGCGTCATGGTCTGGACACAGAACCAGGCATCGCAGCGGGAGGGCCTCGCACGCTGGCTCACCCGTAACCAGGCCCGCCTGTTCTTCCCGTTGCTCCTGCTCGAAGGCATCGCCCTCAAGGTCTACGGGTTCCGAACGGTGCTCGCCAAGGACGACTGCCGTCAGGCGCCCCGCGAACGGGCCGTCGAGGGACTGCTGCTCATCACCCACCTCGCCGGGTACGCCGGCTTGCTGCTGATGGTCATGTCGCCCGGCAAGGCCATCGTCTTCGCGCTGCTGCACCATGCACTGTTCGGCCTTCACCTCGGCATGACCTTCGCGCCGAACCACAAGGGCATGGAGATGCCCGACCCGGCCGGCGAGCGCTGGGGACATCTGCAGCGACAGGTGCTGACCTCGCGGAACGTGCGCGGGGGAGTGTTCACCGACTGGCTGCTCGGCGGTCTGAACTACCAGATAGAGCACCACCTCTTCCCGAGCATGCCGCGGCCCCATCTGCGGCACGCTCAGCCGCTGGTCATCGAGCACTGCCGAGCACTGGGCATCCCCTACACGCAGACCTCGCTGATCGACTCGTACCGGCAGGCGCTGACACATATGCACCAGGTCGGTGAACCGCTGCGCACGGGCCGTGGATGACCGGTCGGCGGAACCGTGGGGCGTGTCCGTGCGTTCTAGCAGTCAGAGGGTGGCAGCAGCCACCGAGGAGGCGTCCAAGATGTCCAAGCCCGCAATGATCGCCGTCGGAGGCGTGGTCGCCGGAATCATCCTGATTCCCCTGATCGGCTTCTTCCCCGCCCTGCTGGTGCTGATCGGTGTGCCCGTGGTCGCCTATCTGCTGCTCGACTCCAGTCAGCGCCGGAGGCTGCGCCGGATCACCCGTAAGGAGATCGGCCGCTGACGCCGCTCGCCTCGAACCTGCCGGGCTATCGTCGGCGGACGATCACCGGTACACCGAGGGGGTTTCCGAATGACGGGTGGCACGGTCACTACGGTCAGCAGCAACGGTGAGTACACCTTCACCAAGCCGAACCGGGAGAGCATCACGCTGTTGAGGGGGCTGGGTGTCGAGGGCGACATCCACGCGGGTGTCACGGTGAAGCACCGGTCACGGGTGGCGCAGGATCCGACTCGCCCGAATCTCCGCCAGGTGCACCTGATACATGAGGAGCTTTTCGACGAGGCACGTGCCGCGGGGTTCGACGTGGGCCCGGGACAACTCGGTGAGAACGTCACGACCGGCGGAATCGATCTGCTCGGGCTGCCGGCCGGCACGCTGTTGCGCCTCGGCGGCGAGGCGGTGGTCGAGATCACGGGGCTGCGCAACCCGTGCCTCCAGATCGACGCCTTCCAGCACGGTCTGCTCAAGCAGATGGCCGGGCGCGACGACGAGGGCAACATCGTCCGGAAGGCCGGGATCATGAGTGTGGTCGTGACCGGTGGTGTGGTGCGGCCGGGCGATCCGATCGGGGTCGAGCTCCCGGCCGGTCCGCACCGGGCCCTGGAGCGGGTCTGACCTCCCAGGCCGGCCCGGGCTCAGGTGGGGCGTACGGCCAGGGAGTCCAGCGCCTTCAGCAACCCGGGCAGCTCGGTTCCGCGTCCGACCGGCACCACTTCACCCGGCTGGTCGTCGAGCAGCACGAACGCGATGTCATCGGTCCTGGCGACCAGGGACCAGCCAGGACCCTCGGCCCGTAGCGTGCGTGCCCCGTCGGGTGCGAAGGACGAACGCACGCGTCCCGGCGGCGGCGGGGACTCCACATAGGCGTGCAGCTCTTCGATGACATGGCGTGCCGGTCCGGACAGCTTTCCCTCGCTGTCGGCAGGTGTGGTGAAGGATTCATCGCCGCCGATCTGTTCCCGCCAGGCGGCCCATTGCGAGGCGATCTCATCGGCACCGAGACGCCGTTGAGCGGGCCCCCATTCCTCCGTGTCGGGCGGTGTCAGCGGTGGCCGGCTGCCTTCGGGCAGTGCTTCGGGGCCGGGATCGTGCGGAGCGGGCACATTCGGCGCCGCGACGGCGACGGCGAGGGGCCAGCCCGGCAGCGAGACGACGATGGAGCGGTCGTCCGGTGAGAGGTCGTACTCCATTCCGCAGTCCCAGGAGGCGATTGCCACGGCGACCAGCGATACGTCGTCGATGACCACGGTCCATCTCGCGCCACCACCGTCCTGGCCCAGCACGATTCCGTAGCCCTCGGCATACGGCGCGAGCCCGAGCGCCTCGCACGCGGCCGGGTAGTCGTCGCCGAGCACGCTCGGGAACTGGGCTGGGGTCAGCAATACCGCAGTCAGCACAAAAAGTGCATCCTCGCTGGCATCGTCCGTCCCGGTCACGCCGCCTCCTGATTGATCAGTCGTCGGCGCACCTTAACCAGTGGGTAACCCCGGCGTCGAGTGCTTGAGCGGGGGAAACGGCTGCGACAGGCTCAGGCGGCGGGAAGGCCGAGCAGGGTACGAGCCACCGTTTGCGGGCTCTCGTCGCGTTCGCGGGCCAGGGCGATGACCGCCCTGCAGGCCAGTTCACTGACGCCGAACGAGAGCGCCTCGGGCGACACCCATCCCACGGCCTGGTCCATACGCTCCTGATCATCCTGGGCCGACGCCGACACATAGGCGGCCGCGGCCTCGAATATGTTGTGCTGCCGTCCCGCTTGTTCCACGGCCGGCGAAGTGCGGTCCGGATCCACAGCGAACATTCTTCTGAGCCTGGTCAACACCTGGACCACCTCTCCCTGGAGCGGGTCGCACCGTCCGTCGCTTGCCTCGTTTCTTCCCCCTTGGCCCCGGCGGAACACCGAAGAGCCGAAGAACAGGACGGCCCGGAGCGGTACGGCGCCGTTCGCTCGGTGCCGCCACTCAGCCCCGGCGGACGGCCAGCGCGAGAAACCGGTCGCTTTCATCGACATAGCGACTCAGCTGCCAGCCCGCTGCGGCGAGCAGCGGCCGCAGCCGCGACTCGGCCCGCTGATCGTCCCCGGTGAGGACGCGTCCCTGCCGGGCGGCCAGAGCCGCCCTTCCGATGGGGTGGAAAAGGGCCAGCAGACCTCCGGGCCTCACCACTCTGGCCAGTTCGCGGAGATTCGCCTCCGGCTCGGGAAGATGGGCGATCAGCCCTGCCGCGAGCACCGCATCCAGCGACTCGGTGAGCAGCGGAAGCCGCGCGACATCGGCGAGGATCAGCAGTGCCTCGCCGTGCCGTCCGGCGCGCTGTGCCGCCTCCAGCATGGCGGGAGTCACGTCGACGCCCACCACATGGCCTGCCGGTCCCACCGCCCGGCGCAGCGGGGTCAGGGCCCGGCCGGTACCGCAGCCCGCGTCGAGGACCGC
Source organism: Streptomyces sp. NBC_00344 (assembly GCF_036088315.1). Classification (NCBI taxonomy): domain Bacteria; kingdom Bacillati; phylum Actinomycetota; class Actinomycetes; order Kitasatosporales; family Streptomycetaceae; genus Streptomyces; species Streptomyces sp. NBC_00344. Next base: position 488,846 of record NZ_CP107996.1, on the reverse strand, counting down.
ATCTCCCGCACGAAGCCCCAGATCGGCCACGGCACGCGCGAACGCAGGTCCGTCATCAGGGAAGCGCGTATCCCAGCCTGCGGCTCGCGTGCCGAAGAACGCCTGGACATCTGTGTGGTCATGGGCCATGGGGAGATGATCCCAGCCGATGCTCCCGCGCAGGCCTCCAGGCGGCACCATCGAATACCATGAAAAGGAGCAGATGAGGCATTTCGGCGCTTCGTACGCGTCCCCGAGGTGGCGATCGGGTGGGGTGTCTCCGTCGTGGAGGAGGATCACCGATGGCGACGGGCCATGCACTTCGCACTCCCCGGCACCATGTCGCGCTGAACGAGCACCTGCCGGTCGACCACAGACTCAGTCGCGTCTATCGCTTCGGCGCCGGACTCACGGGGCTGTTCCTGCTGGCCTTCGGAATCCTCGGACTCATCGACCGGATCGGCTTCTTCAATACCGGTGGCGACATGGTGATGGGGCTGAACACCAACGGGGCGCTCAGTATCATCTCGATCGTGATCGGTGGACTGCTGCTGGCAGGCGCCGCCATCGGCGGAAACATCGCCTCGATGCTCAACATGGTCGTCGGCGTGGCGTTCCTGGCCAGCGGGTTCGTCAATCTCGCCCTGCTCGACACCGGTTCCAATTTCCTTGCCTTCCACATACAGAACGTCCTGTTCAGTTTCGTGGTCGGCGTTCTGCTCATGACTTTCGGCATGTACGGACGGGTGAGCGGCAGCCTGCCGCACGACAACCCCTACTGGCGGGCCAGGCACACCGATCAGGAGCGTGCCGGGCACCCCGAGCACTGAACACCGGTGACGACGGACCGACGCGGACCGAGAGGCGCCGGTGCTGCGGCCGGGCCTCGCCGCCCCGGCCGTAGGCGGCGCTGCCCTCAGCCCGCAGCGAGCGAAGCGAGATGCCCGGCGAGTGTTTCCCTGGGCTGGAACGTCGCCCCGAACAGTGCCACGTGCTTCCAGTGGAGCGAGCCGTCGGGCGCGATCAGGAACACCGCGCGACGCAGCCCGATGCCGGGCGCCGCGATACCCAGAGCCCGGGCCACCGAGCGGTCGGTGTCCGCCAGCAGCGGCATCCGCAAGGCGTACTTGCGCGCGAACTCCTCGTGGCTGTCCACACTCTGCGGGCTGATCGCCCAGACCTCGGCGCCGCAGTCCGTGAAGGTCTCCAGGCCGCTGGAGTACGAACACAGCTGTTTGGTGCAGACGGAGGTGTCGTCCCCGGGATAGAACGCGAGCACCAGCGGGCGGCCCCGATGCTCGCTCAGGGTGTAGTCACGCCGGTGGAACACGCCATCGTTCAGAACTCCACCGGGCAGGGTGAAGTCCGCAACGGGCTTGCCGGGCGCGGGGGTCGATGCCATTGATCACTCCGAAGATGTTGGGTACCGGTGAGTATGCGGCCCGCGAGTGCGGTGGGAACACCCTCAGCCGGCCGTGACCACGACCGAGTGCCACCCGCTCGCCCCGTTCGGGATGGTGTTGGTGCGCTTCTCGGTCTGGACCGCGCCCGTGCGGTCGGTGGCCCGGACCGTCAGGGTGTGACTGCCGGAGGTGGGTTTCCACGGCAGGGACCACTGACGCCAGGTGTCGGTCGTGTCCTCCGCGGCGAGATGAGCCTGCTGCCAGGCGCCGTCGTCCACCCGGACCTCGACCCTGTCGATACCGCGGTGCTGCGCCCAGGCGACTCCCGCGATCATGATCGTCTTCCCGGTGGAGGGGCGGCCGAACGGCTTGGGGGTGTCGATGCGCGACTCCGTCTTGATCGGCGCCTTCTTCGACCAGTCCCGCTTCACCCAGTACGGGTCGTAGCTGTCGAACGTGGTGAGCTCGATGTCCTGGATCCACTTGCAGGCGGAGACGTATCCGTACAGGCCGGGGACGAGCATCCGTACCGGGAAGCCGTGCGCGAAGGGGAGCGGCGTGCCGTTCATGCCGAGTGCGAGCATCGCGTCGCGGCCGTCCATGATGTCCTCGACCGGGGTGCCGATGGTCATGCCGTCCACCGAGCGGGCCACCAGCTGGTCGGCCGGACCTCCCTTCGACGGGGGCCGCACACCCGCCTCCTTCAGGAGGTCGGCGAGGCGTACGCCGATCCAGCGGGCATTGCCGACGTAGGGCCCGCCGACCTCGTTCGACACGCAGGTCAGGGTGATGTTCCGCTCGATGAGTTCCCGGTGCAGGAGATCCTGGAAGCGGACGGCGACCGGCCGGGAGACGCCCTTGCCGTGGATGCGCAGCTGCCAGCTTCCGGCGTCGACCTTGGGAACCACCAGGGCGGTGTCGACGCGGTAGAAGTCACCGTTGGGGGTGATGAACGGGCTGACCCCGGGGACCCGGAGCTGTGCGCCCCTGGGAACAGGGGCAGCCGCGGATGCGGGCCTGGGCAGGACCAGAGCGGTGCGTGAGGCGACGGCGTCGTCCCCGCGGGAGCTGTTGAGTACGCGGCCGACGGCGCCGGCGCCGGTGGAAGCCGCGGCGGCGGCGGTCGCGGCGATGATGAAGCCACGGCGGTCCCAGCCACTTTCCGTATCCTCGCCCCGAGCCTCCGTGCCGGTCCTCGCCCTGCCTGGCAGCAGCCCGGCCAGCCAGTACAGCAGAGCGGCGCCCGCCAGCGCGCCGACCACCGAGGGCAGCGCATCGGCGAATCCGGTGGAATCCGGCCGGCCGACCGCGGCCACGCCCCCGACCACACCGAAGAGCAGTACCCCGGCCGCGCCCACCCGCCGGAGGCGGAGCGACAGGAGGCCGAGAGCGACGGCCAGTGCAGTCAGAACAGCGAGAATGCCCAGCTGCAGTACGAGTTTGTCGTTGGTGCCGAACTGGCGGATCGCATAGTCCTTGACGGCCGCGGGAGTGCGGTCGATGGCCGCACCGCCCACCGCGATGACCGGCCCGGCCTCGGGGCGCACCGCGGCCGCGACCAGTTCCGCGACGGCGAGCGCCGCATAGCCCGACAGCAGCCCGGCCAGTGCGCCCAGTGGTGGGCGAATCCATTTCCTCGCTGTTTTTGTCACGTTCCGGTCTTCGGAACCGAGAGCTCCAGGGATTGGTCGGATCACGCGAACGGGCCGCTGGAAACGCCCGATCGGCTCCCCCCGTCAAGCAGGCCGGCCGGACACCGGCCTGCACGAGCACGCGCCGCCCGTCCGTCGATCCACGGCGAACGCGGGCGGCGGCCACCGGCCGACGACGCGATCGCGACTCTCCGGTAACGCATCTCCTTGCCGACAGAGCGGCATTGGTGAAGGCTGGCCGCAATTCTCTGGAGCCGGGGAACCAATGATCGGGGAGGGCCGGGACATGGCGCTGGGCAAGGGACTCGACTGGCTGCTGGACGATCTGACGAACCGGGTCGAGCACGTGCGGTACGCGCTGGTGCTGTCCAACGACGGTCTGGTGACCGGTGCGAGCAAGGAGCTGGCGCGGGAGGATGCCGAACACCTCGCGGCTGTCTCCTCGGGCCTGCACAGCCTCGCCAAGGGGTCGGGGCGCCACTTCGGGGCCGGGGCGGTCCGGCAGACCATGGTCGAGTTCGACGAAGGGGTTCTCTTCGTCACGGCGGCCGGGGACGGAAGCTGTCTCTGCGTGCTGGGTACCGCTGAGGCGGACATCGGGCAGATCGCCTACGAGATGACCCTGCTCGTCAACCGTGTCGGTGAACATCTCGCCGTAGCGGTGCGGCAGCCCGAGGACACCGCGGCGCCCTGGTGACCGACGGCCTGTGTCATGCCTGCGGGGCCCATGGGACGGGTCTCGGTGACGGCGCGCACGATCGAGTGACAACTTGAGGTTGACAGTCGGCAGGTGTCAACCTAAGGTTGACGCATGGTGAATCCCGTACCGATGGCGAATCCGGTCCGCCTCGACGACCTGATCGCGGCCATCAAGAATGTCCACACCGACGCACTCGAGCAGCTGACGGACGCGGTCATGGCCGCGGACCACCTGGGGGACGTGGCCGACCATCTGATCGGTCACTTCGTGGACCAGGCGCGCCGCTCGGGCGCGTCCTGGACCGACATCGGCAGGAGCATGGGCGTCACGAGACAGGCCGCCCAGAAGCGCTTCGTCCCCAAGGCGCCCGCGGATGGTGGGCCGCTCGACCCCGCGCAGGGGTTCGGCCGCTTCACACCGCGTGCACGGAACGTCGTGGTGGCGGCGCAGAACGAGGCCCGCGAAGCGGGAAACGACGAGATCGGCCCCGTGCATCTCGCGCTGGGACTTCTGACCGAGCCGAACGCGCTCGCTGCCAAGGCGATGCTCGCCCAGGGGGTGCGACTCGACGCTGCCCGCGCGGCGATGGCCGGCGGGCTCCCGCCGGCGGCGGACCAACTGCCCGATCTGATCCCCTATGACACGGCTGCGCGGAAAGCGCTGGAGCTGACCTTCCGAGAGGCCCTGCGGCTCGGGCACAACTACATCGGGACCGAGCACATCCTGCTCGCCCTGCTCGAACTCGAGGACGGGGCAGGTCCATTGACACGTCTCGGCATCGGCAAAAGGGCCGCCGAAGCCGACATCGCCGACGCTCTGGCAGCCGCGGTGGACGCCCAGAACCAGGAGTGACGCCGGGCCCGGGCCGGGTCTGCCCGACCGGGCCCCGCCGGGCGGACCGGTGACCGGAAGCAGTGGCTGCGTCACCGACCGCGCCTCCCACCCGATACGGTTCTGTTGTGGTGATCAACGGGGAGTACACGACGCCCGGAACCGCGCTGCTGCTCGCGGCGGCCCCGGCGGGCAGGGGCCGGCTGACTGACGCGGCCTCCGTACTGGCTGCGCTCGCGGCTGTGCCGCCGAGCGCTCTCACCGGAACCGATGCGGCGACGGTGGTCGAACTCGCGGACCCGTTGGAGCCGCAGACCGTGCTGACACGGCTGCGCGCGGTCGCCTCGGCCCCCGGCCCGCTGTACCTGTATCTGGCCGGGCAGCTGCAACTCGACCGCAAACAGCGGCTGGTGCATCTCGCGCTGGCCCGTACGACGCCGGCCACCGTGCGCTACACCGGCCTGCCGTGGCACTGGCTGGCCGGTGAACTCGCCGTCCGCCCGCCCGGATCCACGACCGTGGTCGTCGACCTGGTCGCCGACGCGGAATGCTGGCAGCATCTGTCGGGCGGTGGTTTCGGTCTCGGCCCGGGCGTCCGGATGTACGGGCGAATCGCCGCGCAGCCCTTCCGGCGTACCGCATCCGCTCCCGGATATCTGAAGGCCATGGCCGCGATCTGGCGCAGCGGTGCGAGGCCGCCGATGGACCAGCTCCATGAACTGGCCGCGGCACGGAGCGAATCCGAGGGCGCCCTGCTCTTCGCTCCGGTACACGGCGCGCCGTCGGGGCCGCCGGCTGCGGGGCCGGCTGTTCCCGGGCAGTCGGACCGCCGGCCCGGGCCGGCCGATGCGCCTGTTCCTGCCCCGGATCCGCATCCGGCGATACTGTCGGCCGCACGCGCGGGACGCCACACCGAAGCCGCCGCGGCGGCCTCCGCGTGGGAGAGCGAGGCGCTGCGTACCCACGGACCGGGTTCGGTGCAGGCGCTGCACTGGCTCGAGGTGCGGGCCGACCTGGCCCATCTCGCCCAGGACCCGGGCCGCAGCTGTGAGTTGTGGATGATGGCCGCAGGCGTACGTCTTCGCGGTGCGCAGACCGCGGACGATCCCGAGGTCGAGGCCGCAGTGGACCGCGCCCATCATGAATGGGGGCAGATCGACGACCCGGCTCGCGCCCGCACCCTTGCTCAGGACCTGGTCGCCTTGCGCCGTCGGGTTCCGGGACGCCAGCGCGGCGCTCTGCAGCTGCTGCAACAGCGCCTGGACCAGCTGGAGATCCGTGAGACAGGAGCGGCACGGCCGAGCTGAACGAGGCCACCGGTTCCGAGAGGGCTCCATCCGGCCGGACCCGCAGTGCGGGACGAGCGGCATGACCGGAGAGCAGGCCCGTTTCGACCGGCCCGCCGATGTCGCTGGGGAACCGTGCGCAGGAGTGCGGGCCGGGCTCCGGCCTCCTCGGGATTGAGCAACATTTTATCCATGGCCTGATCACGCCGCTTCGCCGTCCTCCGGCAGGAGCGACGGCCGTGTGCGCCACGGGATCGGCCTGCGGACCGGCCGGCGCGGCCTGTTCCGGACGGCCGAAACCCCGGCGTGAGAGCGGTGAGCGGCGCACGGGCCGCGTTGACTGCGTGCAGCTGTGTGACTCACGCTCGTTACATAGGTGCTGATTACAACTGATCCGACCGGCGCGTCGTTCCCCGTGCGTCCGCGGAATTCTGCGGAGTTCCGGCGCCCCCGGTACGCGATCGGAAGCAGGAGGAGATACATGTGTGGCATCACCGGCTGGGTCGCCTACGACCGTGATGTACGTGATGAGTCCGCGACTCTGGATGCAATGACCGAGACGATGTCCTGCCGTGGCCCCGACGACCGCGGCACCTGGATCAGCGGCCCGGTGGGACTCGGCCACCGCCGGCTCGCCATCATCGATCTGCCCGGTGGCCGGCAGCCGATGACCGTCGAGACGCCACAGGGCACGGTCGCCATCGTCTACTCGGGAGAGACGTACAACTTCACCGAGCTGCGCCGCGAGCTGGCCGGACGTGGGCATCGCTTCACGACCGAATCGGACACGGAGGTCGTGCTGCACGGATACCTGGAATGGGGCGCGGGCGTCGCCGAACGGCTCAACGGCATGTACGCGTTCGCCGTCTGGGACGGCCGCCACCGGAAACTGGTGATGATCCGCGACCGTATGGGCATCAAGCCCTTCTACTACTACCCGACCCCGGACGGCGTGCTGTTCGGCTCCGAGCCCAAGGCCATCCTCGCCAACCCGCTCGCCCGCGCCCGGGTCGGCCTGGACGGCCTGCGGGAACTCTTCGCCTTCGTGAAGACTCCCGGCCACGCGTTCTGGGACGGCATGCACGAGATCGAGCCCGGCACCGTCGTGACCCTCGACCACGGCGGACTTCGCCGGCATGTGTACTGGTCACTCGAGACCCGCGCGCACCTGGACGACCGGGAAACCTCGATCGCCAGGGTGCGCGAACTTCTCGAGGACATCGTCGAGCGGCAACTCGTCTCCGACGTACCGCGCTGCATTCTGCTCTCCGGTGGCCTCGACTCCTCCGCCATGACGGCACTGGCCGCCCGCCAACTGGCCGGGTCGGGCGAGGCGGTCCGCAGTTTCGCCGTCGACTTCGTGGGTCAGACGGAGAACTTCGTCGCAGACGAACTGCGCACCACCCCCGACACGCCCTTCGTGCACGACGTGGCGCGGGCATCCGGCACGGACCACCAGGACATCGTGCTCGACTCGCAGGCCCTGGCCGATCCCGCGGTGCGAGCGCATATGATCACCGCTCGTGATATGCCCATGGGGTTCGGTGACATGGACGCATCGCTCTATCTGCTCTTCCGCGCCATCCGGGAGCAGTCCACGGTGGCACTCTCGGGGGAGTCCGCCGACGAGGTCTTCGGTGGCTATCTGCAGTTCTTCGACGCGGACGCCAGGAACGCGGACATGTTTCCCTGGCTGGTGCGCTTCGCCCGGCACTTCGGCGATGACGCCGATGTGCTGCGCCCCGATCTGAGCAAGTCCCTGAACCTCCCGTCCTTCATCGGCGACAGCTACGCCGGCGCTGTCAGCGGCATAGCGCGGCTCACCGGTGAGAGTGACTTCGAGTACCGGATGCGCAAGATATGCCATCTGCACCTCACCCGGTTCGTCCGGGTGCTGCTCGACCGCAAGGACCGGGCGAGCATGGCCGTCGGCCTCGAGGTACGGGTGCCGTTCTGTGACCACCGGCTGGTCGAGTACGTGTACAACACCCCGTGGTCCCTGAAGTCCTTCGACGGCAGGGAGAAGAGCCTGCTGCGGGAGGCCACGGCGGACGTGCTGCCGAAATCGGTGTACGACCGGGTGAAGAGCCCCTATCCCTCCACCCAGGACCCCGAGTACGCCGTCGCACTGCAGCGGCATGCCAAGGAACTGCTCGCCTCCCCGTCCCATCGGGTCTTCGACATCGTCGACCGCGCGCGGGTGCGCCGAGCGGCGGGCCGCGAACTGCCCCAGATCACTCAGGCGTCACGACGCGGACTGGAGCGCACTCTCGACCTGGCGCTCTGGCTGGACCTCTACAAACCGGAGCTGACTCTCTCCTGAGCGCGGTACCGGTGGGCGGCCCGAGCGGGGCCACCCACCGGTCTCGGTCCGAGAAGGCGCAGGTGAGGCCCTTCGGATGGCTGCGCGTTGCGAATTCACCCGGGTGGGGGGACGCTTGTAGCAGTCAAAGTGTGTTCACCCGATTACTTTCGGTGTCCTCGGGGCTGTCATGTCAGACGAGGTGAGGTCGGCCCGCCGCCGCTCACCCTGATGAGGAGACGCAGTCGTGATCACTGAAGTTCATCGCGAGTACGTACTGGACTTGGAAGCAACTCCAGCGAGAGTGCCGCAGGTCCGGCGTATCGTCGCAGCGCACCTTCGCCACTGGCAGCTCGAAGAGCTGATCCAGCCCGTCAGTCTGGGTGTGTGTGAGCTGCTCACCAACGTCCACCGGCACGCGGGTGAGGACAAGCACTGCACACTGGAACTGCGCTGGACGGGCCGGAACCTGACCGCCGCGGTGCTGGACACCAGCCCGCAGCTGCCCAGACTCCGGTGTGCCAGCCCCCTCGTGACCACCGGACGCGGCCTGCCCATGGTGGCAACCCTCAGTGACAGCTGGGGCACCCATGCCACTGCGGACGGCAAGGTCGTCTGGTTCACCATTCGCGGCGAGGCCGGCACCGGCCGCCCGCGATCGCTGCGTATCCCCACCCCGTTCGTCGCCACAGCGGCCCGCGCCGCCGAACAGCCGGACACCGGACTGCTTCAACGGCCCGCCGATGACGTGCAATTCGCCGGACTCGCGGAGGCGGGCCGGTCCTGACGGCTGTCTCTGGCCTCCTCGCGGAGCTGCGGCGCCGGCCCCGCCCCGATACCACCGTGCCCTGCGCAGGCAAGCCGAGCTGTGCAGGGCACGTGTGCGCCTGCGTGCCGCGGTCGGGAGAGCACACCGGCCGGACGGGCCCCCTGGAGCCGCCCGCCGGTCATCCGCGCAGCAGGCCGGTCACGGCCCGGCCGAACACCAGGTTCCCCACCCGGGAGGTGAGGCCGTCGAAGAACCGGGGCAGCCGGGAGACCCGCAGCTCCTCACGCCATACCACCTGGCAGCCCGGGCCGACCGGACGGACCTCGATCTCAGCCCATCCCCGAATGATCCTGCCGCGCTTCTCAAGGCGGCAGAGTCCCGGGTGACCCTCCACGGGCGGCTGCCAGCGCACCACCTCCATGGGGTCGTCGAACCCCGCGAACCCCGCGCCGGTGCGCGCCACGAACCTGGTCCCCGCATCGGTCGGCCCCGGTGTGGTGACGGTGATGCGGGTCAGCGGGACATGCGCGGCGTGCTGTTCCCATCGGGTGAGCCGTCGCCACGCCTCGGTCGCGGGCAGTGCCACGGAGCGTTCGATACGCAGGAGCGCCATGTGCCGACCCTATGGCTGTCCGGTGATCCCGGCCGGGCACGCGGCGTTCGACGGCACCGGCACACACGCAGGACGAAGGTGGTGCGTCTCCACTCGGAAGACACACCACCCTCGGGCTGCTGACCGTGCGATCGCGAGGCGGACTCTGCCGCCACGCTCCTGGCCCGGCGCCTCAGTGGCGGGGGCCCTTCTTCTCGTCACGCATCTGCTTGCTCTGACCGTCGTCGTACTCGATCTGCTCCTTGCGGAGCTCGGCAGAGACCTCCTGCTGCTCGGTCACCTTCTGGGTTTCCATGTGCACCCGCTCCACGGCCACAGCCTCCTTGCGTACAACGGCCTGTTCGGCGTGCAGGATCACCTCGGTCTCGGCCTCGCCGATCCGGGTGCGGCCTGCCGCTTTACGGTCGCCGTCCTTGATCGGCTCCCGCACCAGATGGACCTCTTCGTGGCTGACGGGGACGGTGGTGGTGACGTTCTCGGTGACGACGACCTTGCGCAGGTGCGCCCGGCCCGATTCGTGTTCCTCGGTGCCGACCCGCAGCTGCTCCTCGGAACGGACGATTTCCTCGTCACCCATGCGGCCCGTCATGCCCTGGGCGCCACGAGTCCCGGAAGCGGTGTCCGCTCCGACGGCACCCGCTGTCGTGCCGGAACCGGCAAGCCCGCCGTACATGCCGGCTCCCGACGTGTCCTTGGCGCCGTCGGTGTCGCGCATGTCGGCGTCGGCCGATCCGCTCTTCGCGTCCCGGGTTCCCGCGGTATCCGCTGCCTTGCCGTGCAGCGGCATGGTCGGACGGTTGCCGCCGACGCCGGGGGCGCCGCTTGCCTGACCGGGCCTGCTGAGGCCGTAGTGCTCGTAGAGTTCCTGTTCCTGCACGAGGTCGAGGTGCTGTTCGGCGTCCAGGCGCGGCGCGCCCTTGACGAGTTCCTTCGCGTGCGGAATGTGCAGGGCATCGCCCTCGCGCCGTGCCCCTTCGAGGGGGACGAAGGTCTCCTTGCTGCCGAAAAGGCCGGTCTTGACGGTTGCCCACTCGGGCTTACCGCTCTGGTCGTCGAGGTAGATCTGCTCGACGCCGCCGATCTTGTCCCCGGCGACGTCGTAGACCGTGAGACCGGTCAACTCATCGGGGCTGCGGAAGTCGGCTGCCATTAGTGATCACTCCCTTGTGCGTGGTCCGGCAAGGGGTCGGCTGGCCCCCGCCCGGGGAATCGCGCGTCCTTCCATCGGGTCCTCTGTCCCGCCTCCCGGCAACCATGGACGGAACGGGACGGCTGCCGCGCGAGGCGAGGAGGGCGCTCAGTGCCCCCTGGTCATCCATCTTGCGACGATATGACCCATATACGCCATTCGGGTGGCTGGTCCCGCTGATGGGGGAGGCCTGCTTGCCGAACCAGGGCATCGCGGCGTTGTGGTCGGCGCGTTCAGCGGAGAGCATGGGCGTGGAGGCTGATCGTGCCCAGAAATAGCTCTGCCGGCCGCTCCCGCGACACGGCGCTGGTTCTGCTCACCGCCGCTTCGGGTTCGGTGGACGCCCTGGCGTTCATCGCGCTGGGTCACGTCTTCGCCGGAGTCATGACCGGCAACCTCGTCCTGCTGGCGATCGGCCTCGGGAGCCGGTCACCGGGGGATGCGGGATTCGCCCTGGTCGCGCTGGCCGGATTCTCCGTGGCGGTGGTCGTCACCGGCCGGGTCCTCCGCCCGGTCAACCACCTTGGCGCTGATGGAAACAGGACCGGGCCCGGCGGGAGCGTGGGTCGCGGATGGTGGACCGGTGGCGTGTACGCCTGTCTCGCCGTCGAGACGTTCGTCCTCGCCGTTCTCGGCGTGGTCTGGGCAGTCGTCGGGGGCAGACCGGACGGTGCCGAGCGGGGCGCTCTGATCGCCGTGCTGGCCGTGGCCATGGGGCTGCAGACCGGAGCGATGCTCGCCGCGGGCCCGGGCGGTGCGCCGACGACGTACTTCACCAGCACCCTGAGCAATCTGCTGATCAGTCCGGCCGGCGGTCTCGTCGCCGCTGCCCGGGTCGTCGCACTGGTCGTGGGCGCGGTCGGTGCGGCGGCGCTCCATACCTGGGATCCGGCATGGGCCGCGTTGCCCCCGCCCCTTCTCACGGCCACCGCGCTGATCCTCGCCATGTCGAAGGGACCGCGCAGACGCGGGACATGAGAAGCCCACCGCCGCGGAGCGCGCATCCGGGGGCTGGTCCCCGCGCTGCGTGCACCGTGCCGGTCTTTTCCGGATCCAGGAGGCGTCATGTGCTGGAGCGCGACGGCCGACCTCGCGGCGGGCTCCGCTATCGCCGCGATCGGGGTGGCTTGCCTGGTGCGGGTTCGCAGGGCCAGGGATCTGCCCCTCGCCGCGCTGCCGTTGCTGCTGGGAATCCACCAGATCGTCGAATCGGCCGTCTGGCGTTCCGGCGGCGGTACCGGCGCGGACGTCACCGCCTGGGCCGTGATCGCTCTGCCGCTGCTCGCCCTGTGGGTGCCGCTCGGCGTGCTCCTCGCCGCCCCGCGGTCCGCACGGCGCCGCCTCGTCCTGCCGGCCGCGGCCGGGCTGGCCGCCGCTGCGACCCTGGCGATCTGCATGGCGCGCAGGCCGGTCATGGCCGAAGTCCGCGGCCACACCGTCGGGTACGCCGTTCATCTGCCGGATCCCTCGCTGGTGATCGTCGGCTATCTCGTTGCCACCATCGGCTCGCTGCTTCTCGCGGGTGATCCGCTGCTGCGCCTGTTGGGCGCTGTGACGGCGGCCGGGGCGGCAGTCTGTCTGCTGCTGTGGCGGCTCGAGTTCGCATCCACCTGGTGTGCCTTCGCGGCGGCCTCCTCGGTGCTGATGCTCATCTGGGTCCGCCGGGGCCCGGCGGGCGGAGCTTCGCCCGGATGCGAACCGGGCGAAGTGCGGTGACCCTGGAGGGGTGGGGGAATCGCGGTGAGAGGATGACTCATGTCCATGATGGACAAGCTCAAGAACATGATGAAGGGCCATGAGGACCAGGCAGGTAAGGGTGTCGACAAGGCAGGCGACGCCGTCGACAAGAAGACCGAGGGCAAGTACAGCGGCCAGGTCGACACCGGCCAGGACCAGCTGAAGGACCGGCTCGGCACCGACCGTGACCAGGGCGGCCCGCCCCGCGCCTGACCGAACGTCCTGCTGCGGCCGTCCCGGTCGAGCGCTGTTCACGTCCGAAACTGTCGTGTACGGCGATCCGGCGCCGGGTGGTGGAGCCCAGCCATGCTGGGCTCCACCACCCGGCGCCGTCGTGCGGATGCCAGGTCCCGGATCAGTCCGCGAGTTCGTCCTTGATGGAGGAGATGCTCAGCACGTCGTCGAACTCGGACAGCTCGGCGACCAGCTGATGCACACTGCCGGTGCCCTCGACGTCCAGCTGGACGAAGACGGTGCCGGCCTCGTCATGCCCCGCTTCGGTCTCCCGGGGTGACGTACCGGCCGGGTGGTCGACCCTGACCTGCACCACCTGGAAGCCCTGGGCGGTGGTGTGCTCCAGAATGCGGGTCAGCACGCTCGTGCCGATCCGGTACGCGAGATGCAGTCTGGTCTGCTCCGATGTGGCGAAGGCGGGGATCCGGCGTGTGGCCCAGGGGTAACCCTGGGCCACCACGAAGTGCACCAGAGTTGCCCCGACCGCCAGCAGCGGCAGACCTCCGCCGCACGCCATACCGATGGCACAGGTGAGCCAGACGGTGGCAGCCGTGGTCAGACCTCGCACGGCATCCCTGCGCACGAAGATGAGACCGCCGCCGATGAAGCCGATACCGGAGACCACTTGGGCAGCCAGCCGCGAGGGGTCGAAGGAGACGTTGTGCAGCGTCAGAACGGCGCTGAAGCCGTACTGCGACACCACCATGAACAGCGCGCTGCCCACGCCGACCAGCGTGTGGGTGCGCAGCCCGGCACTCTTCTGCCTGGTCGCGCGTTCGGCGCCGATGAACGTGGACAGCACGAGAGCCAGGCCCAGTTCGGCGAACTGACGTGCTCCCTGGCCGGCGCCGGGATCGAACAGAGGCAGGGCGACAGCGTGCAACAGATCCTCCAAACCGTGGTGGGACGACCATAGCGAGCCCCGGCTCGGCCGGCTTCGCGCCGGGCCAGCGCCGGGGTGTCCTGCCTGACGCGTGCATCAGTGTTGGTCTAGACCTTGACAGGTTCAGACCATAGGCGCTTGAGTGCCTACACCCCCACAAGCGGACATCGTCGTGCCGGTGTGCCGCGCGAAGGAGTGATCACGTGTCACGACGTATCGCAGCTCTACTCACCGCTCTGTCGGCGGCCATCGGCCTTGCCGCGTTTCTGCCGATGCCCTCGGCGTCGGCGGCCACCTGCGCCACTGCCTGGAACTCCTCCTCCGTGTACACCGGCGGCCTGGTTGCCTCGTACAACGGACACAACTGGTCGGCGAAGTGGTGGACCCAGAACGAGACCCCCGGTTCCGCGGATGTGTGGGCGGACCAGGGATCGTGCGGCGGCGGCACCGAGCCGCCCGCCGACTCGGGCTTCGTGGTGAGTGAGGCCCAGTTCAACCAGATGTTCCCGAACCGCAATTCCTTCTACACGTACAGCGGGCTCACCGCGGCACTGAGCGCCTACCCCGCCTTCGCGAACACCGGCAGCGACACGGTCAAGAAGCAGGAAGCGGCTGCCTTTCTGGCCAACGTCAGCCACGAGACCGGCGGGCTCGTCTACATCGTCGAGCAGAACACCGCCAACTATCCTCACTACTGCGATGCATCCCAGCCGTACGGCTGCCCGGCGGGCCAGTCCGCCTACTACGGACGCGGACCCATACAGCTGAGCTGGAACTTCAACTACAAGGCCGCGGGAGACGCTCTGGGCATCGACCTGCTCGACAACCCGGGTCTGGTGCAGACCGATGCGGCCGTGGCCTGGAAGACCGGCCTCTGGTACTGGAACACGCAGTCCGGCCCCGGCACGATGACCCCGCACAACGCGATGGTCAACGGCGCCGGATTCGGTGAGACGATCCGCAGCATCAACGGCAGCATCGAGTGCAACGGAGGCAACCCGGCGCAGGTGCAGAGCAGGATCGACAACTACCAGCGATTCGTTCAGATCCTGGGAACCACCGCGGGTTCCAACCTGAGTTGCTGACGGGTCGCCCGGAGTCCGGGACACCAGGCGGCGTGGAGCGGCAACCGCTCCCCGCCGCCTGCCGCATTCTCCGGTGCCGCCCGTGACGGCGCGGAAGCCCTCAGGGCAGGTGCGCCTGCTCGGGAGCGCAGGTCCAGATCACCGGGTGCGCGGTGCCCGCCGCATCCGCCGCACCGCCCTCCCCTGCCCGTTTCCGTGAGGGACATCGTGCCGCTCGGAGCGCGGGGCGGAGAGGGATTCGCACGGAAGAGAGCCGGGGCGCCGGCGCCGGGAACACGAAAGCGCGTCGCCGCCCCGCCCGGAAAGGGGAGGTGCGGCGACGCGCGAAGGAGCCCAGGGATCAGGCGACGTTCTTGAACGAGGACTGCTGGGGAGGGTTGCCCGTACGGCCCCGCGAGGAGGAGCCGGAGGAACGGCGGGCCTGGGCGGGGCGGCTGCGCCTGCCGCGAGCCGATGAGGAGCCGCCCTTCGGCCGGTCGGAGACCGGTGACGAGATGGTGACCGGCACACCGGAGGGGGCCTGGGCACCGGTGATGCGGCTCAGCTCGGCTTCGCCGGAGCGCACCTGCGCGACCTGCGGGGTGATCCCGGCATCGGCCATCAGACGGGTCATCTCCCGCCGCTGGTTGGGCAGCACGAGAGTGACCACGCTGCCGGACTCGCCGGCGCGGGCGGTGCGCCCACCGCGGTGCAGATAGTCCTTGTGGTCGCTCGGCGGGTCGACGTTGACCACCAGGTCGAGGTTGTCGATGTGGATGCCACGGGCCGCGACATTGGTGGCCACCAGCACCGTGACATGGCCGGTCTTGAACTGCGCGAGCGTCCGGGTGCGCTGCGGCTGTGACTTGCCGCCGTGCAGTGCGGCGGCGCGGACACCGCTGTTGAGGAGGTGCTTGGTGAGCTGGTCAACGGCGTGCTTGGTGTCGAGGAACATCAGCACCCGCCCGTCGCGGGCGGCGATTTCCGTGGTCGCGGCGTACTTGTCGGCCCCGTGGATGTGCAGGACGTGGTGCTCCATCGTGGTGACGGCGCCCGCGGAGGGGTCGACCGAGTGGACCACCGGGTCGTGCAGATAGCGGCGGACCAGGAGATCGACGTTACGGTCCAGGGTCGCCGAGAAGAGCATCCGCTGGCCGTCCGGGCGCACCTGGTCGAGGAGCTCGGTGACCTGGGGCATGAAGCCCATGTCGGCCATCTGGTCCGCCTCGTCCAGCACCGTGATCGCGACGCGGTCGAGGCGGCAGTCACCGCGCTCGATGAGGTCCTTGAGGCGGCCGGGCGTCGCCACGACGATCTCGGCTCCGCCGCGCAGCGCACTGGCCTGCCTGCCGATCGACATGCCTCCGACCACGGTGGCGAGCCGAAGCTTCAGCGACCGGGCGTACGGGGTGAGCGCATCCGTGACCTGCTGGGCCAGCTCCCGGGTGGGAACGAGGACCAGAGCCAGCGGCTGGCGGGGCTGCGCGCGCTGCCCGGAGGTGCGGGCGAGCATCGCCAGGCCGAAGGCGAGGGTCTTGCCCGATCCGGTACGCCCGCGGCCCAGCACGTCGCGGCCTGCCAGCGAGTTCGGCAGCGTGGCCGACTGGATCGGGAACGGCTGGCTGACGCCCAGCGCGGTGAGCGTCTTCAGCAGCTCGGCAGGCATGGCCATCTCGGCGAAGGTCGCGGCCGCCGGCAGTCCCGGAGTGAGGGTGACAGGCAGGGCGAACTCGCCCTGCGGTGCCGATGGCCGGCGGCCTCGGCCGCCGGAGCGGCTGGGGCCACCGGAACGGGCGGGTGCGCCCGAGCGGTTCTGCCCCTGCGAGCGATAGCCGCCGCGTCCGGCGCCCGAGCCGGTACGGGTGCGTGAATAACGGTCGTTCGTGCGAGCTGTGCGGTCCATGCGGATCCTCCCTCGATGTGGCACGTATCGAGGAATTCTCGGCAGAGAAACAATGGCCGAAGAATCGCAAGAACGAGCCGAAGAAAACAAGCAGTCCTGGCCGGGCGATTCAGTGAGGCGCCGAGCCGGAAACATTGAAATGGCCGGCATCTTCCGTGCTAAGGCGGATGAAATGCCGGCTCAAGGTGTTCGGACGGAGTGCGTCCGTACGTGTGGAGCGGTGCGACCTGATTCGGACGGAACAGTCAGCACTTCCGGTCCCGGGCGGGCCTCGTGACCTCGGAGGCGACCGGAGGGGGCCGGGAACAACGACGAGCTGGGGCCCGCACCCCAAGGTGCGGGCCCCAGCTGCGTGTCATGCGTCAGGCGGGGACGATGTTCTCCGCCTGCGGGCCCTTCTGGCCCTGCGTGACGTCGAAGGTCACCTTCTGGCCTTCCTGGAGCTCGCGGAAGCCCTGCGCGGCGATGTTCGAGTAGTGGGCGAAGACGTCAGCGCCGCCACCCTCCTGCTCGATGAAGCCGAAACCCTTTTCCGCGTTGAACCACTTCACGGTGCCAGTAGCCATGTCAAACTCTCCTTCAGGGCAATAGAGCCCGGAGAACCGCACTGTGCGATCCTCACATCACTGCGATGATTACCCCGTCCGGAATACCCCGGAAATACAAAAGTGCGCTCATCAGCACAGAAAGCCGACGAGAGCACTTGAAGTCTTTGGGAACCACAACTGCAACTGGTAACGACAGTAGCACGCTGCGGACCGCGGGGCACGGCGGGCATATCCGCTGACACCGCCATGTCGCAGATCCTGGTTGCTTCCCAGGTCTATTTCTGTACCAGCAGAAATAGATATTCAAGCCCGCCCGTCGGGTGTTTCGGCGAGCACGGTGCGAGGCGGCTCATCCGGCCGGTCCTGCGGCCCGGTCCGGGTGCTGTCACATCGGTCGTGTCGCGTACGTCACCGTTCGGACGAAGGGGCGGCGGCGACGGCAGGGGTCGCAGGGCCGGTGCCGGTGCTCCGCGCGGTGCTTCCATGGGTCTCAGCCCGCGGCGGTGGTCTCCACCGCCTCGACGGCCCTGACCAGAGGGGCGAGTTCCGGATTCACGGACGCCTCGTCGAGTGCGGCACGCAGCGCCGCGTTGTTGGTGGGGCGGGCGTGCTCGAGAAGTTCCAGGCCGGAGTCGGTGACATTGGTGTAGATGCCGCGCCGGTCGGTGGGGCAGAGGTAACGGGCGAGCAGGCCGCGGTCCTCCATCCGCGTGACGAGGCGGGTTGTCGCGGACTGACTGAGAACCACCGCGTCCGCCACCTGCTTCATCTGGAGATGGCCGCCCACCCCGTCGTGCTGGCGGCTGAGCACGTCAAGCAACGAGTACTCGCGCACGCTCAGCCCGTGGTCCGCCTGCAGCCTGCGTTCGATGTGTGCCTCGATCCGCCCGTGCAGCAGGGAGAGCGCGCACCAGCTCTGGGCGAGGGCGGTCAGTGCCGGGTCCGTTGCGGTCATCAGTGCCTCCTGCGGTGACGCCCGGCGTGCGGATGGGCCGGGGCGCCGTCGTGTGGTGCGCGTACCACTATACCGCGCTTGCAATTAACCAGCGTCTGCAATTATTGTGTTCGCCAGTAAGGCGCTAGCGCATCAATCTTGGAAGGTGCATGTCTCATGCCTCTCGCGCTCCTGGCCCTCGCCATAGGGGCCTTCGGGATCGGGACCACCGAATTCGTGATCATGGGGTTGCTCCCCGATGTCGCATCCGACTTCGGTGTCTCGGTGCCCACTGCCGGCTTCCTGGTGACCGGATACGCGCTCGGAGTCGTCGCCGGTGCTCCGCTCATGACAGTGCTGGGTACCAAGGTCCCCCGGAAGCGGATGCTGATGCTCCTGATGGGATTGTTCATCGCGGGCAACCTCGTCTCCGCGCTGGCACCCACGTTCGGCCTGATGCTGACGGGGCGGGTGATCGCCGCGCTCGCCCATGGTGCGTTCTTCGGTATCGGTTCGGTGGTCGCCGCAGATGTGGTGGCCCCTGAGAAGAAGGCCGGCGCCATTGCCATGATGTTCACGGGTCTGACCGTCGCGAACGTCGTGGGCGTGCCGCTCGGCACCTTCGTCGGCCAGAGCGCCGGATGGCGGGTCACCTTCTTCGTGGTCGCCGCCCTCGGCCTGCTCGGTCTGCTGGGCATCGCCAAGCTGGTGCCGGACATGCCCAGGCCCGGCGGCGTACGTCTGCGACACGAACTGGCCGCCTTCCGTAACGTGCAGGTGTTGCTCGCCATGGCGATGACTGTGCTCGGATTCGGCGGAGTCTTCGCCGCGATCACCTACATCGCGCCGATGATGACGGGTGTCGCCGGCTTCGCGGACTCCTCGGTGACCTGGCTGCTCGTGATCTTCGGCCTCGGAATGGTTGCGGGCAATCTGACCGGCGGGAGGTTCGCCGACCGGGCGCTGATGCCCATGCTCTGCTCCGCGCTCGGCGCGCTGGCCGTGGTCCTGGCCCTCTTCACGGTGACCGCGCACAACGAGGTCACCGCCGCCGTCACGATCTTCCTGATCGGCGGCCTGGGATTCGCCACCGTCCCGCCCCTGCAGAAGCGCGTCCTCGACCAGGCGTCCGGCGCCCCGACCCTGGCGTCGGCCGTGAACATCGGCGCCTTCAACCTGGGCAACGCCCTGTCCGCATGGCTCGGCGGGATCGTCATCGCCGCCGGCTTCGGCTACACCGCCCCGAACTGGGTGGGCTCGGCACTGGCCGCATCCGCGCTGCTGCTGGCCGTACTCTCCAGCGCCCTTGAGCGCCGCTCCACCCGAAGTGCCGCGCCTCGAGCGGCGCTCGCGGACAACCAGGCCGAGCGGCAGCCCGAGGCCGTCCACCACTGACCGGCGCACCGCACGGTCCGACGCCACACGCGTGCGGGACCGCGCACCGCAGCAGACAGCACTCGAGAACAGACAGAAGGACACCATGAGCCCCGTCCCCGACATCACCCTCAACAACGGCGTCACCATTCCGCAGCTGGGCTTCGGCGTCTTCCAGGTGCCCGATGGCGAGACCGCTGCCGCGGTGTCCAGCGCCCTGGAGAGCGGCTATCGCAGCATCGACACCGCTGCCGTCTACGGCAACGAGGCCGGCGTCGCACGCGCACTGTCCGCGTCCGGCCTGCCCCGTGACGAACTGTTCGTCACGACCAAACTGTGGAACACGGACCAGGGGTACGACTCGACCCTGACGGCCTTCGACGCCAGCCTCGACAAGCTGGGTCTCGATCACGTCGACCTGTATCTCATCCACTGGCCCACCCCGGCCCGCGACCGCTACCTCGACAGCTGGCGTGCTCTGGAGAAGCTGCTCGCCGACGGACGCACCCGTGCGATCGGCGTGTCCAACTTCCAGCAGGCCCATCTGCAGCGGCTGCTCGACCACTCCGGCATCGTGCCGGTGGTCAATCAGATCGAGCTCCACCCGGGCCTGGCCCAGGCCGGACTGCGGTCCTTCCACGCGGAGCACCGGATCGCCACCGAGGCCTGGAGTCCGCTGGCCCAGGGCGCGCTGCTCGATGAGCCGGCCCTCACGGAGATCGCCGCGCGGCACGGAAGGTCTCCCGCCCAGGTGGTGCTTCGCTGGCACCTTCAGCTCGGCAATATCGTCATCCCCAAGTCGGTTACACCCGCCCGGATCCGGGAGAACTTCGATGTCTTCGGCTTCGGTCTGACCGTCCAGGACATGGAGACGATCGACGCGCTGGACCGAGGCATGCGCACCGGGCCCGACCCCGACGCGCTCAACTGACCGTGTCACCATGCCGGGCTCGGCCCGTTCCCCGGCCGGGGAACGGGCCGAGAGCCCGGCGCGCATGCCGTCGGCCCCGCCCAGGACCGTCCGGTCACGAGCGGGGCCGACAGTGTCACCCGGGCTTACTGCTTACTTCTTGAAGCCGTAGTCCAGGAGCTTCTTCGCGTCGGCGGTGCGGTTGGCCACCGATGTGGAGGCCAGAACCGTGCCGATGACCGTCTTGCTGCCACGGGTGGCGGCGAAGACCAGGCAGTACTTGGCCTCCGGACCCGAGCCGGTCTTGACTCCGATGGTCCCCGAATAGCTGCCCAGCAGCGTGTTCGTGTTGGTCCACGACATGTAGCGGTAGCCACCGCTCTTCGTCGTGACCTTCTGCTTGGTCGACTTCGTCTTCACGACCGTGCGGAACATCGAGTACTTCAGCGAGTTGCTGGCGAGCTTGGTCAGGTCGCGCGGTGTCGAGTAGTTCGCGCCGCTGCCGATGCCGTCGAACGAGTCGAAATGCGTGTTCGTCAGGCCGAGGCTCTTGGCGGTGGAGTTCATCTTGCCGATGAACGACTTCACCCGGGCTGCCCGAGTGGATCCGCTGCCGAACTTGTCCGCGAGCGCGTATGCGGCGTCGCAGCCCGACGGAAGCATCAGACCGTAGAGAAGCTGACGGACGGTGACTTTGTCCCCGACGATCAGATGGGCCGACGATGCGTTCTTCGAGACGATGTAATCGCTGTAGGCCTTCTGGATCGTGACCTTGGAATCCAGATTGAGATTCTTCTGGGCCAGCACCACCCGGATCGTCATGACCTTGGTGGTGGAGCCGGTGGAACGACGGGTGTCTGCGGCCTTGGTGAAGAGGGTCTTCCCGGTGCCGTTGTTCATCACGAAGCCGCCCTTGGCGACGATCGTGGGTGTCTTGAGCGTGGCGGCCTCGGCCGGGGCTGCGAACGCCCCGGCTGCCAGGACTGCCCCCCCGGTGATGACGACCGTGGATACGCGACGAATGCCTCTAATGCCGGTGATCAAGTTGAATGCTCCAAATGCCCCTATGGTGCGGCCACATGAGAGTGTCGCTTCCTGTGAGACGCGTGGGAGGGGGCGATGGATGTGCAGCTTTGCGATCTTTTTCCGGAGAGCTCCGGAGCGTCGCGCCTTTCACCCGGGTCATGTCGTCACGGCCCCGGCCTTCGGACATCTGAGCCCATCCGGGTGTTCCGTTCCCGCAGGGTGCCCGGCCGGTCACACGGCCGATGTCACCTCTGCGCGCCGACGTCCGGTGGGGTGGTACGCGCCGGGCCCGCGGGTCAGGATGTGCCGCCCGAGAGGATGTCCGGCAGAGCGTGTCCGGCCGGCTCCTCCAGTTGGGCGTAGGTGCAGCTGCCGGGAGCGCGGTCGGGCCGCCACCGGCGCCACTGAGTGGTGTGCCGGAACCGTACGCCGTTCTCCAGGTGGTCGTAAGCGACCTCCAGTACCCGTTCGGGGCGCAGCGGGATCCATGACAGATCCTTCTTGCCGGTCCAGCGGCTCGGTGCCCCGGGGAGCCGGGCCGACTCGTGCGCCGCCTCCTCGGCCCATGCAGCCCACGGGTGGTCCTCCGGCTGTTCCATCCGCAGCGGTTCGAGCTCCGTCACGAGCTCCTCACGGCGCTTCATCGAGAAGGCCGCGCAGACGCCGACATGCTGCAGGACGCCCGCTGAGTCGTACAGGCCGAGCAGCAGCGAACCCACCACGGGTCCGCTCTTGTGAATGCGGTAGCCCGCGACCACCACATCCGCCGTCCGCTCGTGCTTGATCTTGTACATCAGCCGCTCGTTCGGCCGGTAGGGAAGGTCCAGCGGTTTGGCGACCACACCGTCGAGTCCCGCGCCCTCGAACGTCCGGAACCATTCGGCGGCCAGGTCCGGGTCGGTGGTGGCCGGAGCGACGTACACCGGCGCCTCAGCGGCCTCCAAAGCCTCTGTGAGCCGGGTCCGCCGGTCGGCCTGAACGGTCGCCAGCAGGGACTCGTCGCCCAGCGCCAGCAGATCGAAGGCCATGAAGGACGCCGGGGACTGTGCGGCCAACATCTTCACCCGGGACTCGGCGGGATGGATCCGTTCGGTGAGCGCATCGAAGTTCAGCCGCCCCTCGCGCGCGATCACGATCTCGCCGTCCAGCACGCATCGTGGCGGCAGATTCCGCAACAACCCCTCGGCCAGTTCGGGGAAGTACCTGGTCAGCGACTTTCCCGTACGGCTGCCCAGCTCGATCTCCGGTCCGTCCCTGAAAACGATCGCGCGGAAACCGTCCCACTTCCCCTCGTACTGCATACCGGGTGGGATCTTCTTCGCGGACTTGGCGAGCATCGGCTTCACGGGAGGCATGACCGGCAGTTCCATAGCTCGATTCTGCGGCCGCACAGGACGTGACGCCCGATATGCGCATTCCGGGTGCTGCGCCTACCGTGACGCGCATGGGTGCAGCAGTGGAGCTCGAAGTGGGGGAGCGGACCGTACGCCTGTCCAGCCCCGACAAGATCTACTTTCCGGAGCGGGGCTTCACCAAGCTCGATCTCGCCCGGTACTACATCACCGTCGGCGCGGGCATCACCCGTGCGCTGCGGGACAGGCCCACCACTCTCCAGCGTTATCCGGAAGGGCTGGCCGGCGAGTCCTTCTACCAGAAGCGCGCCCCGAAGAACCTCCCCGACTGGATCCCCACCGGGACCGTCACCTTTCCCAGCGGCCGCACAGCGGACGAGATCTGCCCCACCGAGCCCGCCGCCGTGCTGTGGGCGGCGCAGTTCGCCACCTTCACCTTCCACCCCTGGCCCGTACGGCGCACGCAGCCGGACCACCCCGACGAACTGCGCATCGATCTCGACCCTCAGCCGGGCACCGACTTCTCCGATGCTGTGCGCGCCGCCCATGAGCTACGAGCCGTTCTGGCCGACCACGGTGGCCTGCGTGGCTGGCCCAAGACTTCGGGGGGACGAGGACTGCACGTCTTCGTTCCCGTCGAGCCGCAGTGGACCTTCGTGGAGGTGCGGCGTGCCGTCATTGCCTGCGGCCGTGAACTGGAGCGGCGCATGCCGGACCGGGTGACCACGGCGTGGTGGAAGGAGGAACGGGGCGAACGGATCTTCGTCGACTTCAACCAGACGGCCCGCGACCGCACGATCGCCTCCGCCTACTCGGTCCGCCCCCACCCGCGGGCCCAGGTCTCGGCCCCGCTGCGCTGGGACGAGCTGGACTCCGCGGTACCCGGCGACTTCGATATCGCCTCCATGCCCGGGCGCTTCGCCGAACTGGGCGATGTGCACGCGGACATGGAGGACGAGTCGTTCCGTCTGGATGCGCTTCTCGAGCTCGCGGACCGCGACGAGCGGGACCGTGGCCTCGGCGATCTGCCGTATCCGCCCGAATATCCGAAGATGCCGGGCGAGCCCAAGCGGGTCCAGCCGAGCCGCGCCAGGCACGACGAGGCATGAGGTGTCAGTCGCCCGCCACCATTGACGCGGTGTGTGCACGGACCTGCTCCGGCGTCAGGTAGGAGTCCGTGTACTCGAAGTCGCGCAGCGTGGCGCGCTTCTGCGCCTGGAAACCGGTGCGTACGAAGTCGTCCCCGGCGATCGCGTTGATCATCCAGTTGGTCAGCACCCGGGTCTTGGCGACGTTCGTCCGCAGCGCCGACCAGTGGTAGCCGCGTGCCACCGCCTGTGCCGGGAGTCCCCTCAGTTCGATGCCCAGCGGCTTGGACACCGCGTCCTTGCCACCGAGGTCGACGACCAGCCCCAGGTCCTTGTGCACGTAGGGCTGCAGCGGCCGGTGGCGCAGCAGGGCCATGATGTTGTCGGCGATCTTCCGGCCCTGGCGCATCGAGTGCTGCGCGGTGGGCGGGCAGACGGCTCCGTCCCCCTTGGCCAGGTCGGGGACCGCCGCGGCGTCGCCCAGCGCGAAGACACCGTCATGACCCGGCAGAGTCATTTCCGCTGTCACCGCGAGGCGGCCGCGTACCGTCTCCGCGCCGAGGGTCGCGATCAGCGGACTCGCCGCCACACCCGCCGTCCAGATCAGGGTGCGGCACGGCAGCACCCTGCCATCGGTGAACGTGACCTTGTCGGGACCGGCCTCGGCGATCGACACGCCCAGGGACACCTCGATCCCGCGCGCCCGGAGGATGTTCAGCGCGCTGAGGCCCAGCTTGTCACCCAGCTCGGGCATCAGCTTCGGGGCGATGTCGATGAGATGCCACTTGATCAGTTTCGGGTCGATGTGCGGATAGTGCTTGACGGCGTTGGTGGTGAGCCGCTGCAGGCACGCCGCGGTCTCGGTGCCCGCGTATCCGCCGCCGACCACCACGAACTGCAGACGGGAGATCCGCTCGTTCTCGTCCTGACTCGCGTCGGCGAGATCCAGTTGCTCGATCACGTGGTCCCGGACGTAAGCGGCTTCCGCCAGCGTCTTCATGCCGCGGGCGTTGTCGATGAGCCCAGGGATGTCGAAGGTACGGGTGATGCTGCCGGGAGACAGCACGATGTAGTCGTACCGCTCATTGACGATCTCCCCGGTGACCTTGCGGATGACACAGACCTTCGCCTTGGTGTCCACCCCGATGGCACCACCCGGGATGATCCTCGTGCGGTGCTTCTGGCTGCGGCGCAGCGATACGGCGACCGACTGCGGAGTGAGCACGCCCGACGCCACCTGGGGGAGCAACGGCAGGTAGAGCTGGTAGGAGAAGGGCGCGACCAGCGTGATCTCTGCTTCGCCCACAGAGAGCTTGCGCTCCAGTCGCCGCACGCACTCCACTCCGGCGAAGCCGGCGCCCACTACGAGAATCCTGGGTCGTCCCACGGTGTTCGTCCCTTCTCAGGTCTGCACGGTCGTCCCCACCCGCCTGCCCACTAACCGCTGCCTGGCACAGCCCATCTTCGCGGGCCGATCGTGAGTTCGCCTGCTGAGCATGTCGGAGGAGCCCGGTGTGGTGGCGTTCCGGGCGGAAATCAGGCCTGTCCATCGGAAGTACACTCCACACATGGGTGACACGGATGCGATGAGGGAGCGCCTGCGACAGGCCCCTCGGACGCAGGGCCCTGCCGCCCCCAGGGCGCGCTGCCGTGCGCTGCACGGTCACGGCTAGCCGGTTCTCCGCGGTCTCCGTCCGGACTCTTCGTCCGGCCCCATTGTCCGCAAGGGGTTTTTTCCGTCGCCGCTCTTGTGGTGACGCCCCCTGGCGTCCCCGCGTCACATCATTCCGCAGCCTCTGGTCCGGCTCCGGCGCAGCTTCAGGCGCCGGCGCGCGGGCCGGCCGCCGCATCCCCCGAGAGGACCCCCGTGAAGTTGAGCGAGTTGCTGGCCGGGTACGACCACGAGGTTCTGTTCGGCGACCCTGGGACGAGGATCACCGCAGGGGCCTGTTTCGACGCTCACCGTGTCTCGCCGGGTTCGCTGTTCATCGCTGTGCCCGGCCACCGCGAAGGGGGGCCTGAGGCTGTCGGATCCGCGCTGGCCAAGGGAGCCGTGGCGGTGCTCGTCGACGGCGCGTCGCCCTGTCTGCCGGCCGAGGTGCGGACCACGGCTGCGGACGCGTGCGTCGTGAGGGTGGCGGACACCAGGGCGGCCGCCGCGGTCGTCACCTCCCGCTACTACGGCGAGCCCGGCCGGACCATGGACATGGTGGCGGTCACCGGCACCAACGGGAAGACATCTGTCTCCTCCATGGTGGAGTCCTTGCTGCGGATCGCCGAAGGTGTCCGGGCAGGGGTGATCGGGACTGCCGGCAGTCGGATCGGTGACGAGTTGATCCCGATGCCGCGTTCGGTACTCACGACGCCCGAGTCTCCGGACTTCCAGTATCTGCTGGGCCATATGCGCGACCACGGGGTGGGCACGGTGGTTCTCGAGGCCACATCGATGGGACTGCTCCACCACCGGGTGGACCACGCCTTCATCGACGTGGGTATCTTCACCAATCTCACCCAGGACCACTTGGACGACCACGGCACCATGGAGCACTACCGGGACGCCAAACTCCGGTTGTTCGACGGGCTCTGCCGCAGTGCGGTGGTCAATGCCGATGACCCGGTCGGAGCCGCCATCCCGTCGATGATGCCGGGCGCTGTCAGCACGTACGCCCTGGATGCCGATGCCGACTACCGCGCCACGGATCTCGATATGGACGCATTCGGTACGCGCTTCACGCTCCATCACGCGGGACGTAAGTACCCTGCGGCGATTCCTGTCCCCGGGCGGTTCTCGGTGGCCAACGCGCTGGCAGCCGTGGCCGCCTGTCATCTGCTGGGTCATGACCTGGCAGGACTGGTCGCCGCGCTCGACCGAATGCCCCCGGTTCCCGGGCGCCTGGAGCGCTTCGAGACACCTCAGGGGGCCGCTGTGATCGTGGACTACGCCCATTCACCCGATTCGCTGGACAAGGTGCTTTCCGCCGTCCGGGACTTCGCCGAAGGGCGCGTCATCACCGTCTTCGGCTGTGGAGGAGACCGCGACACCACCAAACGAGCGCGCATGGGCGAGATCGCCGGAACCCACTCCGACCTCTGTGTCCTCACCTCCGACAACCCACGGAACGAGAATCCCGAGAAGATCATGGATGAGATCACGCCGGGGCTTACCGCCGTCGGCACCCGCTTCGAGCGGATCACCGACCGCCGCGGGGCAATCGCCTTCGCGCTGTCGGCTGCGGGCCCCGGGGACATTGTGCTGGTCGCCGGAAAGGGCAGCGAGCCTTATCAGATCGTCGGCGAACAGCTGATCCCGTTCAGCGACATGGCCACTGTGCGGGAGCTCGCAGCCCAGCAGGGGTAGCGGAAGGCGCTGTTGAACCGCCGACCCTGCGGGCGGGAAAGCGCAGGACCGCTTCTGGCGGGCGCCGCTCGCCTGCGTCGTCCTCCCGATGCAAGCGTCGCTCCCGCCGGACTCCGGCCGCCCGCCCCTTCCGTGGGGGACGACATGCCGATGTCTCCGTGACCGGCGGGCACGACTGCCTCCGGCCCCTACAGTGGCGGCATGGGGGAATCACGGCCGACCTCGGCTTTCCATTCGGACAACATGGACGCCTCGCACACCGACCGGCTGATCGAAGCACTGGATACCCAGGCGGCAAGCGCGGGCGTGCGGCGACTTCGTGACTGGGGGCACCAGGGGCTGGCCGCGCAGCCCGGTGAACGGGCACTGGACATCGGCTCGGGAACCGGTTCGGAGATCCGGGCGCTCGCGGCGGCTGTGACATCGAGCGGCTACGCGGTAGGTGTGGAGCCCAATCCGGGACTGCGGGAAACCGCCCGGCAACGCGCGGCCGACGCGGGCAGCGTGGCCCGGTTCGTCGGCGGTGACGCCCTCGCCCTGCCGGTCGATGACGCCGACATCGATGTGGTCTGGTGCGAGCGGGTGTTCCAGCATCTTGCCGAGTCGGACAGGGCGGCGGAGGAGATCGCCAGGGTGCTGCGGCCGGGCGGGCGGGTCGCGCTGCTGGACACCGACTGGGCGACGACGATCCTTTATCCGGGCGAACCGGAAGTGGTGGCCGTACTGACCGGCGGTGCGCTCTCCGCGGCCGCCAACCCGCACGCCGGACGGAAACTCGTGGGCCAACTCGCCGCGGCGGGACTGGAGATCGACGATCTCGGCTCCCAGGCGCTCATCCAGGACCCGGGCAAGGTCACCTGGCCCCTCGTCCGTATGCTCGGTGAGAAGGCCGTACAGAGTGCGCTGATCACGGAGCAGCAGCGGGACCGGCTGTACGCGGATCTCACCGCGGCGGCCGAGCGGGGCGGGCTGCACATGTCGGTGACCATGTTCGGAGTCATCGCCCGCAAGCCCCGCTGACCCTCGCCCGGCTGCTTCCGAACTCCCCTCCTCAGGAACCGTTTTGGAGTTCCGCCGGGGAGTCCGTACCATCCGGTGATGATCATGAGAAAACGGTCGGCTGCCGGGGCGTGTCTGCTCCTGGCGGCCCTGGCCGCCGGAACCTTCCCCTCTGCTGCCGTGGCCGGAGAACCGTCCGCGAAGCCGGCACCCAAGGTCGAGCTGGTGCTCGATGTGAGCGGCTCGATGCGGACGCGGGACATCGACGGTGGCTCCCGGATGACCGCGGCGAAGCAGGCGTTCAACGAAGTCCTGGATTCGGTGCCCGAGCATGTGGAACTGGGCATACGCACGCTGGGCGCCGACTATCCGGGCAACGACAGGAAGACCGGGTGCAAGGACACCCGGCAGCTCTACCCCGTCGGTGACCTGGACCGCACCGAGGCCAAGACCGCCGTTGCCACCCTCGCCCCCACCGGCTGGACCCCGATCGGCCCCGCTCTGCAGGCCGCGGCCCGCGATCTCAAGGGCGGGACGGCGACCCGCCGGATCGTGCTCATCTCGGACGGCGAGGACACCTGTGCCCCGCTGGACCCCTGTGAGGTGGCCCGCGACATCGCCGCCCAGGGTCTCCATCTCGTGGTCGACACACTCGGGCTTGTGCCCGACACCAGGACCCGTAAGCAGTTGACCTGTATCGCGGCGGCCACCGGCGGTACCTACACCTCGGTGCGGCACACGAACGAACTCTCGGGACGCGTCACCCAGCTGGTGGACCGCGCGGCCGCGCCGGTCGCCACGCCTGTCGCGACCGAGGGGGCCGGCAGCTGCGCACAGGCCCCCCAGCTGAAGCCGGGCCTCTACAGCGACCGGCAGCGGTTCGCCCAGCACCGCTGGTACCGCGTGGATGTCCGGCCGGGTCAGGAGCTGCGTGCTTCGGTGAGCGTGGCTGCCGATCGGGTGGTCAACGGCGACTACGGAGTCCTGCTGCAGGCCATGACCCAGCACGGCAGGGAGATCGTCCGGGGCCAGGAGACGGGCACCGGTCGTACCGACGCGATTTCCACGGGCCTGCGCTACCCCAAACCGCCGGCCGGCTCCGATGACGCGGACGGCTCATCGGCACCCGCCGAGACGGTCTGCCTCCAGCTCAGCAACTCCTTCTCCGCGCCACCGGCGGTCAAGACCGAACCCGGCCTTCCTGTCGAACTCGACATCGCGCTCGTGGACGCACCCGACCAGGCCTCCGACGTCGCCGCCTTCGGACTCGGCCGCGGCTGGTGGCTGCTCGGCGTTCTGACGCTCACCGGGCTCCTCGCGGGCCTGCTGTGGGGCTGGATCTCACGCTGGCGCCTCACGGTCTGGAGGACCAACTGATGCGTACCACCCGGATACTGCCGGCGCTGCTGGCCGGCCTCGCCCTCTTCGCCTCGGCAGGCACAGCCGTGGCGGGCACGCCTTCGCCGTCCGCGTCTTCGCCGCGGTCGGCGGACGGCGGTGACGACGCCGGTGCCCCGACCGAGGCGGGCACCGACTTCCGTACGGCGACAGCCGTCGCACAGGGACAGCGCGCCACGGCGAGCGCCTCCACCGGCGACTACCTGTACTGGGTCTTCCCGGCCGACGCCGGTCAGAACGTCACGGTCGACGCGACGGTGAAACTCCCCGAAAGCGCCACCCGGCACGGCGCCGCCACCTGGCAGCTCGACATCTACGACGGACTGCGCCGCCGGCAGGCCTGCCGGTACGGCAGCCAGACCCGGGTCGCCGCACCTGACGCCACATCGGTCACCATGACCTGTCACCTGCGGGCCGTGCGGTCCTGGGCAGAACCGTGGGCCAACGACCCACTGCCCGGGAGTTACTACATCAGGCTGACCGTCCTGGACCTGCCGCAGCAGGATCTGGGGCTGCCGGTGCAGACGGAGGTGCAGGCCGCCGCGGAGGACAGCGGCGGTTCCCACGATGTCGGCGGCAGGCTTGCCGCACCGCTCGCGCCGGCCGCTGCCGCCGGAGTGTCACAGGCCGCGGATTCCTCCACGTCTCAGCCTGCGGCCGCCACCGCCGTCGAACCCGAGGACGGCTGGTCGTCAGGCTGGTGGTCCGACCGCTGGATCTGGACCGCGGGCGGAGGGGTCCTGGGGGCTCTCGCCGGCATTGCCGGGTATGCGCTGACCCGCGGGCCCGGCCGCCCTTCCCGCGGAGCGCCCGCCGGACGGGTCTGACTCCCTCCGCCCCGTCCGGCCGGAAGGATCCGGACGGGGCGGACGCGCACGCCGGCGGTCAGCGGGACCGGAGTCCGAGATCGCGCAGCAGCCCGACCGCCTCGGCCGCGCGGGCGTGGGGGACGAACAGATGGTCGTGATGGAACCCGGCGACCACATTGCAGCTCATGTCCGACGCGGCGAGCTCCCGGGCGACCGCCGCGGTGAGGCCGACCGCATCGAGCGCGGAGTGCACGCGCAGTGTGATCCAGCCCGCCACATACCCGTAACCCAGTCCGGCCGCGTCGGCTTCCTGCTGTGTGAGGACGAGGGTGAGGCCCTCCGGCTCAGACACCGTCACCACGGGTGTGACCCCCGGAGGGACATCACCGGTCAGGGTGGCGAACACGTAGCGCCCGTCGTTCAGTTCGGGGCGCATGCCGCTCAGCAGTGTCCGTAGCTCTCTCTCGCCGCTCATGACCAGCAGATTACGCTTGCGGGGGCCGCCGGTCCTTCCCGTCGGTTCCGGGACCGAACCAGGCGCTCAGAGCTTCGCGCAGGACCCGTTGGGGCCACCGACGATCACGACGTCATGGGTCATCGCGGATCTCCTCCCGCCCGGGGGCGTCCGGTGACGGCCCCTTTCTTGCTGTCAGCCTGGGTTGACACGAGGTGCGTGTCAACCCAGACTGACATTCATGGAAACGCGAGATATCTCGGAACGTCTCAGGTCGCACGACCCCGCCGTGGGGCTACGGGCGGTGGGCGCCCTGCACCGGCTGGCCGAGCAGGTCGAGGCGGCATCGGTGGCGCGCGCCCGGGAACAGGGCTGGTCCTGGGAGCAGATCGGGGACGCGCTCGGCGTGTCACGGCAATCCGCACACACCAAACACGGGAAGTGAGACAGCGATGTTCGAACAATTCGCGGCAGGTGCCCGCGCTGTGGTCGCGGCGGCTCTGGACGAGGCGCGGCTGCGCGGCGATCGCCGCATCGGCACCGAGCACCTCCTGCTGGGTGTGCTCCACGATCCTGACTCGTCCGCGGTACGGACCCTCGGCGTCGACCTCGATACCGCCCGCACCGCCCTCGACACTCTCGACCGGTCCGCGCTGGCCGCGATCGGCGTCGATGTCGAGGGTGTCGAGCGTCCGCCGGTCCCGGTTTCGCGCAAGCGCACCCCTCTCACCTCGGGGGCCCGCGCGGTCCTTCCGCGCGCCGTTGGCGAGGTACGCAGGGACGGCAGCCGCCGCATCGGTCCCGAGCACCTGCTGCTCGCGCTTCTCGACTGCGAGCAGCCGGACCCCGCTGCGGAGCTGATGGGACAACTGGGAATCGACAGGACCGCGGTACGCGGTCGGATCCGGAAGGGGTGACGACGCGTCATTCCGGCCAGGCGGAGTTCAGAATGATGTCGACGAAGTCCTGCCGGGCGAATCCGGGTACGAAGTGGGCGAGCACGTCGTCGTTCATGGTCCCGAACGTGGTGTCGGGACGGTCCTTCATCCCCTCGGTGAACGCCCGCAGGATGCGCCGCTTGAAGTCCGGCCGGTGATGCGCGTCCGTCACCGCTCCGATCTGCTCGGTCGTGATCTCATCGAGGTCCAGGCCGATAACGTCGGTTTCCACACCCGCGGTGACCAGGGCGATCTCTGGTTCCAGGTGCTCGGCGATGCCGGGAGTCGTGTGCAGCGCGATGGACAACCACACGGCGCGTGCCTCCGCCTCACTGCGGCCGTGCGCCAGCAGGAAGTCCCGGGCGAGGTCGGCGCCGTCGACTTCGAACCGCTGGTCGGTGCGCCGGTAACGTTCGGTCAGACCCAGGTCGTGGAACATCGCTCCCACGTAGAGGAGTTCGGGATCGGGGTCCAGGCCCCGGTGCCGGCCCTTGAGCGATCCGAAGAGAAATACCCGGCGGGAGTGGTCGAAGAGCAGGGGGCTGGTGGCCGCCCGTACCAGTTCGGTGGCCTCCTGAGCCAGCGCCGTCCCGGGGATCGTGATCCCCGCGATCGTCTCGGTCATCGCGCTCTCCGTCGGTCGTTGTGTTCTGCGGTGTCGGTGTGGTTGTCGGTGCCTGTGAACGTGGCCGTGGCCGTACTCGTGCCCGTGCGAGTGCCCGTGGCGGTACTCATGCCTGTGCCTGCACCTGTGGCCCTACTCGTGCCCGTGCACATGGCCACGGCCGGAGTGCCGACGGATCGCGGGCGGGCCGAACGGTCGGCGGTCCCGCCGACCGTACCGGGCCCGGCAGCGCGGGAACCGCCGGCTGCGGTGGATGCCACCACCGTCACGGCTGACCGGCGGCGGCCCTGAGCGCTGCGATGTCGATCTTCTTCATGCCGAGCATCGCCTTCATCGCCCGTTGTCCGCGTGCGGGATCCGGGTCGTTCAGGATCTCGACCATCCCGTCGGGGGCGACCTGCCAGGAGAGTCCGTACCTGTCCTTCAGCCATCCGCACGGGCCCTCCTGCCCGCCGTCGGAGAGCTTCGCCCAGTAGTAGTCGATCTCTTCCTGGTCGGCGCAGGTGATCATCAATGAGATCGCCTCGTCGAATGTGAACTCGGGACCGCCGTTGATCGCGATGTAGTCCTGGCCGTCGAGGGAGAAGTCGACGGTCAGCACCATTCCGGCGGGCCTGGGGCCGGCCTCGCCGTAGTGGGTGATGCCCTTGATTTCCGAGTTCGGGAACACCGACACGTAGAACTCGGCAGCCTCCTCGCTCTCGGTGTCGAACCAGAGGTTGGGCGTGATCCGGGGCATGACTCTCTCCTTTGGTCGTCGCGATTCCGCCTTGCATCTGTTCCGACTCCCGCGCAGGCCGAAACTCATCGCACCTGACGGCGGAGACCTGCCGCCCATGACCGGCAGGGGAGGGGCCGGAGCGCACCCGGAGAGGTCCTGTCCGGAATCTACTCACCGCGGCTACCAGGCAGTAGCGTCAACGGCGTTCTCCACCCGACTCCGCTGGAGGCTCCATGCGCGCATCACTGTTCAGACCCGCCGGGACTGTTCTGTCCACGGCACTGTTCACCGCGGTCGCACTGTTCGGCACGTCGGCACCTGCCTCGGCCACGGATACCGCGGGGCCGCGTTACTACCTGGCCCTGGGCGACTCGCTGGCCGCTGGATACCAGACACTTCCCGGCGGCGGCCATGTGACCGGTCGCGGCTATGCGCAGGACATCGCCCGCACGCTGGCGGCGCGCGCGTCGGCCGGCGGGGGTTCCTTCGGCTTCGTCGGACTGGGCTGTCCGGGCGAGACGACCGGCTCCATGATCGACGGCGGCTGTCCCTATCCGCACTCCTACGCCGACTCGCAACTCGCCGAGGCGGAGACCTTCCTGCGTACCCATCACGACGCACGGACCGTGGTCACCCTGGACATCGGAGCCAACGACGTCGACCGGTGCATGACTGCGGGAAACATCGATGTCGCCTGCACGGTGGCGGGTATCGGCAAGGTCCGCAGCGGGCTGGACACCATCCTGGACCGGCTGAAGGCCGCAGCGGGTCCGCGTACCCGGATCGTCGGTATGAACCTCTACGATCCCTACCTGGCGGCGTGGATGACGGGCTCTCAGGGACGGTCCGCGGCAGCTCTGTCGGTACCGCTCGGGGACGCGCTCAACGCCACGATCGGCCTCACGGACGCTCTGCACGGGATACCGACGGCCGATGTGGCCGCGGCGTTCCGCACCAACAGCTTCCTTCCGCTCACGCCGCTGGGCGGGCAGCAGGTGCCGCTGAATGTGGCCCGTATCCTGCAGTGGACCAATATGGCACGCGGTGACATCCATGCGAACGACACTGGCTACCAGGTCATAGCGGATACCTTCCTCAAGAAGTTCTGAACCGGCGGTTCATGACCCGGCCCCCGCAGTGAAGACGGGCAGTGCGACCCCGGGGCCGGCGTGCCGCTGCCAGGCCCGGGGTTGCACTGCCCGTCCGGGACGGCCGGCCCACGGAGCCGGCGCGGCTGCGCCCCCCGGCTCCGTGGGCCGGCTCAGGGGCTGCCCGTGCACTGCGGATCGGGTACGACCGCCTGGTGAGCAGGGATGATCTTCGTGTCATCTTCTTCGGCCCGGACAGCGCGGGTCGTGGTGTAGGCGCGCTGTCCCACGGCCACGCATTTAGTGGTGAGACTGCCGGATCCGTCGGGGAATTCGTAGATCTCGGCGGCGGAGTCCTCGCCCGCCCGTCCGCTGACCGGCGCATCCGCCTTGCCCCGCTCATCGTCGTGCTGTCGTGAACACCCGAGTGTGAGCGCGAGGGGGACACAAGCGGCGAGGGCGGCTCGTTTCACCGGCTGCCTCCGCAGGTGCTGTCCTCGACTATCTGGACATTCGACGGGGCCGAGGCGTTCGTCGTGACATACGCGCGATTGCCGTGGCCCACGCATTTGGTGGCGATGTTGCCGAATCCGTCGGGGAAGTTGAACACCTCGGCAGGGGTGTTGTCGCCTGCCTTCCCCGATACCGGAGCGTCGCCCTTGCCGCGCTTGTCGTTGTAGTCCTGCGAACATCCGGACAGAGCCACGAGTACCAGGCTCGCGGCCAGTGCCAGGCCTGTTGCCGTCCTGAAGTCTCGCTGCATGGGCCCCCCTTGGTCGGAACGATCCGGACCTGAAGACGCGGAGCGGCGTGCGGTGGTTGCCGGAGGCCGGTGGCGGTCCGGCCGGAATGCCGGATGAGGGCGTCGGCGGGCGCCCAGCCGCCGGAGGGCGCCGGCGGGCCCCCGTGGACGCCGGGCAACTGTGCCGTGACCGAACAGTCTTCAATCCTTTAACGCGGCCGGGCCTATTGACGTGTTCATGGCTCCATCGCTTTGATGACGGCCGGGCCGCTGACTGCCCTCGTCGTCTCCGGGTGGTGGAAGCCGATCCGGAGTGCGTGGGTCCGACTGCGCCGACACACCTATCTCCCCATGTCCCGGGGGCGAGGTGCGATGTCGAATGGGAGCGCTCCCATTCGACACCGCACCACTCCACCTCAGAGAGAGGAACCATCCCGTGCCCCACCCTCTCCGCACGTTACGAAGAGCTTTCAGGATCGCAGCCGTGCTGGCTGCCGCGCTGTTGCTGCCCCTGGCGGGTGTACATGCGGCGCAGGCCGCGACCGCCGCAGCACCCGGCGACGGCTACTGGCACACCAGCGGCCGGCAGATCCTGGACGCCGAAGGCCATCCGGTGCGCATAGCCGGGATCAACTGGTTCGGCTTCGAGACGGCCAACTACGTGGCACACGGCCTGTGGTCTCGCGACTACAAGAGCATGATCGACCAGATGAAGTCGCTGCACTACAACACCATCCGGCTTCCCTACAGCGATGACATATTCCGGGGCACCCAGCCGTCCAGCATCAACTTCTCCTCCGGCATGAACAGCGATCTGCAGGGCCTGGATTCGCTTCAGGTGATGGACAAGATCGTGGACTACGCGGGCCGGGTCGGGCTGAAGGTCATCCTCGACCGGCACCGGCCGGACGCGGGTGGCCAGTCGGCGCTCTGGTACACCGCGTCGGTCCCGGAATCGACCTGGATCACCGATCTGAAGGCGCTGGCCACCCGGTACGACGGCAATGACGCGGTGATCGGCATCGATCTGCACAACGAGCCGCACGATCCGGCGTGCTGGGGCTGTGGTGACACCACGAAGGACTGGCGACTGGCAGCCGAACGCGCGGGCAACGCCGTGCAGTCGGTCAACCCCGATCTGCTGATCTTCGTCGAGGGTGTCCAGACCTTCGGAGGCGAATCCGGCTGGTGGGGCGGCAACCTCAAGGGCGTCGCACAGTACCCGGTCGAGCTGAACGTGCCCCATCATGTCGTCTATTCGGCGCACGACTATGCGACGAGCGTGGCCCAGCAGCCGTGGTTCACCGACCCGTCCTTCCCCGCCAACATGCCCGGCGTCTGGGACACGTACTGGGGCTACATCTTCAAGCAGAACATCGCGCCGGTGTGGGTCGGCGAATTCGGGACGACGCTGCAGTCGGGCGTCGACCAGAAGTGGCTGTCGGCCCTGGCCGACTACATGAGGCCCACCGGCACGTACGGCGGCGACAGCTTCTCGTGGACCTTCTGGTCGTGGAACCCGGACTCGGGAGACACCGGAGGCATCCTCAAGGACGACTGGTCCACCGTCGACACCGTCAAGGACGGTTATCTGACGGCCATCAAGGCACCGGACTTCAGTGGTGGGGGCAGCGGCGGCGGTGACGTACAGGCCCCGACCGCCCCCAGCGCCCTCAGAGTCACCGGCCGCACCAGCAGTTCGGTGTCACTGACCTGGGCGGCGGGTACCGATGACACCGGGATCGCGGGTTACGACATCTACCGCGGCTCCAGCAAGGCGGGCGCGTCGACCGGCACCACCTTCACCGACACCGGTCTCGCGTCCGGCACTCCGTACACCTACACCGTCCGGGCGCGTGACGCGGCCGGCAACACATCGGCGGCCTCGGCAGCGGTCACCGCCACGACCAGCGGCGGCGGCACCGGCAATGCCGGATGCAGCGCGGCGTACAGCGTGAGCGATGACTGGGGCACCGGTTTCACCGCGGAGGTGACCGTGACCAACACCGGCTCCGCGCCCATCACTTCGTGGCAGGTCACGTGG
Organism: Streptomyces sp. NBC_00344; assembly: GCF_036088315.1. Taxonomy (NCBI): domain Bacteria; kingdom Bacillati; phylum Actinomycetota; class Actinomycetes; order Kitasatosporales; family Streptomycetaceae; genus Streptomyces; species Streptomyces sp. NBC_00344. The sequence continues at coordinate 451,893 of NZ_CP107996.1, read as the reverse complement.
GGCTGGTCCGGGAGCCAGCAGGTCACCAGCATGTGGAACGCCTCAGCCACCCAGACCGGTAGGACGGTCACCGTGAAGAACGCCGATCACAACGGCGCCATCGCTGCGGGCGGTCACACCGGATTCGGATTCCAGGGAACCCCTGGAGCCGGCGGTGTGCCGACCGTGAGCTGCACCGCCTCCTGACAGGACGCCCCCCGGAGGGGGCTGTCGCAGGCCGCAGGCCTGTGGCGGCCCCCGCGCGGCGCGAAGACCAAGAAGCCTTTAGGGGTAAATGACAGGCACTTGGTAACTTGTCGTTTCTTCTCCTGTCCTGCGGAAGAGGCTTCTCCGGGTGTGCGCCCCAGATCGAGCGCTGCCTGTGCGGCCGTGTCCGCAGCTAGCCGAAAGCGCTGACGATGTCTGAAGTCGGTTCCCCCGCCGCGGGTGCGGTTCCGGATGTCTCCGTCGTCATGGCGGTGTACAACGCCATGCCTGTTCTCACCGAGTGCCTGGATTCGGTCCTTCGCCAGTCGATCGGCCTGGACCGGATCGAGCTGCTTCTGGTGAACGACGGCTCGACCGACGGGAGCGCGGCGGAACTCGACCGCCTCGCGCACCTGTATCCGCAGGTACGGGTGGTGCACCAGGCGAACTCCGGAGGGCCGAGCCAGCCCCGTAACCGCGGGCTGGATCTCGCCCGCGGCCGCTATGTGTTCTTCGCGGACCCCGACGACTACCTCGGGCCGGAAGCGCTGGAGCGCCTGGTGGCGATGGCCGACTCACGGAGCAGCGACGTGGTCGTCGCCAAGGTGGTCGGAATCGGCAGAGCATCGGCACCGCAGGCCTACAAGCACGCCGAGCAGGTGGATCTGTACACCTCCGAGGTGTACCGCTCGCTGCTGCCGATGAAGCTGTTCAGGCGCTCCCTCGTCGAACAGCACCGGATCCGCTTTCCGGAGGACCTCTGGCTGGGCGAGGACCAGATCTTCGTCACCGAGGCGTTCCTGGCGGCGGAGGTGATCTCGGTGGTCGGAGACTATGACTGCTACTTCCTCCGCGCACTGGACAACGGCGGCAACCTCACCGCGCGGCGGCGCGCCCCCGACGACCGCCTGCTGGTCTTCGAGCGGGTGATGGCGCTGGTCGCCGAGCGGGTCTCCGACGCGGTGGGCCGTCGCCGTATGCTCGCCCGTCACTTCCGGTCACTGATCGCGAAGGCGCTGATCCTGTCGCTCACCCAGGACCAGGACATCGCCGACCGGACCGAGGTGACCGCCCGCTGCCGGGCCCTGTGCCACGCCTACTGGGACGACTCGATGGCGCCCGAGCTGTCCGCCCTCGCCCGGCTGCAGCTGTACGCGCTGATGACCGGGCATGATCATCTGCTGCCCGAACTGGCCCAGTACACCGCTCCGGGCGCACCTGATCTGGTGATCGAGTCAGGGCGGGCGTACCGGAGTGACTTCCCCCGCTTCCGGGATCCCGCATCCCGCATTCCCGACGATGTGTACGACGTGACGGACCGGCTGAAGGTCAAACAGAGCGTCTCCGACGTGCGGTGGGCCGACGGGCTGCTGCACGTGGCGGGGGCCGCTTTCATCCCGATGATCGACACTCATGACATGGCGACCCGGCTGGTCCTGCGCGGACGCAGCGGGGAAGGCGAGCGGTCGGTCGCGGTGCGGCACACGGCGACGCCGGAGCTCACGGAGAAGCACGGCGGGGGGCGTTACGACTACGGGCTGGCCGGGTGGACCGCGGAACTGGACCTGAATCACATCGAGGATGACGGCCCGCTGCCGGACGGCGTCTGGGACGCGTACATCCAGGTGCGGGCGCAGGGGGTGATGAGGGAGGCCCGGCTGGCAGCGCCGCCGGTTCTGGCGGACGGGCCTCGGACGCCGCACGGCCATCTCGAGACCGCGGTGGCCTACCGCACCAAGGGCGGCAGGCTGAGTCTCGACATAGGAGGTCTCTTCCACACCGCCCCCGCCCGGGTTCGTGTGCTGGAGGCGGTCTGGGCCGGAGGCATCCTCTGTTTCCGCGGCACGGGGTGGATCAGCGGGGTGCAGGAACGTCCCTTCCAGGCTCAGGTCTTCCTCCGGCGCCGCACCGACGGCCATGAGGTCGCCGTCGAAACCCAGTACGTCCCGCAGCGGGTGGGCCCCGATGAAGCAGTGGAAGGGCTCGCGTTCACGGCGGCGTTCGACCCGCTGACGGTCTACGCGGGAGACCAGCTGCCCGGGGGGGTGTGGGACGCCTTCCTGCGGCTGGCGGTGCCCGGCCTGGTGCAGGACGGCCGGCTCGGAGCGGATGACACCCTGGACAGGCGTCATCTGGGGCGCACCCGGATGATGGCCGGCCCGCAGGGCGAGCCAGGTTTCATCACCCCGGTAGCCACGGCCAACGGGCACCTGGCGGTGCACAGCGGAGAGAGCCTCTTCATGCCGGGAAAGCAGCTGCTCATCTCCCAGGTGTCGCGGGGCAGGGGCCAGGAAGCGCTTGTGCGGGGGCGTATCGGCCTGCACGACCTGCAGTACGGCCAGCTGGCCCTCGTCCTGACCGAGAGCGCAGGCGCCGCACACCGGGTGCCGGTCACCCCGGAACCGGCGCGGCCCGGAGACTCCGCGTCGCCGGAGCAGGAGGCGAACACCGATCAGTGGCCGTCGTTCACGGCGGCCTTCGCTGTCGGAATACAGCAGCTCCGGCGCGCGGGTACGACGGCCCGCTTCGAACTCACCGTGGGCGGGCGCAGCTATGAATCGACGATCCGGCTGACGTGACGGACGCAGGGCCTGTCCGCCGAAGCGCCGTCGCCCGGACGGCCGGTACGGCTGTCCGGCGCTGCGGCCCCTTCGCGGGCTGCGCCAGGCTGCGGGGCCGACGAGCCGGATCGGCCTCGCAGGGCAACGGCCGGGAGGACACGCGGAGTTCCGGTACCGGGTCAGCTGCCGTCAGTCCACCGGCTCGGCCGTCCAAGTGATCAACGGAGGTCGTACCGATGCGCACACCGGGCGCCCCTGGGGGTCGGTGAGCCGCAGCCGCGCGGTCAGGCGCCCGGACCGGACTGCGGCCTCGAGCACTTCGGGTTCCACGGCATCCAGCATCAGTTTGGCCCGGCGGAACATGACGGGCCGTCCGCTGTCGTCCAGCGTGACCCAGGAAAGATAGACGAACCGGCCACCCAGGCCGTTCTGGACATAGGGCCCTGTGATGGTGGTGCCCGTCGAAGCGGGAACGGCTGTGCATTCCAGGGTCCAGACGGCCGACGCGCTGTCACCGGCATGCAGAGCGATCACCTCGTCCGGCTTGTTCCTTGCCTGGACGCCCACATGGATGTCCACGGCGTCGGCGAAGTCGGCGGCGCGGTTGGTGCGACCGGGGAGTGCGGAGGCTTCGATGCGGATCTGCATGAAGTCATTGTCGCGCCGCGGGCGTGGAGCGTTCGCCGTGGGCAAGCAGCTCTCGCAGCCTTATTGACGTGAACCTGTCGATCAATCAATTATTGAGAGCGCTCTCATTCCTCGTGCTTGCTGTCCGCCCCGCCGGTCGTGGAGTTCTCGGAGGTTCCGCATGGAAGCAAAGCGGCAACGGGGGCGGATGCCATGAGCCGCACCATCCGCCGCGACGGCCGCGGCCATGTGTCCGGTCCGCTGAGCGCGTCCCCCGATCCGGCCCCGGCGGCAGGCGGTGGCCGACTGCCCCCGCGTCCACGGCCGGCACGGGTGTACCCGCTTCACACCGAATGATCCGAGTTGTGCTTCGGGGTCGCGTCCGGCTGCGTCGGCCCCTCCCCCCTTCACCCCTTCACCCCTTCACAAGGAGGAAGAGCGTGTACCGACTGAGACTCAACGGGCCCGGACCGCTGCGGAAACTGCTGGCGCCGATGGTCGCCGCGCTGACCTTCGCGGCCGGCTGCACCGTCTTCGGTTTAGCGGCGCCCGCCGCAGCGGCGGTCCCGGCAACGATTCCGCTGACCTTCACCAACAACTCCGGGCGAGCCGACCAGGTCTACGTCTACGACATCGGGACCCAGCTGTCGACCGGCCGGCAGGGCTGGGCCGACGCGAGCGGCGCGTTCCACGCCTGGCCCGTGGGCGGTAATCCGCCGACACCGGCTCCCGACGCCTCGATCGCGGGCCCGGCCAACGGCCAGTCCATGACGCTCCAGCTGCCGAAGTTCTCCGGCAGGATCTACTTCTCCTACGGGCAGAAGCTCGTCTTCAAGCTGACCACCGGCGGACTGGTGCAGCCCGCCGTGCAGAATCCCACTGATCCGAACAGGGACATCCTCTTCAACTGGTCCGAGTACACGCTCAATGACGCCGGACTGTGGATCAACAGCACCCAGGTCGACATGTTCTCCGCCCCTTACGCGGTCGGTGTGAAAGCCCCCGACGGAACCACCAAGAGCACCGGCCATCTGAAGCCGGGCGGCTACAACGGCTTCTTCAGCGCACTCAGAGGCCAGCCGGGCGGCTGGGCCAATCTGATCCAGACGCGTTCCGACGGCACGGTTGTGCGGGCGCTGTCGCCGGGTCACGGCATCGAGTCGGGTGCGCTGCCCGCCACGGTCATGGACGACTACGTCAGCCGGGTGTGGAGCAAGTATGCGGGCTCGACGCTGACCGTGACACCCTTCGCCGACCAGCCCAACACCACGTACTACGGTCGGGTCTCGGGCAACGTCATGAACTTCACCAACGGTTCGGGAGCCGTGGTCACCTCGTTCCAGAAGCCCGACGCCGACAGTATCTTCGGCTGCTACAAGCTGCTGGACGCGCCGAACGACCTGGTACGGGGGCCGATCTCCCGCGCTCTGTGCGCCGGGTTCAACCGCTCCACCCTGCTGGCCAATCCCAACCAGCCCGACACGAGTTCCGCGAACTTCTACCAGGACGCGGTGACCAACCAGTACGCCCGCAAGATCCATGCGCAGATGGCCGACGGCAAGGCGTACGCCTTTGCCTTCGACGACGTCGGCAACCACGAGTCGCTGGTCAACGACGGCAACCCGCAGCGCGCATACGTCACTCTCGATCCGTTCAGCTGAGGGCTGTCCCGGATGGCCGGGCAGCCCCGGACGGAGCTGCCCGGCCGGCTCAGGTTTCGGCGAAGTGTGAGCGTATGGGGGAGATCGCCACGCGCTTGTTCCGTGCTCTTCACCTCTCGGCCCGGGGGGTGTGGGATCGTCCCCGAGACCGTACGCCGTCATCGCCGTGCCTGAACACGGCAGTTGGAGAGGACACCCCACATGTCCCGTCTATTGGCCACCAGATGGATATCCGCCGCCGCTGTCGCCGCCGCGGCGGTCCTGAGTGCGGCGCCCCCCACCTTCGCCGCCCATCCGACGAGCGTCACGCTGTCGTCCACGACGTCGAGCACGCTGGACGACACGTACTACGCGGACGCGGAAGGCAAGACCGGTGCCGCCCTCAAGGCGGCGCTGCACACCATCATCAGTACGCAGTCCAAGGTGACATACAGTCAGGTCTGGACCGCCCTGCAGAAGACCGACGAGGACCCGGCCAACTCGGCTGACGTGATCGAGCTGTACACCGGGCGATCGGTACCCAAGAGCAGCAGCGGCGGCAGCACGGGTGACTGGAACCGTGAGCACGTCTGGGCGAAGTCGCACGGCGATTTCGGCACGGCCACCGGCCCCGGCACCGATCTGCATCATCTGCGGCCGTCCGATGTCACGGTGAACGGCATCCGGGGCAACAAGGATTTCGACAACGGCGGCACTCAGGTTTCAGGCGCCCCCGGTAACTACACCGATTCCGATTCGTTCGAGCCGCGGGACGCGGTCAAGGGTGACGTCGCCCGCATGATCCTCTACATGGCCGTGCGCTACGACGGGGGCGACGGGTTCCCCGACCTCGAGCCGAACGACAAGGTCGACAACGGCACCGCCCCGGCGATCGGCCGCCTCAGCGTCCTCAAGCAGTGGAGCCAGCAGGACCCGCCGGACGCCTTCGAGGAGCACCGCAACGACGTGATCTACAACGACTACCAGCACAACCGCAACCCGTTCATAGACCACCCCGAATGGGTCGCCGCCATCTGGTGAGCACGCCCGGAACGTAGTCGGTGACAGTGAGGGGCCCGTGCTGCCAGGTGCACGGGCCCCTCACTGCCGCCGGAGCGGTGGCGTGCCGCTCATGGGGCGCGTGTCGTCCGGCGCTGTGACCCGCCAGAGATCACCGCGCAGCCCTTAGAATGCCCTTTACGGACAAAACGGAAGGGTCGGCATGGGGCACTGGCTGTACCGGAACATCGTCGAGCCGGGAAAACTTCCGCTGCTGCTGGCTCTGGTCGCCTTCGTGCTGTCGTTCCTCATCGTGCGCTCCATCGCCCGTCTCATCCGCGCGGGGCGCGGACCCTTCGGCAATGTGACGCCTGGCGGTCTCCATATCCACCATGTGGTTCCCGGTGTCGTACTGGCAGTCATCGGCGGCTTCGGCGCAGTGGCCAGCGGCAGGTTCGGCGTCGGGGCCTGCGTGTTCGCCGTGGTGTTCGGAACGGGGGCCGGCCTCGTCCTCGACGAGTTCGCCCTGCTCCTCCACCTGGCCGACGTGTACTGGAGCGATCAGGGCCGCAAGAGTGTGGAGATCGTGGTGCTCACGGCGGCGCTGGTGGCTCTGGTGCTGGGCGGGTTCCTGCCGTTCGGTGTCAACGAGCTCACCCCGCAGGAGGAGCACGGCAGGGCTGCGATCGTCGTCAACGGCGTACTGAACTTCGGCTTCGCGCTGGTCGCTTTGGCCAAGGGCAAGCCACGTATCGCGCTGATCGGTGCGGTGGTCCCCTTCGTGGCCCTGATCGGCGCGATCCGGCTGGCCAGGCCGGTCTCACCGTGGGCGAAGCGCTTCTACCGCAGCCGGTATCGCACGCGCGCCAGGTCGATCCGGCGCACCTACCGGCACGACAGACGCTGGGCCGGGCCCCGCCGCCGGGTCGAGGAACTGATCGGAGGTGCGCCGGACCCGCCGGCCGCTGCCGGCGGGCCCGGACTGCCCCGCTGACCGGTCGGCGGTCCGCGAAAGGCCCACGGTCTGCGAAAGGCCGCCGGTTACGACCTCTGCGGGGCGGCAGCTTTTTTCAGGAAGCTGTTCCAGCCTCCGGCGGGGGCCTGGCCGACGTCGAGCGTGCGGAGCCCGGCAAGAACCCGGGAGTCCTGTACGTCGAGCCAGTCGACGAACTGCCGGAACGAGACGAGTCGTACGTCGCTGATGTCGTGAATCCTGGTGAGGACGGCTTCGACGGCGTCCATGTAGATTCCGCCGTTCCATTCCTCGAAGTGGTTTCCGACGAAGAAGGGCGCCCGGTTGGTGGTGTAGGCACGCTGGAAGCCGGCGAGGTACGCGTCGGTCGCCTGTTTGCGCCAGCCCGGATAGTTGGCGGACGGGCCGTGCGTCGCGTTCTTCGACTGGTTGGCCAGGATGTTGTAGTCCATGGAGAGGACTTCGAAGGAGTGACCGGGGAAGGGGATTCCCTGGAGTGGCAGGTCCCACAGCCCGCCTCGTTTGACGGGCCAGGTCTGACGCCCGCCTGGTGAGCTCGCGTCGTAGCGCCAGCCGAGCTGTGCGGCTGCGGGCAGCAGGTTGTCCTGGCCGAGGAGGCAGGGTGTGCGGGAACCGATGAGTTCCTTCTCGTAGTCGAAGGGCAGCGGCTCCAGATCGCGCCGTCCGGTGTTGGTGCGCCACTGTGTGACGAAGGACTTGGCCTGCTCGATCTCGCTCGACCACTGGGCCGGTGTCCAGTTCGCGACGGAGCCGCTGCCGGCGCAGAAGTGGCCGTTGTAGTGGGTGCCGATCTCATGCCCGTCGAGCCAGGCCTGACGGACGTACTTGAGCGTGAGCGCGAGGTGTTCGTCCGTGAGGTAGCCGATGTCCGATGCGCCGACGGGGTTGTTGGGCGGACGATAGAGGGACTTCTTCGATTCGGGCACGAGATAAAGCCCGGAGAGGAAGAACGTCATCGCCGCGTTGTGCTGTTCGGCGAGATCGAGGAATCGCGGGAAGAGACCGTTTCCCACTTCTCCGGCCCCGTCCCAGGAGAAGATCACGAACTGGGGCGGAGTCTGTCCCGGCTCGAGGGGAACAGGGGGCTCGGGCTGATGCGGCTGCTTTCCGGTGTCGGCTGTCGAGCCGTCTCCGATGAGTCGTACCGAATTCTTGTCGGGGGCGGCACCGGCCTGCGGTGGTCTGTTCTTGTTCGGCGGGGGTGTCTGTCTGCTGCTGTCACAGCCTCCGAGGGCAATCGCTGCCGCGGCCCCCAGTCCCGCACTCAGAACGCTGCGTCGGCTCGCTTCTGGCATGCCGCTCCCTTCGCACCCCAGTGGAGAGAGTGCTTTTTCAGGTTCCATTAGTGTGTTTACCTGAAAGTCATACCGCTCCGAAGGGGTGTTTTGTCCGTGCCGCGCTCAGCGCCGTGACCGAGCACCCGCGCGGCGTAACGGCGAGGGAGTGCGGGCAGCTCCACGCCCCGGGGGCACCGATGCGCCCGACGTCATGGAGGATGGGCGGGATCATGTCCCATGGTGCGTTCACCCGCATCCCCGCGACCGGCCACCGGTATCGACGAAAGCTGACACCTCCCGTGCCCTCAGTGATCCGCCGGTCGGCCGGCGTTCTGCTGCTCACCGCCCTCGCCGGATGCTCCGCCGGTCCGGCCGCGCCTTCCGGTTCCGCCGGTGCGGCCCCGGCCTCAACGGCCGTTACCGGAAAGGGCGTACACCAGCCGACCGCCAACGCCGCTTTCGACTACCAACTGGGCGGCGCCTATCCGCCTCCGGCAGGGACCCGCGCGGTCTCCCGCGACCGCGTCGAGGATCCCGTACCCGGTGTGTACAACATCTGCTACGTCAACGCCTTCCAGTCGCAGCCCGGCGATGCGGTGGCCTGGTGGAAGCGCAAGCATCCGGGGCTGCTGCTCCGCGACGGCGCCGGGGCGCCTGTCGTTGACACGGACTGGAATGAGCCGCTGCTTGACATCTCCACCGGCGACAAGCGCCGCAGTCTCGCGGGCATCATCGGCGGCTGGATCGACAGTTGCGCGGCAGCGGGCTTCGACGCCGTCGAGCCCGACAACCTGGACTCCTACGAGCGGTCGGACGGTCGTCTCACTCCGGCCGACGCGGTGGAGTTCGCCCGGCTGCTGACGCGCCGCGCACACCGTCAGGGACTGGCTGTCGCCCAGAAGAACGCGGCGGACCTCCTCACCAGGCGCGCACGGACCGGCTTCGACTTCGCCGTCGTGGAGGAATGCGGCAGCTATCAGGAGTGCCCTGACTTCGCCGGCGCCTACGACAACAGGGTCTTCGACATCGAATACCGGCAGAAGGACTTCAGGAAAGCCTGCCGTTCCTGGGGAGGCGACCTGTCGATCACCCTGCGGGACCGGGAGGTACGGCCTGCCGGTGAGGAGGGATACGTCCAGCGGCGCTGCTGAGCCCGGTTGCCTGCGCTCGGCTGTCGTGTCCTCTCAGGCACGGGCGGGATAGTCCGGTGCACGTGCGCTTGAGGAGGGCATTCCGTGCGGCGTCCCGACCGCACGGTCGGGACGCCGCACGGAAGCGGGGTGCCCGCGTCCCGGCGCCGCACTCAGGCGGGGCAGCCTGCATCGGAGATCACGTAGTAGCCGGCGCCGGTTTGCGCGAGGGTGTGGCTGATGAAGACGTTGTAGAGGCCCATGTTCTGATTGGACCCGTCGGCGTAGGTGTAGCCGCCGCTCTGGTGAGCCCGTCCCGCCGCGACCTGGCTGTAGTTGGTGGCGGTGTAGCACTGCGGCTTCGAGCCGGTCGTCGTCACGGTGATCCCGGTGGAGCGAGCTCCGGCGGCGCCCTGGGAGTCGACTGCGGCGACCGTGTAGACGTAACTGCCCCCCGCGCTCAGTCCGGTGTCGGTGAAGGATGTCCCGGTGGCCGATCCGGTGGCTGCGCCGTCGCGGTAGACGGTGTAGGAGGCGGCGCCTTCCACCGCGTTCCACGTCAGGGACGCGCTCGTGTCGGTGGTCTGCCCGGCTTTCACGCCGGCTGGGGCGGGCAGGGATCCCGTTCCACCGCCGGGGGTTGATCCGTCCAGCCCCCAGAACAGTGCGGTGTAGTAACTGGAGCAGATGGAGTTGATGTAGTAGGTGCCCGTGGTGCCGCACTGGTCGGTGCCCGACCCCGGGCTGACGGCGAGTCCATGGGCCATACCGGAGATCGAGTAGAGCTCGACGGCGGGTTGTCCGGTGGAGTCGTTGTACGTGCTCAGAGTGGTGCCTCCGGGCAGGCTCCGGGTGCTGGACGCGGTCTGGCCGACACCCCAGACATTGGTCCACTGATCGCGCAGTTCAGTGCCGTTCACCGGGTTCACCGTGGTGTCCGACGTCCCCTGCCAGATGGCTACGCGCGGCCAGGGCCCCGTATGGCCCGGGTGCGAGGCGCGCACCCTGTCGCCCCACTGTGCGGGGGATAGGTTCTGGTTGCTGTTCTGGCAGCCGGAGGCCGCGGCCGATGTGGTGGCACACTGCGCGGGCAGACCCGAAGCCACCGCGCCGCCGGCGAAGACGTCGGGGTAGTCGGCGAGCAGATCGGCGGTCATACCGCCGCCGGCGGAAAGACCGGTGACGTATATCCGGTGGCTGTCGGAGCCGTGCTGTGCTGCGGCCTGGTTCACCATCTGCATGACGGACGCGGCTTCGCCCTTGTCCCGGGTGTCCTTGGTGGAGTCGAACCAGCTGAAGCAGGAGAGCGAGTTGTTGGACGGGTCGGTCTGCGGGAAGACCACTTCGAAGCCCCACAGATCGGCGTACTTCTGCCACCCGGAGTGTGTGTAGTAGTCGTTCGCCGACTGGGTGCACCCGTGCATGGCGACCACCAGAGGCGCGTTCGGCGGGAGGCCTGCCGGAGTGTATGTGTACATGGTCAGATGTCCTGGGTTCGAGCCGAACCCGGTGATCTGCTGGAACCCAACGGCGGCAGTACCGGTCGGCGCCGCCGCCGCGGTGCCGGGCCCGACGGCGAGAATGCCGAGGACGGGGACGAGCGCGAGGTACCTGAAGAGACGGAGTGGACGGAACGGGCGCATGGGGACTCCTGTTGAGTGGGGAAGCCGGAAATCGGGGACGGCATCGCGTCGCCGAGGTGAGGGACGCGGGACGCGCTGCTTCAGCCACCGAGGCCACTGACGCCGGAACCTACGGCCCGGTGGTGTGCGGCGGATATATGAGGGGCCGATACGGACCTGCCGGCCCCGGTGGTGGACCCGGCCATGGCGGGAGCCCTCCACTTGTTCTACAGAACGCCCCTCAAGAGGCACCGGTCCATGGACACGGGCACCACAGCTCGCCACGCGTGCCCTGGCTCCGGGGCAACTCCTCTGAGTCATAAAGGAACTGAGTACGTGTACTCATTCGTGAGTCGGTGGCCTGCCGGACACTGGACCGGAAGCAGGCCTCGACCGGAGACCCGCAGGGGGAGGACAACGCCATGACGGTGCACCGGACGCCTGCGGTTGTCGCGCTGACGGCCCGCCTGCTGGTCGCGGCAACTGCCTTAGCGGCGCCCCGCCCTGCACGGCGCCGTCGCCCGTCCCGTGCCGTCAGGAGCGTGTTCGGTCTCCTCTTCCTCATCGTGCCGTTCGCCGTATCCGCCTGCTCATCCGAATACCGCGCCACCAGTCCGGAAGAGGTCCGCACGCTTGCGGGCAGCAGCGAGGCGGTACAGGCCCGCCAGCGGGAGGAAGCTCGTCTGCGGAGTGTGGTGCGGGCGTACGCTGACACCCCGCTCACCCTCGCCCTGGTCACGGTGCGGGACACCTGCGCGGGAGGATCGGCGAAGGAATGGTTCTTCCAGACGGGTGACGACACTTACAGGATCGACTGCTCCCTGGTTGTCACCGCCTACTACGGAGCCGACCCCGAGCGCATGGGAGACATCGTCGACGCCATCCTCACCGCAGGCGACCGCCCTGGCTCTCTCATCTCGTTCGGCCACGACCAGTACCGCAGGAACCTCGTGGACTACTACCGGGGACATGGACCCAACCCCCTGGGGCCCCATGCACAGGAGCCGGGCATTCTGTCCGACCTCTCTCAGTCGTTGACCTGGGATCCGGTGCACGACCACAACCCGCACCTCCTGACACAGGAGCCTGACCGGTGCATCCGGCACGATCCGCCCGTGACACGGTGTCTGCACGAGCCGGAGTCCCGAACGGTCGCAGCCATCCGCAAGCGCTACGGCTCGGTGTTCGGACTCGAGCTCGGTTCCGCCGACTACTACAAGGTATTCAAGAGCGGCCGGACGAGGGGATGAGTCTGCCACCGTGCAACGGCGCTGCCCGTCCCTGGCCACGCTGACCACGGAGAGACCCGTCGGACCATGACATCCGGGGCCTCCTTCCGCTGTCGGTCAGTGGCATGGCCTCTCTGCGGACGACGGTATGGCGTCGGGAACCATGCCGGGCAGCGTCAATATGGCTGTCGGCCACGTGTGCCCGGTCCCTCATCGTTCCTAGCGTGTGGGCCATGGAAAGTACCCAGAAAACCGGGAGTCGTCCCGCACCGGCCTTCGGACCTGGCGTTGCCGATGAGGCCGGCGGGCGGTTTCTCGAAGGCCGCAAAGCCCTGGTCACGGGCGCTGCCAGCGGTATCGGGCGGGCCTGCGCCCAGGTGTTCGCCACAGCCGGCGCCACCGTGTACGTGGTGGACAGGGCCGCTGAAGCGGCCAAGCGGGTAGCCGAGGAGATCGGCGGCAGCGCCCACGTCGTCGACCTCTCCGACCTCGACAGTGTGGACACCCTGCCCGCCGACGCGGACATCGTGATCAACAACGCCGGGCTTCAGCACATCGCGCCCATCCATGAATTCCCCCCGGCACGGTTCGCTCTCATCCAGCGCGTCATGGTGGAGGCACCGTTCCGGATCCTCCGCAGGACGCTGCCGCACATGTACGCGCAGGGATGGGGCCGGGTCATCAACATCTCCTCCGTCCACGGGCTGCGGGCCAGCGCCTACAAATCGGCTTACGTGACCGCCAAGCACGCCCTCGAGGGGCTCAGCAAGGCAGCCGCGCTGGAAGGCGCCGCGTACGGCGTGACCAGCAACTGTGTGAACCCCGGATATGTGCGCACACCTCTGGTCGAGGAGCAGATCGCCACTCAGGCACTCGCCCATGGCATCCCGCCGGCCGAGGTGGTCGACAAGGTGATGCTGGAGCGGACGGCGCTGAAGCGGCTCATCGAACCGGAAGAGGTCGCCCAGGCCGCGCTGTGGCTCTGCTCCGCCCACACCGGCTATCTCACCGGAGCATCGCTGCCGCTCGACGGCGGCTGGAGCGCCAGCTGACAACCCGTGCCCGGGACCCGGTACACCGTTCACCCCCGCACCCCACCGGCTCCCGATCACCGTGCCCCGCAAACCACCCACGTCCCCACCCCCTCAGAATGGTGATCTCATGGCCGGCGCCGCCGCGCACTCTCCCCGGAATCCAGTACGACCCACCGAACCAGCCGCGCTGCGCCGAGTGGTGGCAGCCAGCCTCGTCGGGACAACGGTCGAGTGGTACGACTACTTCCTGTACGGCTCAGCGGCGGCCCTCGTCTTCGGCCATGTCTTCTTCCCGGAGTCCGACCCGCTCACCGGCACTCTGCTGTCGTTCCTCACCTATGCCATCGGCTTCGCCGCACGACCGCTCGGAGCCATGGTCTTCGGCCACTTCGGTGACCGGATCGGCCGCAAGAAGCTGCTGGTGATCAGTCTGCTGATGATGGGTGGTGCCACCACTCTCATCGGCTGTGTCCCCGGCTACAACACGATCGGTGTGGCAGCACCGGTCCTGCTCACGGTGCTGCGCCTCATCCAGGGCTTTGCTCTCGGCGGTGAGTGGGGCGGCGCTGTGCTGCTGGTGTCCGAACACGGGGACGCCGAGCGACGCGGATTCTGGGCGTCCTGGCCGCAGGGCGGAGCCCCTGCCGGAAACCTGATCGCCGTGGGTGTCCTGTCACTGATGACCACCTTCCAGAGCGACGCCGACTTCGTCGCCTGGGGCTGGCGCGTCCCCTTCCTGCTCTCCGCCGTCCTGGTCGGTGTCGGTCTGTGGGTGCGTCTCTCCGTCGACGAGTCCCCGGTCTTCAAGGCGGCGCTGGCCAAGGCCGAGCAGCGCAAGGCCGATGAGGGCGCTGTCGAGCAGCCACCGGTACTGGCCGTGCTGCGCCACCACTGGCGCGACGTGCTGGTCGCCATGGGGGCGCGGATGGCCGAGAACATCTCGTACTACGTGATCACGACCTTCGTCCTCACCTACTGCGTGGAGCACCTCAAGATCGAGAAGCAGACGGCGCTGAACGCCGTGCTGATCGGCTCGGCCGTGCAGTTCTGTCTGATCCCGCTCTTCGGCGCTCTGTCCGACCGGGTCGGCCGCAAACCGGTCTATCTGGTGGGTGCGGTGGGTGTCGGCATATGGTCCTGGGCGTTCTTCGGCCTGCTGGACACCAAGTCCTTTCCGGCCCTGGTGCTGGCCGTCACGGTCGGCCTGGTCTTCCACAGCGCCATGTACGCCCCACAGGCGGCGTTCTTCTCCGAACTCTTCGCCACGCGCATGCGGTACTCCGGTGCCTCGATCGGAGCCCAGTTCGCCTCCGTGGCGGCCGGGGCACCCGCCCCGCTGATCGCGGTAGCACTGCTCCAGTCGTACGGTGACTCCACACCGATCTCGGTCTATGTCGGTCTGGCCGCGGTGATCACCGTGATCGCGCTGATCGCCGCCCGTGAGACCAGGGGCCGCGACCTCGCCCGGGTCACACCGGGCCAGGACGGCCCCGCGCCCGTGAAAGCCGGGGAGACAGCAGGAGACACGGCCGCGACATCCGCCTGAGCTCGCCGGGAGGGGGCCGCACCCCCGGCCCCCTCCCCAATTCCACATCCCTGCGGCACGATGGTCCACCTCATGTCCCAACAGAACCCGCCGGCCGCCCGCCCGCTCCGACGCCTCCTCGATCTCCTCGCCGACGACGCGCCGGCCGAGGACTTCGGTGCGGTCGCCGCTGAGGCCCGGGCAGCAGGTGTGCCGCCCCAGGAGCTGTCGGAAGTCGAGCAGGCGACGGCAACGGCGCTGCGAATCCGGCGCACCCTGCGCCAGCACCGGCGGCGCGAGATGGAGCTGAGCGCGCTGTTCGACACGGCCAGCGATCTGGCCGGACTGCGCGATCTGGATGCCGTGCTGAAGTCGATCGTCCGCCGGGCACGACAGCTGCTCGGCACCGACACCGCCTATCTCACCCTCCCCGACGAAGAGGCCGGGGACACGTACATGCGGGTGACCGACGGCTCCGTGTCACCGCTCTTCCAGAATCTGCGCCTGGAGCTGGGCGACGGCCTCGGCGGTCTGGTGGCCCAGACAGCCCGCCCGTACGCCACTCCCGACTACCGCACCGACCAGCGCTTCCACCACACCGGCAATATCGACGCCGGGGTGGTCGACGAGGGGCTCGTCGGGATCCTCGGAGTACCGCTGCTGCTCGGTTCGAGGGGCAGCCGGGGCGGCAAGGTCATCGGCGCGCTCTTCGCGGCCGACAGGTCACCGCGCCCCTTCACCCCCGACGAGGTCGCTCTGCTGTGCTCCCTCGCCGCTCATGCCGCGATCGCGATCGACACCGCGGGTGCCATCGCCGATTCCCGGGCTGCGCTGGCCGAGCTGGCGGACGCCAATGCCGTCATCAGGGAACACTCCGCGGCCATGCAGCGCGCGGAGGAGGCCCACGACCGGCTCACCGACCTCGTACTGCGCGGCGGGGACCTGACTGAAGTGGCCGCCGCCGTCGCGAGGCTACTGGACGGGGCCCTGAGCATTCACGACAGCCAGGGCCGCGTTCTCGCAGCGGTCGGACCCGACGGCAGGGCTCCCATGGGGGATGCCGACGATCCGGACCGGGTGGCCGCTGCCACCGGGGAATCCCTGGCAGCGGGCCGCGCCGTGTACCGGGGCGCCACCTGGACCTGCGCGGTACTCGCGGGCCCACGGCTGCTGGGCAGTCTGACGCTGTACCACCGGCCGCATCTCGACGACCCCGACCGGCGGTTGTTCGAACGCGCGGGGGTCATCACCGCACTGCTTCTGATGCTGCGTCACTCGGTGGCCGAGACGGAGAACCGGGTACGCGGCGAACTGATCGCCGACCTGCTGGCAGCTCCCGACCGGGACCCAGGCGCACTGGTCGGCAGGGGCCGCCGCCTCGGCATCGACCTGGAACAGCCGCACCTGCTGCTGGTGGCCGAGGCAGTGGGCTGCGGGCAGGAAAAACTGCCCGGTGCTGCCGTGCAGTATCTGTTCGGCAGCGACGGCATCAGTGCCGAACACGCCGGGACGGCTGTGCTGCTGGTCAGGGCAGCGGACGACGGTTCGCCCGGAGAGGCGGCCAGAACCGCGGCCGCCCAGCTGGCCCACCTCGCGGGCGCCCCGGTCACGGTCGCCGCCGCAGGCCCCGCCGCGGGCCCGCAGGCCGTCGCGGCCGCGTACGCCGAAGCCGCCCGCTGTCTGCGCGCCATGCGAGCCCTCGGCCGGGTGGGGGAGGGAGCCGGCGCGCTGGAGCTGGGCTTCGTCGGGGTGCTGCTCGGCGATGCACGTGACGTGACCGGCTTCGTCGAGGCCACCATCGGATCGCTGCTGGAGTACGACACCAGGCGGGGGACCGTCCTGGTCCGCACCCTGGAAGCCTACTTCGCCTGCGGCGGGAGTCTCACCCGGGCCAAGGACGTGCTGCACGTCCACGTCAACACCGTCGTGCAGCGACTGGACCGTATCCAGGCACTGCTCGGGCCCGACTGGAACTGCCCCGAAAGAGCACTGGAACTGCGTCTTGCGCTGCGGTTGCACCTGCTGGCCGGTGGTTAGGCAGTGTGTGAGAATTCCCGGCTCCCCGAGTACCGGGTTGAGAGAGGCTCCACGAGTTCCGCGGTGGCCACGGCCACGAGACGTGCTGGGACATCGTCGTTCAGCAACTGCCAGTAGACGATCCACACCAGCTCGTGTTCCTCGACCTGGACCACGGCCATGTGCATCGCGTCCACACCTGCAGTCGCCCATTGATACTCGCGGTCCAACTCTTCCTCGAGATGCGGACCGCAGCTTCTCATCACGTGTCCAGCATCGACTTCGGGCGCGGACTCGGCCAGCACCCTGTGGCGTCCTGTATACGGGTCTCGATTGGTTCTGATGGGTCGGGAGTTGAGCTCCGCCGGCAAAGGCCCTTCAAGGGAGTGGAGAGCGGCTCGCGGACGCTGAACAATCGCGGCAAGTGGTCGTAACCGGGGGCCCGTTGGCCGGGTGCACCCGACCGCAGCGCACCGGGGCGGACCTGAGCACGATGACATACGCGCGACCACATACGCACGATGACCCGTTCACGGTGAAGCGGACCGGGCCGACGCGCGCGGGGTGGCGGTGGCACGACGGCGGGCACGGGCGACGGCGATCCGTTCGGGGATCCGCACCACACCGCCGGGAAGCAGCCGGACGATCACGACGAAGACCACTCCCAGCAGGAACAGCGGCTGGGAGAGAGGCACCCGCAGCACGGCCGGAAGGTCCGCGACCGAGCCCGACCCCGCCAGATCGGTGAGCCGGTGGTCGGCCCAGGTGTAGAGCACACCGCCGACGAGCGGCCCCCAGCGGGAGCCCGATCCGCCCAGGACCACCATGACCAGCAGCGAGAGTGTGAAGTCCGATGTGGTGGTCTGCGGGGTGGCGCCTCCGGTGAGCAGCAGATGGACGATGCCGCCCAGCGAGGCCAGCGCCCCGGCCAGCACGAACGCCACCAGCTTGAACCCGTAGGGCCGGAGCCCGAGTACCTCCACCCGGCGTTCGTTCTCCTTGATGCCCTCCCACACCCGGCCGGCCGGTGAGCGGACCGCCCACTGGACGGCGGCCAGGGTGAACACCAGGTAGGCGAGGGCAACCCAGTAGAGGTTCACGGTGTGTTCGATACCGATCAGGCCCGCGGGCAGCCGGTCCGCGGGAGCCGCGCGGCCTTCCTCCCCGCCGGTGACGCCGCCGGGGTTGCGTTCGGCGAGAATGGATCCCGCCTGAGCGAACGCCAGCGTGACCATGGAGAAGCGGATCCCGCTCACTCGCAGACTCACCGAGCCCAGCAGGGCGGCCAGTACCACGCCGAAGAGCAGGCCGAGCAGCGCCGAGACCGCGAAGGGCAGACCGGCTTCCAGCATGAAGGTGTTCGTCGCGTAGGTGCCGCCTGCGAAGTACAGGGCGTGGCCGAAGGAAAGCAGTCCTGTGCGGCCGAGCAGCAGGTCGTAGCCGGTGGCCAATGCCCCGAACAACAGGCACAGCGACATGAGTTGAAGGTTGCCCGGGCTGCCTATGGGGCCGTCGAGCAATCCCGGCAACGGCAGCGCGCTGAAGGGTGCGGCAAGAAGTGCGGTCAGTGCGGCAGCGGGCCACCAGCGGGCGAGCCGGCGTGTCCCGGTGCCCCGGTTGTTGACGGGCATCGGAGCGGTCCCGGTCTTTTCGGCGGTCTGGGTGGCAGTCACGCGAGTCTCCCGGTGAGGCCGCGCGGGCGGGTGAGCAGCAGCGCGGCGAGCAGCACGACGACGGAGAGGTCGCCGAGCCCTGCGGTGGTGCAGTAGTTGGCGAACTGCTGGACGAGGCCGACGACGGCGGAAGCCAGGGCGCAGCCGGCAGTGGAACCCATCCCGCCCATCACCACGACCACGAAGGCGAAGATCAGCAGTGAGGTGCCCTGTCCCGGGTCCACGGACCCGAAGTACAGGCCGCTGAAGGCCCCCGCCAGGGCTGCTGCCGCGCCGCCGATGGCGAACACCAGCGTGAAAGCCTTCCGGACGTCCGTGCCGAGGGCTGTCACCATGGCCCTGTCCTCGACACCGGCGCGCACCACGAGACCGTGCCGGGTGCGTGTGAGGAACAGCTTGAGCACGATCAGAACCAGCAGCGCGGCCGCGATCAGTACCGGACGGTTGACCGGTATCCGGGCGCCGAACAGCCCGAAGGTGCCGGACAGCGCGCGGGGGCCGGGGAACGGGCGGGCGTCGGCCCCCCAGACGGCGGAGAGCAGCGCGGGAACGGCGAGGCCCACGCCCACTGTGGCCAGGACCTGATCGCGTGGACGGGTGTAGAGCGGCCGTATGACGGTGAGTTCGAGCAGCACTGCCGCGAGTGTGCCGGCGGCCGTGCCGAAGGCCACCGCGAGCACGAAACCTGCTCCACCCGTACCGGCACCCGGGAGGTGGCCGGCAGCGGCCCACCAGGTGGCGTACGCCCCGACGGACAGCAGCGCTCCGTGTGCGAAGTTCAGCACATCCATCAGGCCGAAGATCAGTGACAGACCGGAAGCGACCAGGAAGTAGAGGGCCCCCAGGCCCAGACCGGTGAAGACGAGCAGAACAACGGTGGACATCAGGTACCCGCTTCCACGGCCCGGGACGACTTGCGGTGATCCGCGGTGCTGCCGACCCCGAGCAGCCTGCGGGTGGCATCGGCATCGGAGAGCAGGTCTGCCGCCGGCCCGCGGTACGCGGTACGGCCGTCGGCGATCACGGCACAGTGCACGGCGAGGCGGCGAACCACCGCCAGGTTCTGCTCCACCAGAAGGACAGGCACTGCTTCCGCCGCGCGCTCCAGCACCTGTGCCACCTCGGTGACGACCCTGGGCGCGAGGCCCTTGGTCGGTTCGTCCGCGATGATGAGCCGATTGTCGTTCAGCAAGGTGCGGGCGATCGCCACCATCTGCTGCTGACCCCCGGAGAGGGTCCCCGCAGGCTGGCGCGTACGCTGCCGGAGCTCCGGAAAGAGTTCGTACACCAGCGCATACGCGGGTTCACCGGCGCCACGGCGCTCGGCGATGCGCAGGTTCTCCCCGACGGTCAGAGCGGCGAACACACCGCGGTCCTCCGGGGCGTAACCGATGCCGCGCCGGACCAGCGCATGGGTGGCCAGACCTGCGGTCCGCCTTCCGTCGATGAGCACATCGCCGCTGTGAGGAGCGAGTCCGATCACGGCGCGCACGGTGGTCGTCTTACCTGCTCCGTTGCGTCCCAGCAGGGCGGTGACCCCGCTGGGCGGTACATCGAGATCGACACCGTGCAGTATGTGCCGGCCGCCGATGACGACCCGCAGATCCCGCACGCTGAGCCGTGGTGCGTCGGACACCGTCACAACGCCTCCCCCAGGTAGGCCTCTTGGACAGTGGGGTCGTTCATCACGGTTTGCGGAGTACCGGCCGCCAGCAGGGTGCCGTGGTGCATCACCGCCAGCCGGTCGGCCAGGCCCAGCAGCGTGTCCATATGGTGTTCGATCATCAGCACGGTGCGGCCCTCGTCCTGATGCAGCGAGCGGATCAGTGCGGTCAGCGCGGGCACCTCCTCGGCGCTCACACCGGCCATTGGCTCGTCCAGCAGCATCAACCGTGGCTCGCCCGCGAGCAGTACGGCCAGTTCCAGCTTGCGTTTCTCACCGTGGGACAGGGCGCCCGCGACCGTGTCGGTGCGGTGGGTGAGACCCGTACGGTCCAGTACCTGCCCCACCTGGTCCGCGAAGCCGGCGGCGCGATGCCAGAGGCGGAGCGATCCGCCGGCCGCCGCCTGGGCGGCGAGCCGCACATGGCCGGCCACGGTCATCGCGGGCCACAGGCTCGATGTCTGGAAGGTGCGGCCCAGACCGGCCCGGGCACGCTCGTGCACCGGCTGGGCCGTGATATCCGTACCGCCGAGTTCGATGGTGCCTCCGGAGACCGGAGCGATCCCGCTGATCAGATTGAACAGGGATGTCTTTCCTGCGCCATTGGGTCCGATGAAGGCGATGAACTCGCCTTCGCGGACATTTAGGGAGACATCGTCGATGATCGTCGCACCGCCGACTCTCCAGTCGATGTCGCGAAGCCGCAGTACCGGGGTGGCGGGGCTCGCATCCGTCATCCCGGGCGCACGCAGTGGTGAAGTGGCGGGGGAGGTCACGGGATCAGTCCGCCAGCTTCTTCGCCGGGGGAGTGGTGGCCGACCTCGGCACCGTGGTCAGCAGCCGTGGTTCGACCGAGGCGCCGCTGCCGGTCAGCCCGGCCGTGAACATCGGCTGGAGCAGGGCATGGTCGGCGGCGCGGATCTGCTCACGGCCCTTGGGGCCCTCGAAGCTCCAGCCCTCCAGCGCAGTGGCCATCGCTGTGGTGTCCGTCGCGCTCCCGGAGTCGATGGCGTGCACGATCATCTGGGCGGCGGTGAAGCCGTCCGGGCTGAACAGGTCCGGTGTTCCTCCCGCTTCGGTGATGCCGTCGAGCATGGCAGTCTCCACCGTGTTCTTGCCCGCCCCCGGGAAGTAGTGGGCGAGGAAGGACACCTTCGAGCCCGCGGAGCCGAAGACGGGGTACGACGCGGTGCCCGCGAGCCCGGTGACCACCTTGCTGGAATCCAGAACGCCCTGCTGGTCGAGAGCCGTCCACAGCGCGGGGGCACTGGCTCCGGCCCAGGCGACATAGACCAGATCCGGCCTGCCGGATCTCACCTGCCTCGCGAAGGGTGTGAGATCGCCGGCACTCGGCGGAGCGAGCACGGAACCGACGTGGGCGCCCTGCTTGCCCAGAACCGTTTTGACGGCAGCCACGTTTGCCTGCCCGAACGCCGAGTTCTGGGCCAGTACCGTCACCTTCCTGCCCTTGGCGTCACCGAGCAGCGACCCGGCGGTCAGGATGTCCTGGTAGGACTGCCTGCCCGACCGGAAGGTGTACTTGTTGATGCCGGTGACCGCATCGGTGGCCGCGGGGCCGCTGATGTTCAGGACCTCGTTCTGCGCGGCCAGCGGCGCCATCTGCAGGGCCACTCCCGAGTCGGTGCTGCCGGCCAGGATCCTGCAGCCCTTGCCGATCAGGGTCTTCGCCTCCGAGACTGCCTTCGCCGGGTCGCCCGCGTCATCCTGTTCGGTGACCACGATCCGGTGACCGGCCGCCTTGCCGGTGTGGTGGGTCGCATGGTCGAGCCCCGCTCTGAAGCCTTCCTCGTACTGCTTGCCGTACGCCGCGAGCGGTCCGCTGCGGGAGTACACCAGACCCACCTTGACTGCGGAGGGGCCCGCACCGTGCGATGTACTGGACCCAGCGGTGCCTGCCGCGCTGCACCCGGCCAGCACAATGCCTGCGGCGAAGGCCGACAACGTGCGCGCATATCTGCTTCGGACGATGTCCGCGGGGCTGAGAGGCATGTGTGCGACTCCTGGAATGTTGCTGTCCGCCGTGATGGATGGCCCGAACGGTAGAAGCAGTGCCGGGAAGCGGACATGGTGACAGCCACCGCATCTTTACGAGGAGCCATGTGCGCCGGGCACATGGCGAGCGGTGTGTGCTGCGGCAAGGGTGTCCGGTGAATGGACAGCCGAGTGGGAGGCAGGAAAGTGAAGCGCGGCGAACTGAGTACCGGCGTACGACGCGGGGCCATCGACAAGGTGGTCGGCTCGGCCGCCGCGGCGGTGGCCGACATCCCGGACGGAGCCATGCTCGCGGTGGGAGGATTCGGTCTGTGCGGCATTCCGTCGGCACTGATCGGCGCACTGGCCGCGGCCGGAACCGCGCAGCTGAGCGTGGTGTCCAACAACTGCGGCGTCGACGACTGGGGCCTCGGGCTGCTGCTGAGCGCCGGCCGGATCCGCCGGATGACGTCCTCGTACGTCGGGGAGAACAAGGAGTTCGCCCGGCAGTACCTGTCCGGTGAACTCGAGGTGGAACTGACCCCGCAGGGCACCCTCGCCGAGCGGCTGCGTGCGGGCGGTGCCGGGATTCCGGCGTTCTTCACTCCGGCCGGGGTGGGCACCCTGGTCGAGGAAGGCGGTCTGCCCTGGCGGTACGAGGCCGATGGATCGGTCGCCGTGGCCTCTCCGGCGAAGGAGGTCCGGGACTTCGGGGAGCGCCGTTATCTCATGGAGGAGGCGATCGTGGCGGACTTCGGGCTGGTTCGCGCGGCCGTCGCGGACCGGCACGGCAACTGTGTCTTCCACGCCGCGGCCCGCAACTTCAATCCGCTCTGTGCCATGGCCGGCCGCGTCACCGTGGTGGAGGCCGAACGCATCGTCGACGCCGGTGAACTCCCTCCGGACTCCGTGCACTTGCCCGGTGTCTACGTGGACAGGGTCGTCGCGGCCGGCCCGCTGTCCGAAAAGCGCATCGAGCGCCGCACCGTCCGTCCCGCCTCGTCCGAGGAGAACTGAACATGCCGTTCGACCGAAACCAGCTCGCTGCCCGCGCCGCCCGGGAGCTGCGCGACGGCGAGTACGTCAATCTCGGCATCGGACTGCCCACGCTCATCCCCGGCCATCTTCCCGCAGGTATCCAGGTGGTGCTGCACTCCGAGAACGGCATCCTGGGTGTCGGCCCCTACCCTCGTGCCGGCGAGGAACATGCCGATGTGATCAATGCCGGGAAGGAGACCGTGACCGTCAACCCAGGTGCCGCGTACTTCGATTCGGCGTTCTCCTTCGGCATGGTCCGGGCCGGCCGCATCGATGTGTCCGTGCTGGGCGGTATGCAGGTGTCGGCCCGCGGAGATCTGGCGAACTGGACGGTCCCGGGGAAGATGGTCAAAGGCATGGGCGGGGCCATGGACCTGGTGCATGGCGCGGGCCGGCTGATCGTCGTGATGGAGCACACGGCCCGGGACGGCTCCCCGAAGATCGTCGAGGAGCTCACCCTGCCTGCCACCGGCAGGCGCGTGGTGGACCGGATAGTCACCGACCTCGCGCTCATCGACGTCACCCCGGAAGGACTTCGCCTGGTCGGGACCGCCCCAGGGGTGAGCCCGGCCGACGTCAGGGTGAGGACCGGCGCGGAGCTGCTGACCGGGGAGCTGTCATGGGCCGACAACTGAGGCACGGACACCGGCCGCAGCTGCATCGGCCCTCTTCTCGTACGGCTACGGCCGGGTGGCGTGTAGCGCTTCATGATCCACCTGGTCCCCGTTTCCCCTCCCGCGCTGTCTCGTCGAATCTGTGACAGCTGCTGGGGGGGGCAGCTGCCGGGGTGGAGAACCAGGCAGGTGGTGGTGGCGTGTGCGACCAGTCTTCCGCGCTCGTCGAGGACTTTGCCTTCGGCTGCGGCGGGTGCGGCGGCCGCCGTGGATGACGGCGCCCTCGGCGGTGAGCGTGCGTCCGTCGGTCCCTGCGGCCCGGATGTGGTTCACCAACCACCGGTGCAGCCGGGTCGTCCTGCGTACGGCGGTGTCAGCCGAGGGGGTTGGCGGTGTCGCGCAGGGTGGCAAGGGCAGGCGCGTACATGCGGGCCTTGATGGTGCCGAGGGTGTCTCCGGCCTTGTTCACCTGGGCCTGGGCGAGTTCGACGGCGGCGGTGCGGACGGCGTCTTCGGCGACCGCCTGGTCGACGATGCCGGCCGCTTCGGCGTCGGTGCCGCCGTAGCGGTGGGCGGTGAGCATGGCCCGGTGCGCGGTCTGCGGGGCCAGCCGGGCCTGGATGAGGGCGGACATCCCGGGAGTGAAGGGGATGTTGATGTCCGCCTCGGGCAGGCACCAGTAGCCGCGGTCGGAGCGCATGACGCGGAAGTCGTGGGCGAGGGAGAACATCGCGCCAGCGGCGAAGGTGTGCCCCTGCAGGGCGGCCACGGTGATCACCGGCAGCGAGAGTATCCGCGCGAACAGTGCGTGGACCGAGACGACGTAGTCCTGGTGCTGGTCGGCATGGGCGAACAGCCAGTCCAGGTCCAGGCCGTTGGAGTAGAACTTCCCCGTCGCGGTGGTCACCAGGGCCCGGGGCCCTTCGGCCTTCTCCACCTCGTCCAGCGCCGCGCCGACGGCGGTGAGCCAGTCGGGGTGGAAACGGTTTTCCCCGTCTCCGAGGTCGATAACGAAGACGTTGTCCTGACGGTCGAGCGTGGGCATATCGGCTCCCTCAATGATGGGCTGGGTGGGGGGTGGTGGGATGGTCAGAGCCTTGGTTCAGGACCGACTGGGGCAGGTCCCGCAGCGCATGGAGCAGCAAGTCGTGGATCTCGGCGGCGGCTGCATCCAGTGGAGCGGTGCTCTGCTCCGCACGGCACATGATCACTGCGCCTTCGACGGCGGCGATGACGAACGCGGCCAGCCTCTTGCCCCGCTGCTCAGGCAGACCGTGCCGGACGAAAAGGCCCGCGAGCGCCTCCTGCCAGCGGGCGAAGACGGTGGCGGCGGAGCGGACCAGCTGCGGGGCGTCGTCGTTGGTCTCCACGGCCACCGCCACGATCGGGCAGCCGGACCGGAAGCCGCTCTCTACGAGCCGCTCGCGCCACAGCGCGAAGAACGCGTCGACAGCCTGCACCGGGCCGTCGGCCTGCATGGCCGCGTCGATCAGGCCGGCGATGAAGTCACCGGCGAGCGCCACCGCTTCGTCGATCAGCTGTGCCCGCCCGCCGGGAAAGTGGTGGTACACCGAGCCGCGGGGCGCACCGCTGTGCTCCAGCACACGGTCGATACTGGTGGCGCCGGCCCCGTACTCGCGCAACAGTGCGGCGGCACTGAGGATCATCCGCTCGCGGCTGTCGCTCTTGCGGGGGCTCACGTGTGCGCCGTCCCTGGGAGGGCCTGTACGAGGCGAGTGTGGACGGGCATACCGGTGGCCTTCCTGGCACGGTCGGGTGAAGCTCACCCACGTGAACTACCTGTCGGTAACTTATGAGATATGGCATAGAACATGCAAGGGCCGATCCCTCACTGCCTGGGCCTCTCGACACTGCTCCACGGCACCTGGCCGTAGCTGTACGAGACCAGGGCCGCATCGCTCGCCCCGGCAGTCCGTGGCTCAGGTGAGCCACGGGCGGCCGGCGGCCGCACCTCCCGTACGGGTCACTTCACCGCGCCTGCCGGTTCCTCCGGTGGTTGGCTGGGAGACGTTCCTCCCGCCTGCGGCCCGACCCGTGGTTCCCGATCGCAGCCCGGGCCGCCCGCCCGGGCACACCCGCTCCGGAAAGCTCAGCGTGAACATGGATCTGATCAGGCCCGGTGGGCGAAGCGATGCCTGACGACCGTGACACTGTCCGGGTGCTGCCGGCCGGCCACGGCCGCCCGTTCGCCGCGGGGGCGGACATCCGGCTCCGTGGTACGCCTCAGCCGCTCTGCCGGCTTCTGGTGCCGGCCTGCCTGCTGAGGGCCCGGAACCACCGCGGCACCGGTACGCGCTGCCCTCGACGGCAAGGTGGCCGACGCCTGTGTCGCACGTGCCGCAGGGCGCGGTTGAGCGCGGCTGCGGGTATGTTGCAACCGGGTCGCCCGCCGGTCCGCTGCCGCCGGTGGACGGTCGGAAACCGCCGCTCCCCGGCAGGCGCACCGATCCGCGCGCCCGGGAAGGGGTAGGCGGATGCCTGAAGTACCCGCACCTGTGGTCAAGCTCGTTCGCAGGACCGCCGAGCCGGTAGCGGCGCAGACACTGCGTTCCACCACGGCTGCTGTCATCTCCTTCGTGATCGCACTGCTGATCCTGCCGCAACATCCTGCCCCGCTCACCGCGCCGCTGACCGCTCTGCTGGTCGTCCAGGTGACGCTCTATGCCACGCTCACCACCGGCATGCGGCGGGTGAACGCCGTCATCGTGGGAGTGCTCATCGCCAGTGCGTTCAGCTCCCTGGTGGGACTGACCTGGTGGAGCCTCGGTCTGACGATCTTCACGGCGCTGATCGTGGGACGCCTGGTACGGGTGAACGAGTTCGTGCCCGAGGTCGCGATCAGCGCCATGCTCGTCCTGGGGGTCTCCCAGGTCGCGTCGATGGCGTGGAACCGGGTCCTGGAAACCCTGATCGGCGCCGGTGTGGGCCTGTTGTTCAATCTGTTCTTCGCGCCACCCGTGTGGGTCCAGCCGGCCGGGGCATCGATCGAGGGGCTGGCCCGCGACATGGGCCGGATGTTCCGCGAGATGGGGGAGGACGTCGGCAGCCGCATCTCGGTCGCGCATGCCGCCGCTCGGTTGCACGAGGCCCGGCGGCTCGACCACGACATCGCCGATGTGGACGCCTCGCTGCGCCAGGCGGAGGAGAGCCTGCGGCTCAACCCCCGTGTCAGGCAGGGGCTGCTGTCACGGGTCGTTCTGCGCACGGGCCTGGACACCCTGGAGATCTGCGCCGTGGTGCTGCGGGTGGTCACCCGTACGATGACCGACCTGTCGAAGGCGCGGACCGGGGAGCCGCTCTTCCCGGCGGAGGTGGCGGCGGAGATCAAGGAACTGCTGGGGCAGCTCGCCGACGCCATCGAGAGTTTCGCGGTGCTGATCACCACGCCGGTCGCTGCCAGTGCCGAGGAGGCAGAGGCCCGGCTGACAGAGGCCCTGGCCGATGGGCACGCAACGCGCGACCGGGTGGCGCATCTGCTGTTGCAGAACGTGCACAAGTACCCCGACCAGTGGCAACTGCACGGCGCCCTGCTGACAGAGGCCGAGCGCATTCTGGACGAACTCGACGTGGACAAGCGCACCGAGCGCCTCACCGAGGAACTCACCGTCCGGTCCGTGGCACTGGGCGAACGGCATCCGCAACTGGCCGCCCTGGCACGCCGGCTGCGTGGCACCACGGATGCCGTCAGGTCACGGGTCGAGCTCTGAACGCAGGCCTGCTGGGCCCGGGCACCGCCCGCCCGGTGGACCTGTACGAACGGGCCGCCGAGGGTGAGTGTTGCCTCGTTGCCCGGCGGTGCGGTGTGCGAGTGGTGTGGCCCCGTACCCGTGGAGACCGTGGCCAGGACGGCCGGAGGCCGTTCCCACCGCGCCCGCGCCCGTTATGTCCGGGCACGGTGGGACGTTGAGCGAAGCCGTGTGCCATCCCGGCCCGCCCGACCGACCGGCCGAAAGAAGTGTGTGTTGCCGTGGCCCGCCGGATCAGGCGGTGGCAGGGGCGGACGCGGCGGCGCTGTCCGAAGTGTTCGACTTGGTGGCGCTGGTAGCGGAGTAGAAAACGGAGTTCTGCTGCTTTGAACGGAGTGCCTGTCCCTTGGCGACCAGCGCTTCGAGAGTGTTGCGCACTACCGTGGCACCCACCTTCCGCTGCGGGTGTGCCTGGGTCAGGGCGGTCGTGACCTCGGAGGCGGAGCGGGGCTCCTTCTGCTGGGCCAGCTGATCGCTGACGAGATCGCGCAGGGTCGGGGCGCCGTTCCGGGAGGCGTGGGTGGTGCTGCTCTTCGACGATGTCTTCGCCGATGTCTTGGCGGGTGCCTTCTCCGATGTCTTCTCGGATGCCTTGCGCGACGACTTCTGCGATGTTCCGGCCGCAGCGGCCGTGCGTGCCGGCTTCTTGACGTTCCGGGGGCGCGGCACCGATGGAGCGGCCGCGCCCGCGGTGCGAGCTGCTCCGCTCGAGGAAGAACCCGTACCCGCCTCGGAAGTCGCCAGTGCCTGCTGCATGTTGGTCAGGAGTGCGTGGTCGAGTTCGAGAGCGGTCAACTGCTCCTTGAGAGCCGCTACTTCAGTGGTGATGCGCTCCTGCTCCTGGCTGTTGGATTCCAGGTCCGCGGTCACCTGCGCGTGGTACTGCGACTTCAGCGTGTGGTCGGGAGAGTTGACTGACATGGGTTCACCCTTCGTCTGTGGGATTCGGCGCCGTACGGCCGATCGGAACGGCCGCCGTCTCCGCCTTCAACGGTGTTCACCGTGACGTGTGAAGCTGATTTCAGGACAGTCTACGGCTGCCGTGCCAGGACATGTTGAGGTGGCAGTCGGCCAACACGTCTCCTGGGTGTGGGCATCGGCGCAAAAAGCACCGTTGTTCGCGCCCCCGAGGGCTTCTGGGATGCGGGCCGTGCGGTTGCTCACACGGTGTACCGGCGCTGGGGCAGCGACAACATGGTGTGGTCCGCCGTTCATCCGTACGTGGGTACGGAGCAGACGCTCCGCCGGCCTCATCCACTGTCCACGGGGCGGGATCGAACCCTCTGATACGCCGCAGAGCCGTCCGCAGTGAGGGATCTCCGACCGTGCTCGTCCGCATACCCACGTACGCGAAGTCAGCGGTGGTTGCCGATACCCGTGCGGAGACAGAGGCGTTGATTCATTCGCCATCGCGTGATGGTGCGAGACGGGGACAGCGGGCGGGGGCAGCCGTTCGGGTGAGGTGTTACCCAGGTGCGCCCGGTGAGTGACACGCGAGGCAGCCGGGGGCAGATAGGGGAACATGAGCGATGAGCAGTCGGCACACGACAGCCCCGATCGGGCCCACCTCCGCCCCGCCGGTGTGAGCGACGCGACCGTCGAAGCACTGGGAACACTGTCGGAGGCCCTGGAGACCGTCGAGCGGGCCCGGGGCCATCTCTACGCCTTCCATCAGCTGACCGGCGGCGCCGATCTCACCCTGGGCAGAGCCGTGGAGCAGCTGCGGGCCGCCGGTCACCGTGAACAGGCCGACCTGGTGGAACACGAGATGGTGGGCCGTAACGTCATCCCCGGCCGGTGGACCTTCCAGATCATGGAGGAGTACAACGCGACCTACTACCGGCCTTTCGCGGCTACGGAGGAACGCGTCAGAACGGACCTCGCCGACGGCCGGGAGCATCTCCATGAGGCGGAGATGAAGGAGGCCCGGCGCACCCGTCACCACCCGGATCACACGGCGAGGCCGCAGTAACCCCACCGCGGCGGGGCCGGGCGAAGCCGCCCGCGTGTTCATCCGTCGGCGCCGTGAACTGCTCGAAAGGCCGTCCTGCCCCGTGTGGCGTATACCGGAAGAGGGGCAGTGGCATGCACGCGCGCGGATCCGTTGGCGCTTGGAGGCAACATGCGAGCTTTGACCTGGCAGGGAAGGCGCGATGTCCGGGTGGAAACGGTGCCCGACCCCCGGATCGTCGATCCGGACGACGTCATCGTCCGGATCACCTCGTCGGGCATCTGCGGATCGGATCTGCATCTGTACGAGGTGTTGGGCCCCTACATGAGCCCCGGCGACATTCTGGGTCACGAACCGATGGGCGTGGTCGAGGAGGCCGGCCCCGGAGTCACCGCACTGTCCGTGGGGGACCGGGTGGTCGTACCCTTCAACATGTCCTGCGGCACGTGCTGGATGTGCAACCAGGGCCTCCACTCGCAGTGCGAGACCACCCAAGTACGCGAGCACGGCACCGGCGCTTCGCTGTTCGGTTTCTCCAAACTCTACGGACAGGTGCCCGGTGGGCAGGCGGAGTTCCTGCGCGTGCCCTTCGGCAACACACTGCCGGTCAAGGTGGAGCACGGCCCTCCCGACGACCGCTTCGTCTATCTTTCCGATGTACTTCCCACCGCCTGGCAGGCCGTCGCCTACGCCGATGTTCCACAAGGTGGCAGCGTCACCGTGCTCGGTCTCGGACCGATCGGTGAGATGGCGGCACGCATCGCCCTGCACCAGGGTGCGGAACTGGTCATCGGGGTGGACTCGGTCCCCGCGCGCATGGCCAGGGCCCGAGCACGGGGTGTGCACACCGTGGACTTCACGGAGCACGGCAAGAACGTGGGTGACGAAGTCCGCCGGCTCACCGGTGGGCGCGGTACCGATGCCGTCATCGAAGCCGTCGGCATGGAGGCCCATGGCGGCGTGACGGCACGGGGCGCGCAGCGGGTTGCCGGAATGCTTCCGGACACACTTGGCCAGAAGGTCATGGAACGAGTCGGCCTCGACAGTATGGCGGCCTTCAACACGGCCATCGACGCGGTGCGCCGGGGCGGAACGATCTCCGTGGTCGGGGTCTACGGCGGAGCAGTGGACCCGGTGCCGATGCTGACCTTGTTCGACAAGCAGATCCAGTTGCGTATGGGCCAGGCCAATGTCCGGCACTGGGTCGACGACATTTTGCCGCTGCTCAATGAATCCGATCCCCTGGGAGTGGACGACTTCGCCACGCACAGGCTGTCGCTTGAGGACGGGCCGCAGGCGTACGCGACGTTCCAGGCCAAGGAGGACGGGATGGTCAAGACGCTGCTGGCGCCCTGACGGCCACCGCACCGACCAAGCATGAGACGGCCCGGAGCATCCGGACCGACCGCGCCCGCGCAGCTGGCCGGTTCGAACAACGGAGGACAGTATGGCCGTACGCCACCAGCTCGTCAGGCGGCCCCCCGACGCGGTATGGGCGGTTCTTGCCGACGGCTCGCGCTACGGTGACTGGGTGGTCGGCACTTCCATGTCGCGGCCCACCACTGATCGGTGGCCCGAGGTCGGCTCCACGATCGAGTACGCGGTGCGGTTGGGCCCATGGACCGCGGTGGGCCACACGATCGTCCGCCGGGCGGAGCCTCCACGCGAGCTCGAGCTCGAGGTGGACAGCGGACCGCTGGGGACTGCGAGGGTCGCTCTCGACGTCCGCCCGTGGGGCGACGACAGCCTTGTCATTGCCGATGAGCATCCCCTTCGCGGGCTGGGCGGCGCCCTGCACAATGCGGCGCTCGACTTCCTGGTCCAACTGCGGCACCGCAGCATGCTCAACAGACTGGCGCAGGTCGTGGAGCACACCGAACAGCCCGCGCCGCAGTGATCGAGCCGGCCGGCCTGAGCGGCGGCGTCATCTCCGCGCGGCGGTGCGGTCAACGGGGGCGCGACCGGCGTCCACCAGCCGCTCGTCGGGCAGTGGCGCCGTGACGGCCGAGTGCCTTCACTCCCGTTGCTGCGAGCGCCTGCGCACAATGACGGCGAGGTCGACGGCCGTCAGTGCGGCGATGATGCCGCAGGCGATGGCCAGGCCCGCCAGCAGTGCGGAACTCGGCGACCCATGAGGACTCGAAGCGGCCGCCCACAGCCCGAACAGCACCGCCCCGGCGACGAACACCGGCAGGGCGGCCGAGGAGAGCACCAGTCGCAGGCCCAGCGCGCTGTACGCGGACAAGGGCTCGGTGCCCGTACGTTCCAGCTTGCGACCGAACATGAGCAGCCCCCTTTCACGGTGCGCCGGCTGATGCACGCCGGCACACCTCCAGTGTGCTCCGACGCAGACGGTTACCTTGCTCGACAGCAACGCAAAATCTGTAGCGCACAGAGTAGACATTGGTGCTCAGGTCGATTAGAGTTGTTCTTGCAGCCAGGAGTGTCGGCTGCACTACCACTGACAGAAGAACGAAAGGGAGGAACGGGCGCCATCAGGATCGCCCGAGCGGAGGTCCAGTTCGCCCGGGCGCGGCAGACCCAGGATTGGCAGGTGGTCCCCGGTCACGCAACGACGATCCCCCGCGACGTCACCGCCTTCGGCGGAGCCGCGGAAAAAGTGAGCCGGTGTACGAAGCCGGCCGATGGTTGATCCCTTCGGGGCCTTGGTGCCATATGCACCAGGGCCCCTCTCGCAGTCCGGAACTGTGCCCTTGGCCGCCGAGCCGAACAGCCGTGACGACAGCTCCACGATGACGACTGCCCCGCGTACACCATGGGCCGAGCTGCCGGGATGCTCGGCACCGCACCGGCATTTCTGAGCGCCGTCGACGAGATGAGCAGTCACCCGCGGCCGCCCGCGAATGCCACGATCGCCTCGAGCGCGGGGTCGTATCCGTCCGCGGTGTCGACCTCGATCCAGGGGGCGTCGATGCGGATCCGGTCGAACGCGTGGTGGTGGGAGGCGTGCTCCGTCACGCTGTCCGGTACAGCGGCCTCGTGCGCTCTCCGTACGGGGTCGTCCGCGAGCCGTCGACGCCGTCGTTGCAGAGCCACGTCGGCGTCGACCACGCAGTGCACGATCCGGATGTCCGCAAGCTCCCGCAGCGGCTCAAGGCCGGGCCGCCAGAGCCGGTCCTGGAAGGCCGCCTCCGCCACCGTTGTCACTCCGGCCCTGAGCAGCAGTTCCAGCACGCCGAAGAACGTGGGCAGCGTGCGCCGTGACAAGTCGTCCGCCGGTCCCGGAGCGAAACCCGGGGTGGCGTGCACCATGCCCTCCTTGATCTCGTCCCGGCAGACGGCAGGGCACCCCACCGCGCGTGCGATGTCATGCGCGAGCGTGGTCTTGCCCGCTCCCGGCGGGCCGCTGACAACAATGAGCAGGGGTCGCGAGTTCACTCTCCAGTGATAGCAGGACGATCCTGAAGCGGAACTCGCGCCCCATGGTGCGCGCTCCCTTCCCGGCCGGACCTGCGTCTGTCAGTCCGTGCGGACCGGCAGCGCCGACTCGCCTTCGGTGTCCACATGCGGCAGCGCCCGGTCCAGCCAGCCTGGGGTCCACCAGGCCCTGTTGCCCAGGAGTGTCATCACTGCGGGTACGAGCAGCAGGCGGACGACCGTGGCGTCGATCAGCACACTCACGGCGAGCCCGAGACCCAGCATCTTGACCACGATGTTGTCACTCAGGAGAAACGCGGCGAACACGCTGACCATGATGAGCGCGGCGCAGGTGATCACCCTTGCCGTGATCTCCAGTCCGTGCGCGACGCTGCCCCTGCTGTCGCGGGTGCGTACCCACGCCTCGTGGACCCGGGCGAGCAGGAACACCTCGTAGTCCATACTCAGGCCGAACACGATGGCGAACATCATCATCGGTACGTAGCTCTCGATCGGCACCTTTCCCGAGACGCCCAACGACGGTCCGCCCCAGCCCCATTGGAAAACCGCGACGATCACGCCGTACGAGGCGGCGATCGACAGCAGATTGAGTACGGCCGCTTTCAGAGCCACCAGGACTCCTCGGAACACGATCAGAATGATGATGAATGCCACGGCGACGACCACGCCGATGATCAGCGGGAGCCGGGCCGAGATGATGTCGAGGAAGTCCTCCTGCGCGGCGGTCGTGCCCGTCACATAGGTGCTGGCATCAGTGCCCGACACGCCTTTGGGCAGGACGTTGTTCTTGAGGTTACGGAAGAGGTCGGTGGTGCCCGCGTCCTGTGGTGAGGTGGTGGAGATCGCTGTTCCGGTCAGCACCGCGGCGTCGCTGGTGGGCTTGAGGGCGCTGACGCTCGCGGCGTCCGGAACGTCGGTCAGGGCCTTCTTCAGATTGTCCGCGAGCGAGGAGCGATCGGCGGAAGGGACCTTGCTCTGGTCGATCACCAGAGTGAGAGGACCGTTCGCACCGGGTCCGAAGGCCGTGCTGATGAGGTCGTAGGCCTTCCGGTCCGTGAAGCTTTTCGGGTCGGCGCCGTCTCCGATGTGCCCGAGGCGGATGGAGAAGAGCGGGATGGCGAGAACCACCACCACGGCGAGCCCGGCGGTAAGGAACAGTGAAGGATGGTGTTCGATGCGCCGCGCGTAGCGATGCCAGCCCCCGACCGGAGCGCCTGGCGTACCTTCGTCTCCGCTGCCCCCCTCGGCGACGGGCTGCCTCACCCGGAATCTGTCGATGCGCCGGCCGGCGAGGCCCAGCAGTGCGGGCACCAGCGTGACGGCACCGAGCACCGCGGTGACGACCGTGACCGCCGCGGCCACTCCGAGCTTCCCGATGAAACTCACCTGTGACACATACAGGCCGGCCAGCGCGACGATGACCGTGCAGCCGGAGACCAGTACCGCCCGTCCACTGGTGGCGACGGCGCGGCCCGCCGCGGTCACCGCGTCCGCGCCGTCAATCACCTGCTGGCGGTGACGGGTGATCAGGAACAGGGCGTAGTCGATGCCCACGCCGAGGCCGATCATCGTGGCGAGAGTCGGCGAGACGCTCGCAAAGGTGAACGCGGCAGCGAGCAGGCTCAGGCAGCTCAACCCGGCGATGACACCGATCAGCGCGGTAACCAGAGGGAGACCCGCGGCGATGATGCTGCCGAACCCGATCAGCAGGACAACGATCGCCACCCCGAACCCGATCGCCTCGCTCGTGAGATCACTGGCCTTGGGCCGGGCGAGTTCGCCCAGTGGGCCGCCGTACTCCACCTGCACACCGGCGGCGCGCAGCGGCTGAACCGCCTGGTCGACGCCATGCAAGTAGGAGGTCCCGTATGTGGTGGGGTTCGCCGCGAACCGTACGGTGATGTATCCGGTTTTTCCGTCGGACGAAAGGGCCCCGGTCGGGGGTGCCGAAGGGCTGGACGGCAGCGGGTTCATGGCGGACAGGACGTGGGGGAGTTTCTGCAGCGAGGCAACGGCCTGGTCGATCTGGTCCGCGAAGCCGCTGAGCTGCTTCTGTTCGTCGTGCAGCACGATCTGTGCGCCGATGCCCCCCGCGCCGGGAGCATGGCGGCTGAGAACCTCGGCGCCTTCGCTCGACTGCGTACCCGGCAGGCTGAAATCGTCGGAGTACACGCCACCGAAGGTGTTCTGCAGGGCGTGCAGCGCTCCGAGCCCGATCAGCCAGATCACGATGACGACGATGAAGTGACGGGCACACCACTCACCGAGTCGCTGCAGCCGCCCCGGGCGGCCTGTCTTCCCGGGCCCTGTCGCCCCCGTGCTTGCTCCGCTCGGTGAGGCCATGAGTTCCCCCAGAGGGTGTGAGCGTCCATCGGATCTACCGAATTGCACTATTCCAGTCATTCAGCCGTAAATCGTGCTTGGCATTGATTCGCCACGCGCTCACGGCGCACGCCGTCGATCCGGCTGTTCCCGGGCGGTGAACGACTCGATGAAGAGTTCGACTCCATGGCGTGCGGTCGGTCGGGGGCTGCCCGCGAGCAGGCGTGATGACAGCTGCCGCGGGCCGGCGGCACGTTCGCCGTTCCCCGCCCGGACACTAGGTCCGGACCCGTGCCGCATATTTCTACCGGCGTCGCGTTGAGAATCCTGGGGCTTTCCCGCGTACTCCCGGTGGACAGGACGAGCCCCCTCTCCCCCTGGAGGACAGTGAGTTGAGCCACCGACATGCGAACAAAAGGACCGGCCTGATAGCCGGGGCTTCCGCGGTAGCCATCGCTGGAGCCGCCTTTCTGCTGCCGAATGCCGACGCGAGCTCCGAACACGACCCTGGCACCAAGGCCTTCGCCCCCCAGGCGGCCGCTCGGCTCGGGACGACACTCGCATCGGCGCTCGGCGATAACACGGCGGGCTGGTACTACAACGCCGATGTCAAGGAGCTGGTCGTCGATGTCCTCGACGCGAAGTCGGCCGAGCGGGTCAAGCGCACGGGTGCGGTCGCGAAGGTCGTGCGCAACAGCCGGGCCGAACTGCGGGGTGCGGCCCGTACGCTGAAGGAGACGGCCTCGGTGCCCGGCACCGCGTGGTCCGTCGACCCGAAGACCAACACGGTCTCCGTCCTCGCCGACAGCACGGTGACCGGCACTCGGATGGCGACGCTCAACCAGGCCCTGCGCAGACTGGACGGCCTTGTGAGCGTCAAGCGGGCGGCTGGTGAGTTCACACCGTTCAACGGGCGGCACCAGGACGGCAACGGCGATGCGGACGGAATGAGCGCGGGCACCGGTGACCAGGGTGCGGCCGATCCCGGTGACCAGGGTGCGGCCGACCCGGGTGACCAGGGTGCGGCCGACCCGGGTGACCAGGGTGCGGCCGACCCGGGTGACCAGGGTGCGGCCGACCCGGGCGATACTCCGACCGACGCCCCCACGGCGGATCCGACAGCGGATCCCAGTGACCCGGCTGCGCCCCCGGCGGCCACCGGCGGTGTCCAGGGAGGCGAGGCCATCTTCGGCGGCGATGTCCGCTGCTCGCTCGGCTTCAACGTCAGTCTGAACGGCGCCCCCGCTTTCCTCACCGCGGGGCACTGCGGCAACGACGCCAAGACCTGGTCCTCGGATCAGAACGGCACCGATCAACTGGGCACGGTTCTGAAGACCACCTTCCCTGTGTCCGACTTCGCGCTTGTGGCGTATGACGACACCACCACGACGCCGCCCAGCTCGGTGGCTCTGGAGGGCGGCGCAAGTCAGGACATCACCCAGGCCATCGACGCGTCCGTGGGTCTTGCGGTGCAGCGCAGCGGCAGCACCAGCGGGCTCCACGACGGCACGGTGACCGGCCTCGACGCCACCGTCAACTACGGCAACGGTGACATCGTCAACGGCCTTGTGCAGACCGACGTCTGTGCCGAGCCCGGAGACAGCGGCGGACCGCTCTTCGCCGACGACGCCGCCGTCGGCCTCACCTCCGGTGGCAGCGGAGACTGCACCGCCGGAGGCGAGACCTTCTTCCAGCCGGTAACTGCGGCGCTGCAGGCCACCGGCGCCACCATCGGTGACGCGGGTGCCGGGCGTGCGGACGACCCCGGTGACGGCGCGTCAGGGACCGTTTCCGTCAACCCCTGACCGACCCGGGGGCGATGCCTCCCGACAGGTCAGCAGCCTTGTCCCGCCGCCACCGGGCGGCCCCGAAGCCCCGGCGTTCCCGCCGGGGCTTCGTTGACGGTGCCCGGCGGACCCGCATTCCGGCCGGGGCGTCCGGCGGGTTCGGAATGCGTCCGGCGGGCACGGACGCGGCGCCCGGTCTTCCCGGGGTGCATGAGACGGATGTGCGGGCCGCCGTGACGCGCCCCGGCGTGCATGTCTTTCGGGTGGGGGAGTCGGCGGGTGCGACGGAAGCCGTGGAGGTCCGGCCCCGGCTGATTCCTGGACGGGTTGTCCAACACGCCTTTTCCATAGGGCCGTTGAATGAGGCTTGACGGTCGATGACAACGGTGTCTCAATACCAGGGAGCCGAACGCGGCTCCCCGGAACCTGTTTTCGCTGCTCCGCCGGGGAGCGCTCTCGGACAGTGTGCGTGACCGGTGCTGCGGGCCACGAGAGGGAGAGGTCCCCGTGAGAAGACCGAAGCTTCTGCTCCTCCTCCTGGTCTGTCTGCTCGTCGGAGCGGCGCAGCCGCCCGCGACAGCCGCGGCTCCGGCCGTCTGTGCGCTGTCCTGCGACGCCCGCGACCCCTCCCTGGCACAGCAGGAGCGCTTTCCGGTCGCGACCAGGGCGGTGAACGGCAGGCGTATCCAGCTGCATGTGTCCGATCCCGACGGTATGGCCTGGGCCGGCATCGACGACGGCAGGCCGGACGATTCGGTGTGGCTCGACCGTTCCTGGGACGGCGGCGTGACCTGGGACGGACTGCTCGGCAAGGCAAGTATCCCCTCGACCTGGACCGGTACCCGGACGCTGATGTACAACCTCTACGATCCGGCCGCCCACCGCCGTGCCGTCCTCCGCGCCTGCGGTGACGCCCAGGGAGTGGCCTGCACCGACTGGGCGTACCCACGGGTCTGTGCCGACCGGTGCGACGGTGCGGACGCCTCCACCGGGACCGGAAGTACCGAACCGGTGCCGGCGACGGTCCTGAAGGGCCGCACCATCGCCCTGCACATCGACAGCGGCGCCATGGCCTGGGCCTCCCTGGCGGGGGGTGCGCAGGGCGACGAGGTGTGGCTGGACCGCTCGTGGGACGGAGGCACGAGTTGGCCCGACGGCTCGTCACTCGGCAGAACCGGCGTCCCCGCAGGCATGACCGGTGTGAGGACCACCGAGATCAATACCTCGGACCGCACCGGACACCTCTACGGCGGCGCGGTGCGGGCCTGCGGCCGCGCGGTGGACGGCGCGAACGGCAGCTGCACCGCCTGGGCCCGGCCCGACGCGTCCCGGACGGCGGCAGCCGCGGACGCTCTGATGTGGTCCTATGACCCGGGCACGGCGTACTGGAAGTCGAGCTGGTGGAACTCCGCGGTAGCCCTTGCCACAATGATCGACTACATGCGGCAGAGCGGAGACACCACCTACGCCTGGATCGTCGACCGCACCTTCGAAGTCAACAAGGGTGCATTCCCGGCCGGAGCCCGGAGTTCCGACCCGATCGAAGGGCACTTCATCAGCCGGGCGACGGATGACGCCGAGTGGTGGGCTCTCGCCTGGATCGACGCCTACGACCTCACGGGAAACGCCAAGTACCTGAACGAAGCGGTGACGATCGCCGACTACGTGCACGGCTACTGGGACACCGGCACTTGCGGCGGCGGCGTGTGGTGGGACCGCGAGCGGACCTACAAGAACGCGGTGACGAACGGCCTCTACATCCGGCTCGCCGCCGAACTCCACAACCGGATCGCGGGGGACACCCAGTGGGTCGGCCGGGCTACCACCGCATGGGGCTGGCTTCTTTCCAGTGGCATGATCAATTCATCGGGTCTGGTCAACGACGGCCTGAACACCGGGACATGTGACAACAACGGCCAGACCGTCTACAGCTACAACCAGGGGCTGGCCATCGGCGCGGGTGTGGAGCTCTGGCGGGCGACCCATGACGCCACCGTGCTGGCCAAGGCCAGGCAGCTCGCCGACGCGGCGATCGCGTCGCCGTCCCTGACGTCGGAAGGGCTGCTCACCGAATCGTGCGACGCAGGCACCACCGACTGCGATGACAACAGCAAACAGTTCAAGGGTGTCTTCATGCGCTATTTGCAGGATCTCGACCAGGTGACGGACGGCGCCTATCACGGCTTCGCGGCCACCCAGGCCGACGCGATCTGGAACAGAGACCGCGACCCACTCAACCGCCTGGGCGAGCGCTGGTCGGGCCGGACATCCGCCGACCACCCCAACGTCCGGGACTGGCGGACCCAGGCTTCCGCGCTCAGCGGCCTGCTGGCCGGCGGCTGACCCGGTTCCCGCCCGCCACGTCCGGGACTATTCCTCGGCGGTCGTGGGGAGTTGCGATGTCGGTCCCGGCCGGAGGGTGCGGACGCGCCGCACGCGTCGTGCGTGCCGTATCCCACTGCGTCACTGTCCGGCTGTGAAGTGCCTGACATAGCGCCGCTGCCACGGGGTCTCCACGGCGCCGGCCGCGTAGTGCCGGCGCACGAATGCCACCGCCCGGTCGGACGGCACCCCGTCGAGCACGGCGAGACAGGCCAGAGCTGTGCCGGTCCTGCCCCGGCCGCCACCACATGCGACCTCGACTCGTTCGCTCGCGGCCCGCTCCCAGGCTTCCAGGAGCACACTCCTCGCCTGCGAGCGGTCACCTGGCAGTGAGAAGTCGGGCCAGCGCAGCCACCGGCTCTCCCAGGGGATGCGGGGTGGCGGCTTGCCCAGGAGGTGCACGGCGAAGGTGGGCGCCGGCCCCGGGGGGAGCGGCCGGCGCAGGCCACGGCCCCGCACCAGGCGGCCGGACGGCAGCTGCAGGACACCGGTGCCCGATGGATCCCATGATTCAGTCACCGGACCAGCCTGCCACGCGGGGCGCCGGCCGGAAGCGAGGATGTGAACTCATCGCCGGTGCGGAACGGTCAGTCGCCTCCCGGGAGCCCGCCCCGTCGCCGGGGTAACCGTTCACAACCGTTCGCGGCCCATTTTCGTCCTACGGTGGAGTGGTCCGCGACGTCCGTGGCCACCGCTCCGTTCCACCCGGATGCGCTCGTCCACGGAGCGTCCAGCGAGAGGCACTTCATGACGACGTCCGTGACAGGCCGGCGCGGCTCGCGGCTGGTTCTTGCGGCAGCCATTGTCATCACCGCCACCCTGACCGGTCCGGCCTCCCGGGCCGCCTCCTCCGCCGGTGCAGGCGGCACACCTACGCCCGGCGCCGCCGGCCTCGGTGATCCCATGTTCCCCCTCGACGGCAACGGTGGCTACCACGTGGGTCGATACACCCTGGACTTCGACTGGCAGGCCACTGCGACACCCTTCGAGGCGAAGGCAGTGATCAGAGCCACCGCCACCCAGGCACTGTCCCGGTTCGACCTCGACTTCGCGGGCAACACACTGCACACCGTGGCGGTGAACGGCGGTACCGCCACAGCGGTACGCACCGGTGACGAACTGGTCGTCACCCCCGGATCGCCCATCCGCAAAGGCGCCGTCTTCACCGTCACCGTCACCTACACCGCGGATCCCACCGGGATGCGTCACCGCGACGACGCCATCGAGGACTACGGCTGGATCCCCACACCCGACGGGACGGTGCTCTATCCACAGCCCAACGGAGCGAAAATGATCTTTCCCGCGGACGATCACCCCAGCAGGCGGGCTCCTGTCACCTTCCACATCAGCGCCCCGAGCGGGCTGACAGCGGTGGCCAACGGCACGCTCGTATCGCGACAGCCGCAACCCGGCGGCCGTACGCGCTGGACCTACGACTCCGAGCAGCCGATCGCGGCGCAGCTGGTGCAGATGGCGATCGGCACGTTCACCGAGGTCGACCGCACGGGTCACGGTGGAATCCCGATTCGTGACTATGTACCCGACGCGCTCGTCGGCCCGACCCACACCTTCCGGGGGCTCACCCCCGGACAACTGTCCTGGCTCCGACAGCGACTGGGGCCCTATCCCTTCCGTCGCTACGGTGTGCTGGTCGGCGACACGGACCTCGGCGCAGCTCTGGAGACCCAGACCCTCTCGCTGATTCCCGCGGCCGATCTGCTCGGCACCAGGGTCGATGCCGAACGGAACATGGTGCACGAACTGACCCATCAGTGGTTCGGTGACAGCGTGGCCCTGCGCACCTGGTCGGACCTGTGGCTGAGCGAAGGCCACGCCCGCTTCTACGAACGCCTCTACTCCGGGGAACACGGGGGCGACAGCTTCGAGGCCGCCATGAGGACGGCCTACGAAGCACACGATCAGTGGCGCCACGACTACGGCGCCCCGGCCGAGCCGACCGAACCCGACCTCTTCAAGCGCATGCGCTACGACGGCTCGGCACTGGTGCTGTACGCACTGCGCGAGAGGGTCGGGGACGCGGCGTTCCAGAAGATCGAACGGGCCTGGCTCAGCACATACCGCGACAGGGCTGCCGGGACGCGCGACTATGTGCGCACGGCGTCCAAGGCAGCCGGCGAGGATCTCGAACCCTTCCTCAACCCGTGGCTGTACGGCCCGAAGACCCCACCGATGCCGAACCATCCGGATTGGGTGACCACACCCGTGCAGGGCTGAACGCCCTGCACGTCCTCACCCGGGGCGGCCGGACGGCCGATGACGACGAGTCGCAGCCCTTGGACGCGGTGGTGCCGAGAAGCACGTCCAGATAGTCACGATCGATGTTGATGGTGGTTCCGGCATACGTCTCCGAGACGTTTCCGGCGTACTGGTGCACTCGCTGGTGATGTGACCAGACGGTGCTGGGCAGGGCGTCGTCAGCCGTGTTGGCGACGCCGTTCCACAGGCCGTCGAAGATGACATCGGGCTGGACCGTGGCGCTTCCGCGGGCATCCACCAGATCGGTGACGGCGGATGAGGAGGAGCTGTAGACGGCCGACTTGTAACCCTGGGAGTGCAGTTCCGTAGTCCAGGCGGAAAGGAAGGCGAGCGCCGTGGAGCGGTAGCCGGAGCTGTACGCCTCCATGTCGTAGTACAGCGGAGTGCCTGGGCCGAATCCCAGGTTCCGCGCGTGGTCGATGGCGTCGTCGGCTGCTGCCGTGCCGTTGCTTGTGGCGGAGGTGATCTGGTGGGCCTGCAGGCCCACATAGAGCGGGATGAAGTGCCAGCCCGCTGCGGCCTGGGCCTTGACCCAGGAGGCGGTCAGGTTGGCCTGGCTGCACGCTCGCTCGGCCCCGCCGATGTAGATGCCCACCGCGCGGTAAGGGGATTCGGCCCTCCAGTCGGACATCGCACTGCTGCTGGGGGCGGTGCAGGCGTCGAAACCCTTGCCGGTGAAGTCGGTGGCGCCGAGCGGCAGCGTGGCCGGGAGTTCAGGTGCGGGAGGCTGCGATTTCCCTCCGGGCGGAAGATGGGTGGGCAGCCCCGCACCGCTGAGAATTTTTCGCACCAGGGATTTGTCCGTGCCGTAGGAGGCGGTCACCCGGACCCTGGTGCCCGCTGCCAGGTACTGGTGGTCGAGTCTCTGATCGATGGTTCCGGTGTCCGCCTTCCTGGTGACGGCCGGCTGCACCAGAAGGGCCTCGGTATGGCCGATGGCTCCGGCCGGGCAGGACTGTCCGGCGCTGGGATTGCCCAGGTAGAGGGCGTGCTGATCGAATCGGACACAGGCGTCGGGCTGG
Source organism: Streptomyces sp. NBC_00344 (assembly GCF_036088315.1). Classification (NCBI taxonomy): domain Bacteria; kingdom Bacillati; phylum Actinomycetota; class Actinomycetes; order Kitasatosporales; family Streptomycetaceae; genus Streptomyces; species Streptomyces sp. NBC_00344. Next base: position 409,166 of record NZ_CP107996.1, on the reverse strand, counting down.
GTGGCGAGGTCGATCACGGACCAGGAAGCGGGAATGACGAACCGGTGACCCCGGTAAGTCACCGTCCGCGTGGCGGAGGCCGGATCCGCGTCGGCGATACCGACAGCGACCGCCCCCAGCAAACCGGTCAGGGCGAGGACGCAGAGTGATTTCCGCATACGGGGAGGGCGCACGAGAGCTCCTTCGGCAAGTGGCGGGTATGACGGCGCGAGGCGGTGAAACCGGCACCGGCCTGCTGGGACGCCGTCGGGCCGGGCGCCGCACTCAGTGCCCGGACACCCAGGAGATTTCACCGCGGGTCATACGTTCCACGTCCGCGGCACCGGCGCACTGCTGCATCCGGGGGATTGGCCGTACGCGGCGAACGGCCGTACCGGGCGCCCGCGGAACATGTTTCCGTGTGCATACGGGGCCCGGTGGATACGGGGGCCGACAGAGCGGCCGGCCCCCGTATGTCCTGTCGGTGGGGTCAGCCCTCGCTGAGGTGCGATGAGACATCCGAGGCGTCGACCAGCGCGACCCGGTGGTTGTACTGAATGGTGTAGAGCTTCCCGCTGCCGACGACCCGCCTGCGGCCGGCGGTGAAGTAGTCGTCCGTACTGGCCGGGGCCCGCGTCGCTGTGTACGCCTGTCCGGCCGGTACCGAGTAGAAGCTCAGCGGCGTCTCGGCCGAGGGGGGCAGATCGGCCGGATACTCCGATGCCCGGGGGTAGCCCGCGCCGTAGACCCGCACGGGCGAGCTGCCCTCGGCCTTGATGATCCGGACACCTCGGCTGATGACGGTGTTCTCGCCGTGCGGGTTGAGGAACCACACCTTCCTGCCGCTGAACCAGATGCCTGTCCAGTCACCGCTGCGCCCCGCGACCACGTACTGCTGCCCGGCCTGCACCGTGCTGCCCCAGTCGTTGATCTCGGCGGTGCCCGCCTTGGCGCCGGGATGGATGGCCGGGTCGGCGAACAGCCCTGCGGAGGCGCTCGGTCCCGTGCGTACCGGAAGAAAGCTCGACGCCTGGGTCCGGTGTGTGCAGGCGCGGGTGGCGCCGGTCGGATCCTCGGCCGGGCAGATCCTGACGGTCTGTTCGTTACGCGAGAACCCGGGAGCGATCGTCAGTACGGATCCCACCGGTCCGACACCCGGCTTGTCCGTCTTCACCGTCCTGAGCATGCTCATGAACTCCGACCAGTCCCAGGAGGGCCCCGGGTCCCAGTGCATGCCCGCGACATAACGGTCCGAAGGACCGGGCACGTTGTCGTGGCCGATGATGTGTTCGTGGTCGAGGGGGACTCCGTACCGTTTGGCGAGGTATTTCACCAGGTCCGCAGTGGCCCGGTACTGCGTCGGGGTGTACCAGGCCGCTCCGTGTGCGGCGAACCCTTCGTGCTCGATACCGATGGAATGCATGTTGAACCAGTAGTTGCCCGCGTGGAACGCGATGTCCTTGCCCTGCGTCATCTGGGTCACGGCACCGTCCGACGCCCGCATCACGTAGTGCGGCGCGGCGCCCTCGGCCTTCCGGAAAGCGGATACGGCGGCATCGTAGGACGACTCCGTGTCGTGGATGACGATGTATCTGACGTCGATCCCGTCGGTGGGCCGGTCGGCTACCTGGCCGTTCGGAGGGGCAGCCGCGAGAAATCGGCAGTCCACGCTCGGGGGGCACTCCGTGGGTGTCTGCGCGGCTGTCTTCAGATGCAGGGCGGCCAGTTGACCGGTGGCCGGCCGCAACGACGGGCGGGCGGGGAGCCGCAACCGCTGGCCGTCCTCCGTACGCCGCTCGATGCCTGTCCTCATGGCGGCGAACACCCGGTCGGCGAATGCGCCGGCCGCCTTCCGGTCGGGCGACTGGGCGTAGTGCGCGACCGCCCCGTACCAGTCCGAGGGGCCGGCGGGCGTGGCGCCGGTCAGCCTCTTCTCGTACCGGGCGAGCAGTGCGGCGCCTCCACGGATGTTGGCCCGGTCACTGGTGCGCAGCTGTCTGGCGGAAAGACCGGTGAGACGCGCGGCCAGCGGCAGGGTGTGCAGGGCCGGATCGGCGAGGAGACCTTTGCGGCCGGTGCGTCCGGCGTCGCCTGCCCCCGCGGATTCCAGCATGCCCGCCGTCACTTCGGTGAGGTTCATCGGGCCGTAGCCGCCGCCGGTGTTGTAGCGGCCGGCGTGCCCCTCCCACCGGGATTCCTGGTACGACACACCGAGCAGGACGGACTCCGGTACATGGAACTCGGCGGCCGCAGCGGCGAATGCCGACTGCCGGGCCGTCCGGTCGGTGCCGCCGGGCCCCTGCGCCTGCGCGGTCGCGGGAAGCAGTGCGAGACATCCCGCCGCCACCGTTCCGCTCATGACGGTGGCCGTCAGCAATCTCCGTGACTTGTCTTTGCGCAAGGCTGTCGCTCCTTGATCCGGGGCCACATCGCGGGCCTGGGGCCGGAGGCGACCCCTGCATGGAGCAGATACTGCACCAGGCGCCCGCCCTTATCGCTGACCACCGGGTAGTGCATTCGGCTGGTTCCAGTGGCGGACACGGTCCGCGGCCGGTACATCCGCTCAGCCCGGCAGGAGCCGGTCCGGCATGTCAGCAGCCGCGCGTGCGGCTTCCCGCGCACGTGGTACCGGCGCCCCGGGCTGCTCCCGGACGATCAGTCGCCGCTCAGCGAACCGGCCCCGGCGGTCTCGTCGCGCAGGACCAGGGCGAGCAGGCCGGGGAAGCGTGCGTCGAACTCGGCGCGCCGCAGCCGGTTGGCGCGTCTGGGCCCCTGGTCGCGCTGCTCGAGCAGCCCGGCCGCACGCAGCACGGCGAAGTGGTGGCTGAGAGCCGCCTTGCCGACCGGCACATCGAAGGTGCCACAGGTGCGCTCCCAGTCACCCGCCCGCGCGAGTTCGCGAACGAGACGGAGGCGTACCGGGTCGGCGAGGGCAGCGAGGGCTGCCTGGACGGGAACGTCGTCGGGGTGGGTGTGCTCGGGTTCCGCCCGGTGGCCCATCGCGGTTCCTTTCTGCTTGCAGAGTGTTCGATGGAAACCATACACTCGGAGTGTTCGGTTTCTGTTGAACAGTCTGATCAGGGGTGGCAGCCATGCGCGCAGTTGAGTTCCACGAGTTCGGCGGGCCCGAAGTCCTCCGGATGACCGATGCTCCCGACCCGGAGCCGGGCACCGGTGAGGTGACCATCGACGTCGCCTACGCAGGCGTCAACTTCGCCGACACCAAGGCCCGGGCCGTCGGATACCGGGTTCCGGCCCTGCCCTTCCGCCCAGGACTCGAGGTCTCGGGCCGGATTCGTGCGATCGGTGCCGGCGTCGAGGGCCTGCGCCCCGGCCAGGAGGTCGCGGCACTCACCCCGCACAGCGGTTACGCCGAGATCGCCCTCGCCCCCGCCTCCACGGTCTTCGCACTCCCGGCGGGTGTCTCCCTGCGCACCGGCGCCACACTGCCGACGGTCCTCCCCACCGTCCAGGCACTCGTGCACGAAGTGGGCAGGCTGCGTGCAGGAGAGACGGTCCTGGTCCAGGGTGCGGCGGGCGGTGTCGGCACCGTGGCGGGCCAGGTCGCCCGGCTCGGTGGCGCGGGCGCTGTCTACGGTGTCGTATCGCGTGCCGAGAAGGTCGAGGAGGCACTCAAGTACGGCTACGACGCCGTGTTCGTGGGCGACGACTTCACCGCTGGTGTCCAGCGGGCCACCAGCGGCCGTGGCGTCGACCTCGCGCTCGACCCGGTAGGCGGCGACACACTGCGCCGCAGCCTGGATTCCCTCGCGCGCTTCGGCCGTCTGGTCTCCTTCGGCAACGCCGGGGGAGCCGCCCCCTGGCAGCTCGGCCAGGACGACCTCTACCCGCGTGGGCTCTCGGTGAGCGGCTTCTCCATCCTCGCCCTCGCCCAGGACGATCCCGAGGCGCTGCGCTCCATCGCCGGCAAGTCCTTCCTGCTCGCCGCCGGCGGCGAGGTCGAACTTCCCGTCACCGCCGAGTTCTCCCTCGACCGGGCCGCCGAGGCCCACCGCCTGATGGACACCCGCGCGACCACCGGCAAGCTCCTGCTGTCGGTCGCCGGGAAGTGAGGAGCCGGGGCCGGTCCCGTCGCCGGTCATGCCGGTAGGATCAACGACCGGGTTCGATCGAGGACTTCGTTTTCGCGGGGGGCAGCCGGTGCGTGGAGGAGAATCAAGTCCGGAGCGTTCTGCGGACACAGCACCGGACATGCCACGGCCCCTGGTGGACGCCGACTGGCTGGCACGCCGGCTTGGCGAACCCGGCCTGGTGGTGCTCGACGCCTCAATCGGCCACCACCGGGATGCCGCGACACGGATCCCCGGCGCGCGGCCCTTCGACATCGACGGGGCGATGTCGGATCACACCGGCCCGCTGCCCCATACGATGCCCGGTCCCGAACGGTTCACCGATGAGATGCGCTCCCTTGGTGTCAATGACGCCGACCGCGTCGTCGTCTACGACTGTGCGGGTGTCTATTCGAGCGCGCGCGCCTGGTGGATGCTGCGGGCGATGGGCTTCGACCACGCCGCGGTACTCGACGGCGGGCTGCCGGCCTGGGCGGGCGCAGGACTTCCGCTGCAGCGAGGGGAGTCCGCCCCCGTTCGCCGCCGAGGCGACTTCACCGCACGGCCCCGTACCGGCCTGGTCGTAGGCCGTGACGAGGTGACCGCCGCCCTCTCCGGACCGGACTCCGCGGTTCTCGACGCCCGCTCCCGGGAACGGTTCGCCGGCTCGGGCACCGAACCGCGGCCCGGGCTGCGGTCCGGTCACATGCCCGGAGCGGTGAATCTGCCGTTCGGCGAGATTCAGCGCGGGGGACTGATGCGTCCGGCAGTGGAAGTGCGCGCTGCCTTCTCCGCTGCCGCGGGCGGCCGGCGGGAGCTGGTGTTCAGCTGCGGGTCGGGCGTCACCGCCTGTGTCCTGGCGCTGGGCGCCGACTTGGCCGGATATCGCGAACTGGCGGTGTACGACGGGTCGTGGAGCGAATGGGGTCTGCCGTCCGGGCCCCCGGTCGTGAACGGCGCGGCCAACGGTGACCTGTTGCTCTGACAGTTTCGCCGCGCCGGGGCGCGTCCACACCGGGCATCGCGGAGGCCCGCGGCGGCCCGTCTCGAAGAGCCGGGCCTGCCCCCGTCGCGGCCCGGAGAAACACAGCAGAGGCCGCCGGCCCGCGCCTGCGGCTCCCGGGTGCGGGACAGGGTTGAGGAGTTGGCCGAAGAGTGTGTAGACCTATTAGGTGGCGGTGACATCTAGTGGAGGGGAGACCGGTAGGACCCCTCCACTACCTGACGCGAGGCCCCATGGCAGTCACCGAAACCGTCTCCTTCCCCCAGGACCGCACCTGTCCCTATCACCCGCCGACGGGCTATCGGCCCCCACAGCCGGGGCAGCGGCCGCTGGTATCCGCCACGCTCTTCGACGGCCGCAGGGTCTGGCTGGTGACCGGACATAGCGAGGCCCGTGCACTGTTGGTCGACCGCAGGCTCTCGGCCGACCGGGAGAACCCGGATTTCCCGATGTTCACCGAGCGGCTCGCCCGTTCCGCCAGGCGCCGTATCGAACTGCTCGGCGTCGACGACCCGGAGCACCACGCGCAGCGGCGGATGCTGATTCCGAGCTTCACCGTCAAGCGGGTCGCCGGACTGCGGCCGCGCATCCAGGAGACCGTCGACCGGCTGCTCGACGCGATGATCGAGCAGGGCCCGCCCGCGGAACTGGTCAGTGCCTTCGCACTGCCCGTTCCCTCGATGGTGATCTGTGCGCTGCTCGGCGTCCCGTATGCCGACCACGAGTTCTTCGAGGCCCAGTCGCGCACACTGCTGCGGGGCCCCGGCGCCGCCGATGTGCAGGACGCGCGGGATGCACTGGACGATTACTTCCGCACGCTGATCGACCGTAAGCGGTCGGACCGAGGGGAGGGACTGCTCGACGAACTCATCAGCCAGCAACTCGACACCGGCTCCATCGATCGCGACGAACTGGTCCAACTTGCCGAGATCCTGCTGATCGCCGGACATGAGACAACCGCGAACATGATCTCTCTGGGTACTTTCACACTCCTGCAACACCCGGTCCAGCTGGCCAAGTTGCGGCAGAACAAGGACCTGCTGCCCTCCGCCGTCGAGGAACTGCTGCGCTTTCTGTCGATAGCCGACGGCGTGTCACGGGTGGCCACCGAGGACATCGAGCTGAGCGGAGTGACGATCCGGACCGGCGACGGAGTCATACTCTCCACCTCGGTGATCAACCGGGACGGCTCGGCGTACGCGTCGCCCGACGAGCTGGACCTCGGCCGGGAGTCGCGCCACCATGTCGCCTTCGGTTTCGGTGTCCACCAGTGCCTCGGCCAGAATCTGGCGCGGGCCGAGCTGGAAATCGCGCTGCGCACGCTGTTCGACCGGATGCCGGAGCTGCGGCTGGCGGCTCCGGCCGACACGATTCCGTTCAAACCGGGCGACACGATCCAGGGCATGATCGAACTGCCCGTCGCGTGGTGACCGGCCCCCTCCCGGAAAGGGTGTTGTGGTGAAGCAGATCAGTATCGATACGGATGTGTGCATCGGAGCCGGTCAGTGTGCGCTGACCGCACCCAGGGTCTTCACCCAGGACGACGACGGCTTCAGCGAACTGCTGCCCGGCCGGGCGGAAGGTGACCCCATGGTCGGCGAGGCCGCGCGCGCCTGCCCGGTTCAGGCGATCACGCTGACGTAGCGGGCGGGGCCCCGGACGGGGAGGGCCCACCGCCGGCGACCGGGCCGATATCAAGAGCGGCCCGGCGCCGGACCCCGACGGCGGTGAAAGAGTGGATGCGCCGGCGCGCCCCCTCGTGGGAACGACGTCCACGCAGGGGCCGGGGCAACACCCATAGCCCGCGCCGGTAGGCTCGCAGGTATGTCAGCCGCTCTTGTTCTTGGTATTGATCCGCATACCGTGGCCGGTATCGACGCGGACGCCATTCGCCGCACCCTCGACGGCGAACTGACCCGATTCGGTGAACGCGGTATCGAGGCATCCATGACCTTGGTGGCGCTCGACGAGTCGGCCGAACCGGCGATTGTGGCGGCACTTGCCGAGCGCGCGTGGGATGTCGTCGTCATCGGGGGCGGCATCCGCAAACCTGAGCCCCTTCTGACGTTGTTCGAGCTGGTCGTGAACCTGATTCGACGTCATGCACCGCAAGCCGCGATCTGCTTCAACACCAGTGGGGGTGACAGCGTCGAGTCGGCCGAGAGGTGGCTCTGACGCCCCGGCGGAACTGCCCGGGCCGGCGTCCTCGGCTCCGGCCCCGGCGCGGCAGGTCCCGGGACGCTTCCCGGGACGTGGCTGCGAGTTCCCGTTGTCCCGATTCTGTAACAGCGCGTGACCGTACAACCTCCGGACGGTTATGCCGGTCGTACCAGATGTGTCGTTGACCAGCGGCACATCGCACGTACATCACAGAGGAAACGGGGAGACATGAAACTCAACCGTCGCATTGCCATGACCGTCACGGGCGTGACCACTCTCGTCGGTGCCACCGTGGCACTCGCACCCGCCGCCGGAGCCACCGGGACGACCACCGCGACCACCAAGACCGCGGTGACCGCCTCCGCTCCGGCCACGAAGGCGGCATCCGCTGCCGCGGCGGCCGCCTACAACGGGGCCTGCGGTACCGGCTATCGGGTCGTCAACTCCGCACAGATCGGCACGCCGAAGTCCCTCGGCACGGTGTACCTGACGTACAGCGCCGCCACCGGCAAGAACTGTGTGGTGACCGTCCGGAACGCCGCGGGCTCAGCAGTGCACATGACCGCTGAACTCACGATTACCGCTACCGGGGAGAGGTCCCGGGACAGCGGTAACTACACCACCTACGCAGGCCCGGTGTATCTGCACGCGGCCGGCTACTGCGTGAACTGGTACGGCGAGATCTCCGGCATCTCCGCCGGAAAGGTCGGAACGAACTGCTCCTCAGCCGCGCGCTGACTCCGAATGGTCCGCACCCACTGACCGGACCGCGTAGTGGACGATCGTGCCGGGGGTATCGCTCCCGGCACGATCGTTTGTGCTCTGCGCCGTTGGAGGCCGCCGCGGGACGGGCTCGGTGTAGGCCAACCGTGTCAAAGTCGGGTGCCACACGGCGGGGGAACACCGTACCGGTATGAAAAGATGGAAAGTGGCACCGTGATTGATCTCATGTTTTTGATCTTCGGAGTCATTGGTGCCTCGCTGCTGATCCAGGCCGTCTGGGACATGGGCCGCAGCCAGTACGAGGGTGAAGACGTGATCATGGTGGAGGCGAGAGCCGTCACCATGGCGGCGAGCGGATCGTTGTGCGCTCTCGTCGGTCTCGCCGGCGCGCTGGTCCTCGCTGCCGCAGGGTGACGGGGCCGTCGGGTTCTCATGATGCCGCGCACAGTCCTCGGTCTGACGGTCTCGCAGTGTGAACTGCCGTCAGTCAGCTGGTTGTTTGCGGTCGGCGACAGCTGAGCCTCTGGTCCGACCCGATCACGCCCCTTGCCATGCGGGCGAGGCGCTCATCGGCTGCGCGATCTTTCTGGCCACGGCGATCGGAGCCACGGCGGGTGTGTCGCTGCTGCACGCGCAGCGCTGTGCCGCTGCCGCCGAGGTCAGCCGCAATGCGCGGCCCCGGCACCCGTTCACCGTGGTGCGGCCGGAGACCGTCAGGGCCGGCGCAGAGGCGGTGTGGGCGGGCACCGGCACGACGGGTTTCTCGACGCCTCACGCGAACGGCGGCTGTTGCTCGACGACTGATGACCGGTCTTCGGCGGGCGGCCGGGTCACGGGGCGGTGGCTCGGTCGCCTTCCCATGCAGCGCGCTGCCGTACCTCCAGCGACTCGATGCGCGCAGACTGCTGCTCGGTCAGCACATCGCACACCCAGTCCCAGTGCAGAGCGACGCGATCACCGGGACTGAGCCCGCCGATCAGTGACCTGCCTCCGACCGACCAGCGCACCACCTCCTGTTGGGAGGGGCCGGTCACCATCGACCGCCCGTCCCAGCGGAGATGACGCGATTCCACGGTCGCGGACTCACCATCGACACGGAGTACGACACCCGTACGGATCCGGCACTGATCGAGTACCGAAAGCGCGGTCGGGTTCCCGCTGGTGCGCAGCATGCGAGCCCATGGGTAGACGTCGAACACCTGGAAACTGTGGTGAGCGAGCGCGCGGTGCGCCGCGTCGCGCCAGGTCCCGCCGGTCTGGCCCCGGAACCGGTCGAGCATGCGGTTCACCAGTGCGGCGGAATCCATCTGCTCCAGCAGGTCGTTACCGATCCAGTAGGCCTCCACCACCCGTACGTCGAGCGGATCGGGAAGCCCCGCCGATTCGGCGAGGAACTCCAGGTAGCACCAGGCGCCGTCGAACTGCCGTGCCCGCCGCTCGATGCCGTCGGTCGCATCGGCCCGTAGCAATGCCGAGGCGTCGGCGGGCCCGCAGTAGCCGAGTTCATTGGGCGGATATGCGTACCGGGCGAAGAGAAGCGCACCCTCGGCGCTCATTCAGCAGATCCTCGGCAGTTGTTCACCGATCGGCAGGCCGACGACGCGTGTTCCGCCGAGACCGGTTCTGGCGACGACCATCCCCGGGTGGTCGGCGACGCACGTGCCGATTCTGCGTGCCCCGTGACCGAGGGGGTGTGCCTGCAGCGCCGCCAGCACCTGATCGGCGGATTCGGCAGGCACGATGGCGATCAGTTTCCCCTCGTTCGCCACCTGCAGCGGATCGAGTCCGAGCAGACTGCACGCGTCCCGCACCATGTCCGGGACGGGCAGTTGCCTTTCGACGAGTTCTACGCCCACCGAGGACGCGCGGGCGATCTCGTTGAGCGAGGCCGACACCCCGCCCCGAGTCGGATCGCGCAGTACATGCAGGTCCGCTCCGGTGGAGAGCATCCCGGCGACCAACCCGGCCAGCGAGGCGGTGTCGCTCTCGATCGCGGTGCCGAACTCCAGGCCTTCCCGGCAGCTCATCACGGCCACACCGTGCACGCCGATGTCGCCGCTGATGAGCACCGCGTCGCCGGGCCGTGCGCGGCGCGGGTCGATGTCGACGCCGTCCGCGATCACGCCGATGCCGGAGGTGTTGATGTAGACACCGTCACCGCTGGCGCTGTCGACGACCTTGGTGTCGCCGGTGACGAGCCGCACACCCGCGGTCCTGGCCGCCGCACCCATGTCCTCCGCGATCCTGCCGAGTTCACTGAGCGCTGTGCCTTCCTGGAGGATGAACGCCGTCGACAGGTACAGGGGTGTCGCGCCCGACATGGCGAGGTCGTTGACCGTGCCGTTCACCGCAAGATCACCGATCGAACCGCCGGGGAAGAACATCGGCTTCACCACGAACGAGTCGGTGGAGAAGGCCAGGCGCCTGCCCGCGTCGACGGTGAGTACGGCCGAGTCGCCCAGCTCCGCCGTGGCGGCGCTGCCGTATCCGGGCAGGAACAGATGCTCGACCAGTTCGCCCGACATCGCCCCGCCGCCTCCGTGGCCCATCACGATGGCGGGGGTGTCCCGCAGAGGAACCGGGCAGGTCCAGCTCTCGAAGTCGAGGTCGGCCAGGGCGTCGGTCACTTCATGCATGGCGTCGGTCACTTCGCATCGACCAGCTCAAGTCGGCGGTACGTGTGGTAGGCCGCGCAGGCGCCTTCGGACGAGACCATCGTTGCGCCCAGGGGGTTCCGCGGAGTGCACTCCTTGCCGAAGGCGGCGCACTCATGTGGCTTGATCAGGCCCTGCAACACCTCTCCCGACCTGCACAGCGAAGATTCGGCCGTGCGAATCCCCGTGACGTCGAAGCGCAGTTCCGCGTCGAAGTCCCGGTATTTCTCCGACAGTCGCCAACCGCTCTGCGGGATCATGCCGATACCCCGCCAGGTCCGGTCGGTGATCTCGAAGACATCCCGCAGCATCGCCATGGCGGGGACGTTGCCCTCGTCGCGGACAGCCCGCGGATAGGCGTTCTCCAGTTCATGGCGGCCCGCCTCGAGCTGGACGATCGTCCGGCGGACGCCTTCCAGGATGTCGAGCGGCTCGAAGCCGGTGACCACGATGGGCACCTTGTACTTCTCCGCCAGCGGAGGGTACTGCGCCGTGCCCATCACGCTGCACACATGCCCGGCCGCGAGGAAGGCCTGCACCCGGCAGCTGGACGACTCCATGATCGCGGAGATCGCCGGCGGGACCAGTACATGGGACACCAGCAGCGAGAAGTTCGGTACTCCGAGGCGCTTCGCCTGGTACACGGTCATCGCGTTGGCCGGAGCCGTGGTCTCGAACCCGATCCCGAAGAACACGACCTCTCGCCCAGGATTCTCCCGGGCCAGCTTCAGCGCGTCGAGCGGTGAGTACACCACGCGGACGTCACCGCCCGCACTCTTCACGGAGAACAGGTCCTGGCTGCTGCCGGGCACCCGCAGCATGTCGCCGAAGGAACAGAAGATGACGCCGGGGGTGGCGGCGATCGCCAGCGCCCTGTCGATGACCTCCAGCGGTGTGACACACACGGGGCAACCGGGACCATGAATCAACTCCACGCCGTCGGGGAGCAGTTGGTCGATGCCATGCCGGATGATCGAGTGGGTCTGGCCGCCGCAGACCTCCATCATGGCCCACTTCTGAGTGGTGGCTGCATGGATCTGGTCGAGCAGCTTCTTCGCCATGTCAGGGTTGCTGAACTCGTCGAGGTACTTCATCGGCCCACTCCTTCGGTGAACTCTTGCTGTTTCGCGGCGCGTTCGAAACCGTCACCGAACTCTTCCGCCAGGATGCCCAGCCTCTCGAAGTTGGCGAGCGTCTCCTGGGCCGACCGCTCGTCGAGTCGCTGAATGGCGAAACCGACGTGCACCACGACGTACTCACCCACGACCACATCGGGGATGTACTGGAGACAGACCTCTTTGCGTACTCCGCCGAAGTCGACATCGGCCATCAGGGCGCCGTCGACTTCGGCGGTACTGAGGACGAGCCCCGGAACTGCCAGACACATGATCCCTCTTCCTTCGCTGTGAATCCCTCAAAGGTGCGCCGGAAGCCGCGAGTTCAGCCCGCTGCGGCGATCAGCAGCTGACCGAAGGCGATGCCGCCGTCGTTCGGCGGCAGCAGCCGTGGGCGGAGCACGGTGAAACCCCGGCGGCTCAGTGCTCCCTGTGCGGCCTCGAGCAGTACGGCGTTCTGGAACACGCCGCCGCCCAGCGCGACCACGTCGAGCGAGCTGCCCTCACGGCAGAGCTCCGCGAGGTCCACGACGAGGGCGGCCACGGCCGCGTGGAAGCGTGCGGCGATCAGCTGCTTCGAGGTTCCCGCCAGTACGTCGGAGACCACCGCGCGGATCACCGGACCGGGATCGGCGATGAAGGGTTCCTCCTCCGCCGATCGGCTGACGGCGAAGGAATAGGTGTCCCGACCGGTGTCGAGGAGGCGCCCCGACCGGGCCAGGCCCTCGAGCTCGACGGCCGCCTGCGCTTCGTACTGCACCTCGTGGCGGACGTCCGTCAGGGACGCGACCGCGTCGAACAACCGCCCCATGCTCGACGTGGGCACGCAGCCGAATCCCGTGTCGAACTGGTGGGCCAGTACATCGCGTTCTCTGGCGGGGCAGGCACGTACCGGCGGCAGTCTGTCGTCCCAGCGGACACCGGCCGAGTGCAGACAGGCGAGCGCCATCCGGTAGGGGCGCAGCACGCTGGCATCGCCGCCCGCCAGCGGTACGTAGCCGAGGTGCGCGGCCCGGTGGAACGACTTGTAGCCGGCGATCAGCGCCTCACCGCCCCAGGCGGCTCCGTCGCTACCGAAGCCGGTACCGTCGAAGGCGATTCCGATGACTCTCTCACCGGCGCCCAAACCGTGTTCCCCCATGACGGAAGCGATGTGCGCGTGATGATGCTGCACGGTCCGCACCGCTCGTCCGAGAGCGTGGTCCCGGGCCCAGTCGCCGGAGCGGTAGCCGGGATGGCTGTCGGCCACCAGCTGGCCGGGCTCGACTCCGGTCAGCTCCCGCAGATGCCTCTCGGTCCGTGTCAGCGCCTCGACGGTGGAGAGGTCCTCCATGTCGCCGATGTGCTGGCTCATCCAGGCGTAGCGACCTTCTCCCAGTGCGCAGGTGTTCTTCAGATCCGCGCCTACCGCGAGCATCGGCGGTACATCGAAGGGCAGCGCCACAGGCAGCGGAGCATAGCCGCGGGACCTGCGGACCGGGAGTTCCCCGCCCGCGACGAATCTGCTGACGGAGTCGTCGCACGGCACATGGATCACCCGGTCGTGCCGCAGCCAGGCGTCGACCAGTGGGGCCAGTTCCGTCAGCGCACGGGCGTCATCGGTGACGATCGGCTCACCGGAACGGTTGGCGGAGGTCATCACCAGGGCATCGGGGCCCGAGGGGTCGTCCCCGATACCGAAGAGCAGGACGTGCAAAGGGGTGTACGGAAGCATCAGTCCGAGGTCCGGGCTGCCCGGTGCCACGGAGTGCGACACCCCGGTCCCAGGCAGCTCGGCGCGGAGGGGCAGGAGGACGATCGGTTTTCGCACACCGGCGAGCAGCGCTTCCTCGTCGCTGTTCATGGTCACGAGCGCGGAGGCCACCCCGAGGCCGCTGACCATCACCGCGAACGGCTTGTCGCCCCGCTGCTTTCGGCGGCGCAACTCGGCGACCGCCTCGTCATTGCGGGCGTCGCACACAAGGTGGTAGCCGCCGAGTCCCTTGACCGCGAGAATCCGGCCGGCGGCGAGCAGTCGACGGGCCCCCCGCAGTGCGTCCTCACCGTCTTCGGGCTGCCCGTCCTTGCGGATCAGTTCGAGCCGCGGCCCGCAGGTGTGGCAGGCGATCGGCTGGGCGTGGAACCGGCGGTCACGTGGATCGTCGTACTCGGACCGGCAGACATCGCACATGTCGAAGGCGGCCATGGTGGTCGCGGCCCGGTCGTACGGCGTACCGGTGACGATCGTGAAACGGGGCCCGCAGTGGGTGCAGCTGATGAACGGATGGCGGTAGCGCCGGTCCGCCGGGTCGCCCATCTCGTCCAGGCAGTTCCCGCACGTGGCGACATCCGGGGAGACGAGCGTACGGGCCCGGCCCGTCCCGCTCGACTCCTCGATGGTGAACCCCGTACCGCCCTGCGTCGGCCGGTCGCTCTCGTGCACGGCCTCGACGACGGCGAGGGGCGGCGCGTCGGTGCGCAGGCGCCGGCCGAATTCCTGCACCGCGCGGGCATCGCCCTCGACTTCGGTGACGACACCCGCACTGGTGTTGGCCACGGAGCCGGACAGCGTCAGCTCCGCAGCGGTGACATAGACGAACGGTCTGAATCCCACGCCCTGCACCACGCCGTGCACCTCGAACCTCCGGCGGATCCGGTCGCGGGGGCGTCCCATCATCTCCAGTCCTGACAGGGCTTCCTGTGCCCGGCCCCGGTCGATGATCTCCATCGCGAAACCCATGTGCAGAAGGACCCAGTCGCCGCTGCCCGGGGGCTCGTCGAGCATTCCGATGTTGATACGCCGCTGCGCCCCCTCCACGTCGACGAGTGCGAGCTGGCCCGCGAAGCCGTCCACGATCTCGACGACTTGGCCGGGGATGCCCAGGCACATGGGTCAGGACCTCCGGGACTCGGTGGATTCGGCGATGCGGTCGGGCCCGGACGGCAGGAGCCGCCGGATCAATGCGTGCACTGCGCCGACCGCTTCGGGTACGGCGGCGGAGACCGGCTCGCTGAGCCCGATACCCTCCTCGACCCCGGCGGGGGTGCAGCCCACCACGTAGGTGAACGGAAGACTACCGCCCAATTGATCCAGATTTGCCAGAACTGCCACGGGATTCATCCCGTGTGCATCGAAATCACCTGTTCCGAGGTCCTCGGCCCGGACTTCGAGTACGGTCAGCTCGCCGGGCGGGCCGTCGCCGGGACAGGCGTCCACCAGTACCAGCGCGTCGTATCCGTCGAGCAGGTCGTAGGCGAGGTGCATTCCCCGGATGCCGTAATCGGTCACCCGGACCCGCGGCGGCAGGCCGCCGGCCTCGGCCAGCCGGCGTGCCACCTCGGGGCCGAATCCGTCGTCTCCGAGGAAGAGGTTGCCGATGCCGGCGACAAGCACGCCCCCGGCCACGTCAGGTCCGGCCCGTGGGGTTCGCAGCGCACCCTTCGGTGCGGGGCCGGATCGCTTCGCTCGTCATGTTCCTGACTCAGCCTCCGCCGGACTGCAGATCGGGAGCGTCCGGGTGCCGGGACTTCCTGGGCTTCACGGAGGTGTCCGAGGTGTCACTGCCCTTGCCCTCGGGGCGGTCGGCAGGCCCGGCGGACGGCTGGTCCGAGCCGGTGCCGCGCGAGCCCTTGGCGCCCCGCTCCTCCTGCGGTTCCTCGGGCCTGTTCCTCTTCGGCGTTTCGTTCATCGCATTCACTTCCTTCGCTCACATCGAACGCATTCTCAGATACCGGCGGATGTCGGGAATCGACATCACCCCGACGGCCACGGCGGCCGCCGCCGCGACTGCGGCGACGGCTGTGGTGATCAGGCCCATGGTTCTCATGACGTGCTCTCCTCTCGGTGCTCCGGGGGGCTCTCGACGGGCAGAGGTTCCAGCTCGTCGGGCGCGAAATAGAAGTAACGGCCGTACCAGTCGTGCATGTCCGACGCGGGGTCGTCCACCAGGACCAGCGCCACATGGGTCTCACCATCGACGTCCGAGAGCACTGCCGTCACCCTGGCCACCTGGCCGGCGAAGAAGAGATCCTGCGCGTCGGCGCGTCGGGACGGGTGCACCCGGACGAGGCTGCCCTTGGTGACGGTGACACCGTCGATCACCACGGCGTCGGACTCCGGGTTCACGGCCGCATCGGCCGCCGGATCCCACCAGGGTGCTCCTCCGGTGTCGAAGCAGGCAGGCTCGGCGTCACGCAGGTCGGCGGCAGGAGAGACACGCGGTCCGTCGACGGTGAGCGCCTCCGGAGCGTGCGGGTCGCGCAACAGCCCGTGCAGCTGCTGCAGCTCTGCGGCGGACATACCGTCGCAGCGGTCGATGATCTCCCGGGCCCGGGGGTCGGTGGCCCTTGCCTCCGCCTTCTCCGACTCGGTCATGGTCATGACCCGCAGTGTCAGGATCTCGTCGATCTCGGTGGAGTCGAAAAGGGCGCCCGGGCTCTGTTCGGCCACCTCCGGATGGTCGTAGAGGATGATCGGGGCCCCGAGCACGACGTCGGTGGACCCTTTCGCTCCGGCAAGCACCGGCCAGCACCTGTGCTGGCGGCAGCGTCCGGCGGGGCCGACCGCCTCATCGGCGGGTTCGAGGAGTGAGGCGAATTCGGTGCCGTGTGCCCGGAGCAGAAGATGCGAGCCGATCAGAGAGACACGGATCGCGGCGTTCTTGTCCGCGGCCGTCCCGGGATGTTCGTTGGCCACCGACACCGACAGCCGGACGAAGCCGTGGTCGACCGTCGTGTGCGCGCGGATCCGGACCGTCAACGGCTCTCGGCGCCGCACGATACGGCCCACCGCGGCGCCGCTCGCGTCCGTCAGCGCCTCGACGTCCTCCCCGCCGGGGACCGTACGGAGCTCATCTGCCGGCTCCTCCAACGAGACCGCGGGCAGCACGATTTCCCGCTCCACCGCCTCGTCCCAGCTCAGCACGGACACGCCGTCCACACTGAGGCCGTCGGTCGCGGTGTGCCCGCCGTCCGCGTTCCGCCGCTGCACCTCGCGCACCTGCAGCTGAAGAAAGCGCAGATGGACGCTGACCGCCGCCGGCCCAGCCGCCGGAGCCTTCAGCAGGCACTGCATCGCCATCCCCGGTTCCTCGCCGAAGCTCGCGGGCGTGGCGGACGGCGGCCCGAGCACCCCGAACTGCCAGCGCGACTGGTTCTTGTGCGAGCTCGCACGGTACGGGTAGAGCAAGTACCCCTCGTAGAGCACCGCATCCGCGATGGCGCGCACCTGGTCGAGCCCTGTGGAGCCGGTGGGACTGACAGTGCTCATGGGACCACCTCACCGATGTCGGCCAGCAACGTGCGCACCGTCTCGTCCCAGCTGATCAGCCCACGCCGCGCACGGAAGTCGGCGATACGGTCCACCACGTCCTGATCCAGCCTGATCCAGCCGGAGTTCGGAAAGTGGAACGTGATCATCTGCCGCCACACGGAGACCGGCATCCGATGGCCGGCCTCACAGTCCCAGGACACCTGCCGTACACCGAAGCCGGCACTTCCCTTGGTGAACACGGTGCCGGAGAACAGCAGGGTGAGCGGTACCGTCCCCTCTTCGAGAGCATGCAGATACCGCGAGCCGATGACGTCGAAGTCATAGGTGCACGGCAGGGCGAGATCGACTTCGGTGGTGCCGGTGAATCCCTGGACCGTCGTGTTGCACTGCATCCAGAGGAACGGCTTCAGGGTGTCGGGCCACCTGTCCCGCCCGCCGAAGAGACCGCGCAGCCCTTCCTCCTCGGACTCTCCGTACGACCTGCGCTGCGGCTCGATACGGACCTGACAGCGCAGCACGATCGCGTGGACACGCTCGGCGGGATCCCCTTCGATGCGCAGCCGGGCGGTCAGCTGCGGGACGACGGTGAACGGCTCGGCGAGAACGTCGAGCACGGAGAACCCGAGGGCGCTCATCGGGGGCCGCCCACGGCTGCGGGCCGGCTGCGGTCCTCCACCTGTGCGAAGAACGCTTCCGTCGCGTCGTGTGCCTGACGGCCGCCGTCGAACCCCCGCCACAACGTCCGCAGTGTGCCGACCAGTTCGTAGCAGGCGTCGATCGGCACCAGATGGCAGCTGCCCTCGCCCCCTTCTGGGCGGCGTACCAGCAGAGCTTCCACATCGGGGCGCAGCACCGACAGCGCGGGGTGCGTCGCGACAATGGTGTCCCAGGTGTTCAGCGGCAGTTCGGACTCGGTCGCGCCTGCGGGGCCGGGATAGAAGGCGGCGAGGCGGCCCTGGACCGAATTGCGGAACAGGAACGCCAGCCCGACCGGGATCTGCATCTCGTCCCAGGTTCTTTCGTCCAGGGCGAGTCCGGAGAAGTGCAGATAGCGTTCGGGAACCGCCCGGTAGCGCAACTGCGCTTCCTCGTCGCTGAACAGCAGATAGCAGGGCCGGCAGCTGCACATCAGTGCTCGGCTGTCCAGGTTCACCACATGAGGATGACTGTGCCCGATCGTGTCGGCGCACATCTCGCAGCGTTCGCCGGCCGCGGGCTTCGGGCGGTTGCGAGTGACCCGCAGCAGCGACGCCACCGGTGATGCGCCGCGTCCTCCGGTGATCATGTGGCCACCGGTGCGGGCACCGCGACCGAGACGGTCGCACCGTCGGCCAGCAGGGGAAGGGGATCCAGGTGGAGAGATTCCGACTCGACGCAGGCACCTGCCCGCCGTACGTCGAAGTGTGCGCGGCAGACCGGGCATCGCAGCACCGCATCACCCGGGGCCCCGCCCAGCCGCCGGGCCAGTGCTGCGCCCTCCAGCGGATTTTCGCACCGGGCACACCAGTCACGGAAGGCGAAGAAGTCCGCTCCGATCCGGCAGGCCAGCACCGGGAACCGGGCGGTCGTGAAACGGACTACGGCACCGGATTCCAGGCCGGTGAGCTCCGGCACCGGCTGCCAGGCCACTCCCGACCCGTCCGAATCGACCGCGGTTTCATGGATCCGCGAGAACAGCGCACCGACCGGGACCATCGGACCGGAAGCTTCGGACGCCACTTCCGCCGCGGTCTCCACCTCGATGGTGGTGATCTCCGGAGCCGCTGCTTCCACCGCACTCTGCACGGCGAGTTTGAGCGTGACCGAGGAGGACGGGCATCCGTCACAGCTGCCCAGCAGGCGCAGCCCGACGACACCGTCAGCGGTGACGCCGAGCAGCTCCACATCGCCCCCGTGGGAGCCGAGGTACGGCCGGACGCTCTCCAGCGCTTTCTCGACCCGGGTCTCCACACTGTAGGGATGCAAGCCGTGCACCATCAGCAGACTGGCCACCAGGTCGTCCGCGGCGAAGCCGGCCAGGACATCGTCGTCCAGTCGGCCCTTCTCGTGCAGCAGGTCGAGGAGCCGCTCGAGACCGGCACCGTAGAAATCGGTGACCAGCCGGACCAGTTCCTCGCTCCGTTCGCGGGCGACGGCGCCCCCCGACGCGCTGGCGGCGATGAGCGTGTCGATGCGCTCGCCGGTCGCCCGCCAGTCACCCGAAAGGGTGTCCACTGGTGTGGGTTCCGGCTCCCCCCGACCGTGCCCGAGGTGTTCCGTCACGTCACCTGCCACTGAGTCGCTCGCTGCGGCGCCGTCCACGGCCGCGTCATCCACTGCCACGTCATTCACTGCCGGCGGACTGGGTGGGGGAGTGCACGAGTTCCAGCTTCTTGCCCTCGCCGAGATACATGTGGACGCCGCAGGGCAGACAGGGGTCGAAGCTGCGCACCGTGCGCATGATGTCGATGCCCTTGAAGTGCTCCCGGTCGTTCTCCTCGAAGATCGGCTGCCCCTGCACGGCGTCCTCGTAGGGTCCCGGAGTGCCGTAGGTGTCGCGCGGGCTCGCGTTCCAGGGGGTCGGCGGATAGGGGTGGTAATTGGCGATCTTTCCGTCCCGGATCACCATGTGGTGGGAGAGGACGCCGCGCACCGCCTCGGTGAACCCACAGCCCACACCCTCCTCCGGGACCTCGAACTTCTCCCAGGTCTTGGTCCGTCCGGCCCGGATCTCCACGAGGGCCTTCTCCGCGAAGTGCAGTGCGCACGCGGCCGCATAGGCCTGGAAGTAGGTGCGTGCCCGGTTGCGCTCAATGGTGTTGCTCCACTTGGGTACGTGCCATTCCAGTTCCACCGGACCCTTGAGCGCGGTCTTGGGAAGATTGATCTTCACGCTGTTGCCGGTGGCCTGGATGTAACCGATGTCCACCAGGCCGGCCAGTGCCGTGGTCCACAGCCGGGCCAACGGGCCGCCGCCGGTGTCGAGCGCGAGATAGTCCTTGCCGTCGAACCACCGCGGGGACATGACCCAGCTGTACTTGTCGTCGAGGTCGCGCTTCTGAGGCTGGGGATTGGTGTGCTGGTTCCACGGATGACGCCGGTCGACGGGGTTGCCGAGGGGGTCGTGGGTCACGAACATCTCCTGGTCCTCCCAGTCGCCGTAGTACGACGAACCGAGCAGGATGCGGATGCCGAGGTTGATCTCCACGAGGTCTGTGGTGACGAGTTTCCCGTCGACGACCACACCGGGGGTCACGTACATCTTCCGGCCCCAGTTGGTCATGTCCTTGTACTCGAAGTTGCAGTGCTCGGGATCCTGGAAGGAGCCCCAGCAGCCCAGCAGGATGCGCCGGTTGCCGACCTGCTCGTATCCGGGCAGGGCCTCGTAGAAGAAGTCGAAGAGATCGTCGTGCATCGGCACGACCTTCTTCATGAACTCCACGTAGCGCTGGAGCCGGGTGATGTAGTCGGTCATCAGCTGGATGGTCGCCACGGTGCCCACACCACCGGGGTAGAGCGTGGAGGGGTGGACGTGCCGGCCCTCCATCAGGCAGAACATCTCCCGGGTCATGCGGCTGACCTGGAGTGCCTCACGGTAGAACTCGCCGGTGAACGGGTTCAGCGACCGCATGATGTCACCGATGGTCTTGTACCCGTGGGCATCCGCATGCGGCGAAGCGGTCCTGTTGGCCTTCTCGAGCACCCCGGGATTGGTCTCGGCGACCATCTTCTCGCAGTAGTCGACCCCTACCAGGTTCTCCTGGAAGATGTTGTGGTCGAACATGTACTCCGCGGCCTCACCGAGGTTCACGATCCATTCGCCGATGTGCGGCGGTTTCACTCCATAGGCCATGTTCTGCGCGTAGCAGGAGCAGGTCGCGTGGTTGTCACCGCAGATTCCGCAGATCCGGCTGGTGATGAAATGTGCGTCGCGCGGATCCTTGCCCTTCATGAAGACCGAATAGCCGCGGAAGATGGAACTGGTGCTGTGGCACTCGGCGACCACCTTCTGCTTGAAGTCGATCTTCGTGTAGATGCCGAGGCTTCCGACGATGCGGGTGATGGGGTCCCACGCCATCTCCACCAGTTCGTCTTTCCCCTGTTTCCCGCTCCCGCCCCTGCGCTGCGTCGCCGTCATGTGGGCCGCCCTCAACTTTCTCTCTTGTGCGGAGTTACCAGTTACGTGTGGCGCCGGTGGTCAGTGCGGGACCTGGCTTACGCCACTTCGGCTCCTGGTCGAGGGTGTGCGTGGTGATCTGACGCAGACGCCGCATCGTCGAGCCGTACGGACCGACGGCCACCGACGAGAGCTTGCCGCCGGGCGGTTCGTCCATGAAGGGCATGAACTTGTCGGGGAACCCCGGCATGGTGCAGCCGATGCAGATCCCGCCGACGTTGGGACAGCCGCCGATCCCGTTCATCCAGCCGCGCTTCGGCACGTTGCATTTGACGGTGGGACCCCAGCAGCCCAGTTTGACGATGCACTTGGGTGAGCCGTATTCGCTCGCGAAGTCACCCTGTTCGTAATAGCCGGCCCGGTCGCAGCCCTCGTGCACGGTCTGGCCGAACAGCCACGTCGGGCGCAGTGCGTCGTCGAGCGGAATCATCGGGGCCTGGTCGGTGGCCATGTAGAGCAGATAGGTGAGCGTCTCCGACAGGTTGTCCGGCTGAATCGGGCAGCCGGGGACGCACACGATCGGGATTCCGGCCTTGGACTTCCAGTCCCAGCCCAGATAGTCGGGTACGCCCATCGCGCCGGTCGGGTTGCCTGCCATGGCGTGGATGCCGCCATAGGTGGCGCAGGTGCCCACGGCGACGATCGCGGTGGCCTTGGGCGCCAGGCGGTCCAGCCATTCGCTGGTGGTCATGGGCTGTCCGGTGGCGGGGTCGTTTCCGAATCCGCACCAGTAGCCCTCGTCGTGCAGCCGCTCGTTGGGGATCGATCCCTCAACGACCAGGACGAATGGCTCGAGCTCGCCCCGGTCCGCCTTGAAGAACCACTCGAGGAAATCGTCGGCTCCGCCGTTGGGGCCGCATTCGAAATCGATGAGGGGCCAGTGCACGGCAACCTGCGGAAGGCCGGGCAAGGCACCGAGCGCAATCTCCTCGATGCTGGGCTGCGTCGCGGCGGTCAACGCCACGGAATCACCGTCGCAGCTGAGACCTGCGTTGATCCACAGGACATGGATCAGCGTATCTTGCGCTTTTACTGCTGCTTCCGTCGGCATAGCACAGCCGCCTTCCGGGGTTGGCTGCCGGCCCTTAGTTTTCCGTAGTCCGGCCCTCGACCCACGCGGGTTATGTCACTCACATTGCTACCATCTAGACCCGGGCCGATCTTCCTGTCAATGCGGGAAAGCGCAATACGATCATGCTCGGTCACGGCATGGGGTGAACGTTCCCGCCGGGCGGTTCTGTAGTTCCCGGGCGGCCGTTACCGGGGAAAGGGCGACGGTCGGAATTGATTCGGGACGGGTTCTGCCACGCGCGTCTGCTCCGGTCGGGTGATTCCGCCCGACGGTCGGTCCGTCGGAGTGTTGTAGGGATCGGCGGCACTTCTACGGTCGGACCCACCGACGCGGGATCGAGGCCGGCATGCATGAATTGTCAATCACGCAGAGCGTTGTCGATGCGGTATGTGAACGCGCAGCGGGCCGTCCCGTGCATTCCGTCAGGGTGCAGGTGGGGATGCTCACCGCGGTAGTGGCCGATTCCATGCAATTCTGCTTCGACCTGGTCACCGAGGGCACCGTGGCCGAGGGGGCGCGGCTGGAGATCGATCAGCCGCCCGGAACCGGGCGGTGCCGTCTGTGCGACACCGTTTTCGCGCTGACCGACCTTGTCCTGCTGTGTCCCTGCGGCAGCGTTGACGTGGAGGTCATGTCAGGTCGGGAGCTTCAGATCGTTTCGATGAGAGTGGGCTGACGTATGTGCGGTACGTGCGGTTGCGATGAAGAGGGCTCCGGCGGAGGTGGCGTCAGGATCGCGATGCCCTCCGCAGGAAATGCGGTGGCGCGCGAGCACCCGCACGGGCACACCCATGAGCACGGCGGCAACCACCAGGAGAGCTCCGGTGAAACCGTCACGCTCGAGCAGAGGGTGCTGGCCAAGAACGAGGGTCTCGCCGAGGCCAACCGTGTCTGGCTGGCGAGTCAGGGAATCGTCGCGGTGAACTTGATGAGCTCCCCCGGTGCAGGGAAGACAACGCTGCTCGAACGGACCGTCAGGGACCTGGCGGAGCGGCGGCAGGTGGCGGTCATCGAGGGCGACCAGGAGACGATGCTCGACGCCGAACGGATCAAGCGGGCCGGATGCACGGTCGTGCAGGTCAACACCGGGGCGGGTTGCCACCTCGACGCGGAGATGATGAACGGCGCGCTGGCCGCGCTGTCTCCCGGCGCCGGATCCCTGGTGTTCGTCGAGAACGTCGGCAATCTGGTCTGCCCTGCCCTGTTCGACCTGGGTGAGCGCAGCAGAGTGGTGATCATCTCGGTGACAGAGGGCACGGACAAGCCGCTGAAGTACCCTCATATGTTCGCTGCTGCGGACCTGGTGGTGATCAACAAGATCGACTTGTTGCCGTACGTGGATTTCGACGTCGACCTCTGTGAGAAGTACGCACGGTCGGTCAACCCGGACGTGCACGTACTGACCGTCTCCGCTACCACGGGTGCGGGGATGGACGACTGGTACCGGTGGGTGGCGGCACAGAACTGACGCGGAACACGGGTTCCACGTCGTCGCAGTGGGCCGTTCGCGCCGCGCCTCCCTCTTTCGGTGCATTCGGAGCCGGTTCACCGGCGGGCCGCGGCCGGATCCGCAGCTGCGGTGTGACGATCAGTGTGCCGGTACGCCGCGGGTCGGTGCCGGGGTGCGTGCGCGCCGGCCCCGCGCGGCCGTCCGCCGCAGTCCGATCGCCAGGAGGTTGTGGTGCGAATCCTGCTCGTCGCCAGCGCGTTCAACAGTCTGACGCAGCGGGTGTACGCGGAGCTCTGCGACCGCGGGCACGGTGCGGCGCTCGTCCTTGCCGGGGATGACGCGTCGCTGCGCGCCGCCGTACACCTCCGGGCGCCACAGTTGATCATCGCGCCCATGCTGAAGACCGCGATCCCCGAGGACATCTGGTCCCAGTACGTATGCCTGGTCGTGCATCCCGGCCCGCCGGGGGACCGGGGTCCCTCGTCGCTGGACCGGGCCGTCCAGGACGGTGAGAACCAATGGGGTGTGACCGTGCTCCAGGCCGCCGCGGAGATGGACGGCGGCGACATCTGGGCCTCCGAATCCTGCTTCCTGCCACCGGTGGGCAAGAGCGATCTCTACCGGGGTGAGATCGCGGATGCCGCGGTCACCGCCGTCCTGCTGGCCGTCGAGCGCTTCGCCGCGGGCAGCTACATCCCGAAGCCGCAGCACGGCCTCGCCGTGCGTTCCCGGCCGTATCTGAGGCAGCACGAACGCAGCATCGACTGGACGGCGGAATCCCGCGAATCGGTCCTGAGGACGTTGCGTGCGGCGGACTCCCAGCCCGGTGTTCCCGACGAAGTGCTGGGGGTGCCCTGCTTTCTGTACGGCGGCCATGCCGAGGACCGTCTGCGGGGGGAGCCGGGGAGCATCCTGGCAAGCCGGGACGGAGCGATCTGCCGGGCGACCGTGGACGGGGCGGTCTGGATCCCGCAGGCACGGCTGCGCAGCGCGCCGGGTGAGCGGCCCGCTGTGAAGTTGCCCGCCGCGACGGTGCTGGGCGACCGGCTGGTGGATGTGCGGGAAGTTCCTGCACCGCTCGAGTTGCTGGAGGGCCGTCGTACCTGGCGTGAGATCCGCTATCGCGAACACGCGGACGTGGGCTTCCTGAGATTCTCCTTTCCCGGCGGCGCGATGAGCACCGGTCAGTGCCGCCGCCTCCTCGCCGCCTACCGTTTCGCCTGTACCCGGCCGACCCGGGTACTGGTTCTCGGTGGCGAACGTGACTTCTTCTCCAACGGAATCCATCTGAACGTCATCGAGGCCGCGGCCGATCCCGCGGCGGAGTCATGGGCCAACATCCAGGCCATGGACGACCTGGTCGAAGCCGTCCTGACCACCAACGACCGACTGGTCGTCGCCGCCCTCTCGGGCAACGCCGCGGCGGGCGGCGCCATGCTGGCGATCGCCGCCGACGAGGTGTGGTGCCGGGAGGGCGCGGTGCTCAACCCGCACTACCGGCTCATGGGACTCTTCGGCTCGGAGTACTGGACCTACACCCTCCCGCGCCGTGTGGGAGCGGACAGGGCCGCCGCCCTGCTGCGGGACGCGACTCCGCTCAGCGGGTCCGCCGCGCAGGACATCGGACTGGTCGACCGGGTGGTCCCAAGCTCCCCGCAGGAATTCGCGGCGGAGGTCGCCGAACGGGCGGCCTCTCTCGCCGGCGGGGCCGCAACGGACCGCCGGATCGCCGACAAGAAGGCGGCTCGTGAGCGCGACGAGTCGGTGCGGCCTCTCGCCTCCTACCGCGATGAGGAATTGACCCGGATGCGGCAGGCCTTCTTTTCGCCGGATGCGCCGTACCACGCGTTGCGCTCGGCGTTCGTGCACAAGCAGCCGTCACCCGATCCGTCCGGCGTCTCAGCGGCTCTCCTTCACTCCGCGCCGTGATCGCTGCTGTGTGACGGGGCGGGAACCGCCGCCTTCGATGGCCCGACCATCGTCACCGGCGTTCGTGCCGCGGACGGCCGGCCGTACGGGCGGCCTGGGCAGGATCCGGCCTACGAAACGGCGCCGCGGGCCCGGCCATCCGAAAGGAGGGCGCTCTCGGTGATGAGAGCGACGGAACCGGGCGCGGTACACGCGTAGGCACCTGCCACCGTGCCCAGTCGGGCGCACTCCTGTACGTCCCGGCCGCCCAGCCGGCCGTACAGGAAGCCGCAGACAAATGCATCGCCGGCGCCGTTCGAGTCGACCACCGGCGCCGATGGAACGGCTGCCGGAATGTGGTGCGGAGTGGGACCGCCGTCCCGGGTGAGGACGTAGGCGCCCTCGGCGCCCGCAGTGGCGATCACCGCCCCGGCCCGACCCTCGCGGAGAATCTCCCGCATCAGGGCCGTGGTGCCCAGGCCCGCGCCCGCCGCGCTCAGAAAGACCAGATCCGAGCGTAGGGCGAACTCCCGGTGGTGGTCGGCCAGTCCGTCCCAGTCATGCAGATCAGCGGAGACGGGCACGCCGAGATCCACGATGTCGTCGAAGAGGTGACGTGTGAAGTCCGAGATGGAGAGGTGGATGTGGCGCGTGCGCCTGAGCCGGGGGAGATAGAACTCCCGGGGCATCCGCAGGCCGGCCGGGTCACGCCCGTCGTAGAAGGACATCCGGCGGCCGGTCGCATCCACCAGGTTCACCGCACGACGGGTTCCCGCTGCGGAGAGCAACGGCACGAACTGCACGTCGCCCGCGGCCAGTCGCTCACGTACCAGCGTGCCGGTCCAGTCGTCCCCGATGAAGTCGAGCAACGCGACGTTCAGGCCGAGTGCGCGGGCTCCGAGGGCCACGTTTCCCCCGGTGTGGCCCGCCCACTCCTCGATCGGCCCGACGTGCACGGAATCGGCGAGCGGTACGGGCAGCGAGCCGACGCGGACCACCGTGTCCACTCCGCTGCCCCCGACCACCAGGACGTCGTACTCCGTGTGTTGTTGGTTCACGGTTCCGCCTCTCGGTTCCGCCGCTGGCCAGTATGACGTGGGGTGCGCGGCCCGTCCGGGGGACGGGCACTCGTCCTGCACGGAAGGCGGATACGGAGGCTGCCCGGGGCCCAGGAATCCGGTGTTCACGCATCCGCCCGGAGTGGGGCATGGGAAACTGGCCACGATCGGGCGGCGGCGCGGGGCCGGGTGTGAGCTGCTCCCCGCATCGAGGCTGTGACGGTCGCAGAAGGACGACGCACGGGGGCAGGCGGACAGCACGGTGAATGCGCAACGGGTGGACGACGGGAAGGGCGCGAGCGGGGGAGGCGCGCCCGACGGCGCGGAGCTGCGCGCGCCCGTGCCCGTCAGTGCGGCGGCGGCACGCTTGCAGGTTGCGGAGATGCTGCACCGCAGGTTCGGCGGGAGTGCCGGAACGGCCCTGGGCGATGGAGTGCTGGCGGACGCGCTTCTGGTGACATCCGAGCTGGTGACCAACGCGTTCCGGCACGGTGGTGGGCTGACCGGCTTCATCGCCGAATGCGGCCCCGACGGGCTGCGACTGGTGGTTGCCGATGCCAGCTCCGATCCGCCTGCCACCACCCCGCGCCCGGCCGGCCAGTTCATCGGCGGCTACGGCTGGCCCCTGGTGTGCCGTCTGGCCAAGAGCGTCGCCGTCACACCGACCGGAACCGGCAAGCGGGTCGAAGCGATCCTGCCTCTGGAGTGAGACCCGGCAGGCCGGGCCGAAGGCAGGCACTTCCCCGGAACCTGAGGTCAGGGTCGTCCGTCCGCTCTGCCGAACCAGTCGAGGCAGAGCACCAGAGCGTCGTCGGGGGTCTCGGTCGCGCGGTGACTGGCCAGCTCGTGGAGCAGCGCGCGGGGGACGGCGGCTGCCGGAAGCAGACTGGTGGAGTGGATCGCCCGGGCCAGGGCACGGTCGCCGTAGACCTCTCCCAGCGGGGAGACGGCTTCATAGACGCCGTCACTCAGGAACAGCAACCGGTCCCCGGGCTCGACGTGGAATTCCTGCGCCGTGTACGGAGTCTCCTCGAACATGCCGAGAGGGAGCTGGGCTTCGAGGGCGATGCGCTCCACCTTTTTGCCCCGTTTTCGCCATAGCTGCGGTGAACCGGCGTCGACCACCTCCACACGGCCCGTAGTGAGAATGAAGCGCAGGAGCAGTGTCGACACGTACGCGTCGCCGCGGTGCTGCTCGTAGAGGGCCTGGTCCGCCAGCGCCGCTTGGTCCGCGACGCCGATTCCGGCTCGTCGTGCGTTGCGCAGGGCGTTGACGGCGAGATTGGTGAGCAGCGACGCGCGGATGCCCTCGCCCATGCCGTTGGTCACGGCGAGCGTGAGTTCGTCCCGGTCCGCGGCCCAGTCGTAGTTGTCACCGTGAATGGAGTACGCGGGCTCCAGTTGGGCTCCGATCGCATACTCCGGTGCGCTGCACGCGCGAGCCGGTAGCAATTGCCACTGCATCTCGGCCGCCAGGGTGAGTCTGCTCACTCTTCGGACCCTCTGGTACAGGTCGGTGTCCCGTTCGGCGACAAGAAGCTCGTGCCCCAGGAGATCCGCGGCATGGGCCAGGTCGTCGATGGCCGCCGGAGTGGACCGCTCGCCCGGCAGCCTGACGGTGAGGATGCCCAGTCGTTCCCCGCGCACCGTCACCGGCAGATGGTGATCCACCGCGTCACCGTGCCGGACCTGCTGCTCGCGTGGCTCCTGGCTGCCGAACGCCCGTCCCTCAGGCGTGTTGTGGAGCGACCGTGACTGCTCCGGGTCGGCAACGGGCTCGAGCGGGTTGAGTACCGAGAGCCCGTAGTCCACGAGATACAGCTGCACGGAAGTGGCACCATGCGACGTGGCGAGGAAGTCTCGGACCGTGTCCACCAGGGCGTACGGTGCCGCCGCGCGTACCGCTTTCTCCATACCGCTGTTCTGGGTCACGGTCTCCAGCATTCTTCAGTGCGATCGGGGAGGTGGCCGCTGCCGGGCTGACAGGGACCTTCGTCGGGTGACACAGTGATGGGATGTCCCGCTTTACCGGTCGGCCCCAGGCGCGTGCGAAGGCCTCCGATGCTGCCCGGGCGGCATCGGAACTACTCGAGCTGCTGTGGGGACGTGGCCAGGAGGCCGCCCCGGCGGGCACCATCTCACCTTCCCAGCTCCGCGCCCTGCTCATCATCGAGAAACGCGAGGGCGCCAACCTGCGTTCCCTGGGCAGGGCCCTCGGATCGCGCGCTTCGTCGGTCAGCAGGCTCTGTGACCGGATGCAGGCCATGGGCCTGGTGGAGCGGTGCCCCAGTCCCACGAGCCGCAGAGAGGTCGAACTGCGGCTGACCTCGCACGGCCATGTTCTGCTCAACGAATACCGCGGCATCCGGGCCCGTGAGGTCGCTGTCGTTCTGGACGCGATGGAGCCGGCCGCCGTTGAGGCGCTCACCAAGGGCCTCACGGCCTTTCACGCCGCGGCCACGGTCGCGCTCGACGTGGAGGCCGGTGGTTCCGGGGATCACCGGGGCGACCAGGTCGCGGACAGCGCATAGCGTCAGGCGGGTCCACTCCCGTGCCGGGACTCCGCACAGCGGGCCGGCCGTCAACTGACTCATGCGTGCAGACTGTTGCCTTATGGTGAATGTTGTCAAACGGCAACTATTACTCCTATCGTGGGTTCGGATCTCCAGGGCGGGCTGTCCGTGCGGCAGCCCCCGTGGCGCCCGACGTCCATCCACAGCTGAAGGACACCACGTGCAAAGACCACCGAAGGCCGGCCAGGCCGTCCTCGTCGCCACCCACCGGCATCAGGGAGCAGCCGTCGTGGTCGTGACCGGAGAGCTCGACATCGACAACGTCGATGCCCTGGAAGCGGCCCTTCACGACGCCGGGACACAGGACACGACACCCGTGGTCATCGACCTCTCGGGTGTCACATTCGCCGACTCCACCACGGTGAACGTCATTCTCCACGGCCGTTCGCAGCTCGACTCCAGGCTGCGGCTCGCAGCCCCCTCACCTTTCATGGAGCGGCTCATCGGCGTCATCGGCCTGGACGGTGCCATGCCGGTGTATGCCACGGTCGACGAGGCGGTCTCCGCGACTCCCTCAGTCACCCCCGGCCCGCATGGCAGTGAGTGACGACGCCAGGTACCGGCACCCGGCGACCAGACCGCGCCGGTCGCGCGCGGGCATCCGGCCGAGTGCGTCCACCAGCGACTCCACCCGCCGGACCTCGACGCGCTCCAGGCGTGCGATGCCGCCCGGTGTCAGGGCGAGCCCGATCTCTCTGCGGTCGGAATCGGCCGGGCTGCGCGACAGTAAGCCGGCGGATTCCAGTCCGCTGCACACACGGCTGGCCCGGGGCAGGCTCAGCCCCACGCCGCGCGCCAAGGCCGTCAGGTTGATACCAGGGCGCTGCCGCAGCGACGCCAGCACTCTCAACTGCTGCTGAGACAGGTGCCCGTCCTCCATAGCGGCACCTTGCAACACCGACGAAATAGCGTCGACAGCCTCTGCGAGTTGCTTTGCTGTCTCGTGAAGAGCTTCGGGGGACACATCTGCGCGACGACGGCGTTGCATCAGGAGATACCGATTTCCCTGTCCGACAATCAGCCCGGCAGCATCAGGTCGGGGCGGACGATCTGTCCACCGGATGACCTGAGCACCTGGTGAGATGCCTGCCCGTTCTCAGGCAGCCCACACGGCGGCTGCCGACGTAGCGGAGGGCCCGACCCGCCCGGCCCGGGTGGTCTCCGAGGATTGGACGGCGCCGTTCTTGATGAGGGCCCACTGCCGGGGTCCACAACTGCTCGACTTCCTTACGCAGCGCGTGGCCGGCGGTGGTGGCCTCGATGAGGGACGCGCGTCTGCCGTCGGCGCAGGGGAAGCCTCCGATCGTCCTGGTCGGCCGGCGGAAACCCTGCGCCCCGTCTCAGCGGAGTCTCTGACTGATGAGCAGGCCGAGGCCTACGGATCCCGAGCCGCGGGCACCCCCGTGTGTGCGTCCGGTCCCGGTCGTACGGCATCCTCTGCTGAGCAAGCAGAACGGGCCCCGTACGGTGAATCGGCTTCCGGTACGGGTTTGTGACGGTGGAGGATTCGGCGCTGATGACAGACAACTCCGACATGGTGGCCTTTGTCCGGGCGCGCCTTGCCGACGAGGAACAGATCGCGCAGGCGGCGGGTGGGGAGAGCTGGCGATGTCCGGCCGAGGTGCCCGGCGAAGTCCATGACCGGACCGCTGCCATCGCATTCACCGTACGGACTCGTGGTTACGACGCGCACATCTCTCTCCAGGACCCTGCGCGCACACTGCGGCGCACCGAGACGAGCAAGGTGCTGCTCGACGAGTACGAGGAGGTCGCGGCTCTGGACACCGACCGTCCGTACCACGACTTCCCCTCCGGCCGCGCGGTCGGACTGGGCTTCGTGGTCCGGCAGATGGCGGCTGAGCATGCGAATCATCCCGACTACCAGGTGAAGTGGCTGCCCAGGTTCACCCAGTAACCGCCGGCCGGGCGCGGCGTCGGGCCACTCTCGGCTGTGCCGGGGTGGAATACGGAAAAGGCTGCAACGACGGCAAGGGCCGATGTCCTGCGGCGCCGTGGAGTGCTGTGGCTCCGCTCGTGCCCTTCGTCCGGCGCCGGCCTTCGACACCCAGGGAGAAGCGGTATGGGCACGGTGCATGCGAAGGCCTCAGGCTCCGCATCCGCTCAGTTGGTGTGGGAACGCTACGCGGTGTACCGCCACTGGGCGCAGTGGGCGCCCCAGATCACGGCCGTCGACGCCCCGGGAGAACGCATCGCACCGGGTGCGCGGGGCACGGTCAGCTCCTGGTTCGGGGTGACCGTTCGGTTCCGCATCGACGACGTGGACGAGACGGGCCACACCTGGTCCTGGCAGGTCCGCCTCGGCCCGCTGAAGGTGCGGCTGCTCCACGCCGTCACGCCGACCGCCGAGGGTGCACTGACGACGTTGACCCTCCGGGGCCCGTGGATCGTCATCGCTCCCTACACACCGCTCGCCCGCCTCGCGCTGCGCCGTCTGGTGCGCGGTGGGCGGTCAGCGCTGCCGGGTCGTTGACGGCGATGCGGGGCCGCCACCGCCCGTGGGCCGGTGTCGTGGCGGGAGACGGTGCAGCCGTACGTCGCTCAGCCGGCCCGCGGCCGCATCGACGGTCATGAAGGTGCAGTACGGCTGACGCCGTCTGTCCGTCGGAGAACCGGGATTGAGCAGCCGTAGGCCCGTCGGCGCTATGGTGTCCCACGGGATGTGACTGTGGCCGAACACCAGTACGTCCAGATCAGGAAAGCGAGCGGAGCATCTCCGCTCGCGTCCCTGCGCGGCTCCCGTTTCGTGCACGACCCCGAATCTCAGCCCGCCGAGAACGGCACTGGCCACCTCGGGCAGCCGGGCCCGGAGCTCCGGGCCGTCGTTGTTCCCATAGACCCCGATGACACGTCGCGCACGGGATTCGAGCAGGTCCAGGGTTGCCGGGTCGACCCAGTCACCCGCATGGATGACGGCGTCGGCTTGTTCGATCGCGTCCAGGAGCGGGTGGGGGAGCAGGCCTGCCCGCTTCGGGAGATGCGTGTCGGAGGTCAGAACCAGATGCATGGGCGTTCTCACCTCCCTGTCGGTGCGGTTCGAGGGTGGCGGCTGTGCCTGGGCAGTGTACGCAGGAGAGGGCTGCCGCGATGGACTCTGTCCCCTGCCGTTGGGGTGGAATCCGGGCGGGCGGTGGCGTGGTGCGTGCCGGTGCCGCGAGCTGGTTCATAAGGTCGGCAGGACCACGGCCCGCCCGGCAGACGGATTCGGCCGGGTTCGGTGACGGGACGTCATAGCAGTACTCCCGGCCTCTTCCGCCGTGTGCGCACGAGGTGTTCGCCGTCTCCGCCGGCCGGTACGGCATCCGGCCGCCCGGCCAGAACAGGTTGGTGTGTCATGTGCCGCTCTTCAGTGCCTCGTTCTCCTGAGCCGCGCAGGCGGAAGCCGTCTCCTCCTGCCGGGCAGGGGCGCAGGTCGGCGCGGCGGCGTCTGTCTGCGGCGGCAGCGATCCTGGCGCTGTGCACGGCCGGGCTGGTGTCCCTGGCGCCGGGTACCGCCGCGGCGGTACCAGCGCCCGGCAGCGCGCCACTGTACGTGTCCGACTACACCGACGGCACCGTGCTGGAGGTACCTGCGGACGGCGGCTCCGGGACGGATGCCCCGATCACCGGACTGACCCGTCCCACCGGTATGGCGCTCAACGCCGCGGGAGATCTCTATGTCTCCGACACCGGCAACAACAGGGTGGTGAAGGTGCCGGGGAACGGCGGTCCGCAGACCGTGGTCCCCGCCACCGACCTGTCGCGGCCGATCGGTCTGGCGCTCGATGCGGCGGGCAACCTGTTCATCTCCGACAGTTTCAACAACAGGGTGGTCGAGGTGCCCGCCGACGGGGGGCCGCAGACCACCGTCCCGACCACGGGCCTGGTCCACCCGGACGGTCTGGCGCTCGATGCGCTCGGCAACCTCTTCGTCGCGGACTTCAGCAACGACAGAGTCGTGAAGGTGCCTGCCGACGGGGGACCGCAGACGACCGTTCCCGCCCGCGGTCTCTCCCAGCCGACCGGGCTGGCGTTCGACTCCGACGGCGACCTGTACATCTCCGACTCGGCGAACGGCAGGGTCGTGAAGATGCCCGTGGACGGCGGACCGCAGGAAACAGTGCCCACGTCCGGTCTGCGCAGCCCGCAGGGGCTGGTGCTCGACGCGGTCGACAACCTCTTCGTCGCCGACTTCGGTAACGACAGGGTGGTGGAGGTGCCGGCGAACGGCGGCGGGCAGAGCACCCTGCCCGTCTCGGGTCTGAGCACCCCGGTCGGGTTGGCCGTGCCACCGGCCCCGGTCCCGCCCACCAATGTGACCGCTGCTCCCGGCCACGCGCAGGCCACGGTGTCGTTCATCGGCAGCGCTTCACCCGCGGTCACCGGCTACATCGTCACCGCCATCGATCTCACCAAGCACTCCCGGGGCGGCCAGGTCGCTCAGGGGCCCGGTTCCCCCATCACGGTCACCTCTCTCACGCCGGGTGACAGCTATGAGTTCACGGTGACAGGGACCAACGCCGCCGGGGCCACCAGCCTCAATTCCGCCCCGTCCCCGGCCGTCACCATTCGCCGCGTCCCCACACGGCTCGCGGCGCGGCCGGCCTCCATGCAGCAGCGGTCGGGGCCGTCGGCCCTGATCGTCAGGGGCCTCCACGCCACCCTCAGCGAGGCCGACGGCACCCCCCTGGCGCGTCAGTTGATCACGTTCACCAACACGGCAAGGACGCGACAGCTGTGCACCGCGGTATCCGACGTTCACGGTGTGGCGCATTGCGAAGCCACCGTCCCGGACCGGACCCGCGGAAGCCGGAGTCTCTACGACGACCTGCGGCATCACGGCTACCTCGCCACCTTCCGGGGCAGCACCACGTATCGGTCCGTCGTGGACACCGCCCCGGTGCGGGTCAGGCACCGGCCCTGACCGGAGGCCCCGGGCCCGGGGTGTTCCGCGTCGCCGTGGCACCGGCACCCCACGGCACTGATCATTTCCAGCCATGTTCGTGATGCGGCGAAACAAATCAAGGGGTCCAGCGCATCGGTGAAGTAGAGGCCAAAGCTTCACGGAGGGCAGGCGATGGACGGGGAGGGGGCTACGCAAAGCCTTCCGGCTTCCGTTCCGTGAACCACCGTATATCCGCCGGAAGTTCACTGATCTTCACCAAAAGTCCGGACTGTGCTCGCCGTAGAACGTCGTTGCCGCAGGTCGGCGGCCCCCGCACCTCATCGCCCTGACCGACCGCACAATTCCTCGGTCACGCACT
Organism: Streptomyces sp. NBC_00344; assembly: GCF_036088315.1. Taxonomy (NCBI): domain Bacteria; kingdom Bacillati; phylum Actinomycetota; class Actinomycetes; order Kitasatosporales; family Streptomycetaceae; genus Streptomyces; species Streptomyces sp. NBC_00344. The sequence continues at coordinate 374,733 of NZ_CP107996.1, read as the reverse complement.
GTCGTTAGGAATCCCCCAGGTATGCAGCACATACTCCGCCACGCCTGTCGCATCTCGCCGGAAGGTCCGGAGACGGCCAGCAGATCCGACGGCACGGGCGATTGCGGGGGAGCCTCGGAGTGACGCACCGAGGACGGGCAGGCGCCGCGTCGGGTGCGAGGGTTCGTGCACGCTTCTCGCGCATGGTCGCGAGGCTCGCCGGCATACGGGTGGACTATCCGCGCTCGAACCGTGCCGGCCTCCGGCGCTGGCTGCCGTCATGGCGTCAGATCCTGGCCCTCGTTCTGCTCGGGGCGACCAGCGGCGCCGCACTGGTGATGTACGCCTACGCCCGGACGGACATACCGAATCAGCTCAATGCCTTCGCGACCCAGCAGGACAACGTGTACTACTGGTCGGACGGTACGGAGCTGGCCCGCAGCGGCTGGGTCAACCGGCAGGAGGTGCCGCTGTCCAGAGTTCCGCGGCGCGTGCGGAACGCGGTACTGGCGGCCGAGAACGCGAGCTTCTACTCGGATCCGGGCGTATCCGCCTCGGGTATGACCCGCGCGGCTCTGCGGATGATCACCGGGGGCGACACCCAGGGCGGCTCCACCATCACACAGCAGTACGTGAAGAACGCCTACCTCAATCAGGACCAGAATCTCAGCCGGAAGTTCCACGAGATGCTCCTCGCGGTCAAGGTGGACAACCGGCTGAGCAAGAACGAGATTCTCGAGGGCTACCTCAACACCAGTTGGTTCGGCCGGGGAACGTATGGCGTCCAGCGGGCAGCTCAGGCCTACTACGGCAAGGAGGTGGGTGATCTCACGGTGAGCGAGGCCGCGTTCCTGGCCTCGGTCCTCAAGGGGGCGTCCCTCTACGATCCCGCGATCAGCGCGAAGAACCATGACCGGGCGGTGCGCCGCTGGAAGTGGATCCTCGACCGGATGGTCACCACCGGAGCGCTGTCTCCGGCCGAGCGGTCCGCGTACAAGGTCTTCCCCGAGCCGAAGGCTCCGCCCAAGCCCTCCACGGCGAGCGGTCAGCCCGGCTATCTCGCGGCTCTCGCCAAGACCTATGTCCAGAAGGCGGGCCACATCTCGGACTCAGCGTTCGACCTGGGCGGTTATGAGGTCCACACGACGTTCGACAGAATGCGCACGACGGAGCTGGCGACGTCGGTACGCAGGGTCACCAAAGGCTTCGATCCGGCCCACCGGGCGGCCGACAGGCATGCGCACACCGGCGCAGCGTCGATCGCATCCGACGGACGGATACTCGCCGTGTACGGAGGGCCCGACTTCCTCACCCAGGGGTTCAACGAATCCAACTCGATCACCGTCCCCGCCGGATCGGCGTTCACCCCCTTCGTGTACGCGGCCGCTCTGCGCGACGGAGTGCAGCGAAAACGCGGTGAGCCCCGCACCCCGGTGTTCCCGGCCACCGTTTACGACGGTGACGACGACATCCCGGTCATCACACCCGAGGGCCCCTACTGGGACCGCAACGGCAAAGTGGTCAAGGCAGAGAACGACGGGGGCCGTTCGTGGGGGCACATCAGTTTGCGTGACGCGATGGTGCACTCGGTCAACGCACCGCTGATGCAGCTCGGTACGGACGTCGGTTATGAGCGGGTGGCCCGCGCGGCCCAGGACGCCGGGCTCCTCGCCACCAGCCTCGGGGCACGTGTTCCGGGGTTCTCACTCGGCAACTCGACGCCGAGCGCCCTGCGGATGGCCGCTGCCTACGGGACGTTCGCCGCGGGCGGGGTCCACACGGAGCCCTTCTCGGTGGCCCGGGCATCCCGCGGTGGTGAACCCGTGGCCCTGGCGCGGCCGCACCGCGACCGTGCCTTCAGTGCCGAAGTCGGCGCTCAGGTCACCGACGCCCTTCGCGGCGCACTCCGGGGAGGTGGCTCTGCTTCAGCGAACGCGCCCGCCGGCGCCGCCGGCAAGGCCGGAACCACAGCGGACCACACCGCCGGCTGGTTCGTGGGCTACACCGCGCAGGAGGCGACGGCCGTCGTCGTCTACCGCATGAACCTGGGAGACCTGAAGCCGCTGCCGGTCACCGGTCTTGGCGGAGATGCCAAGGCCGATCGGACGTACCCCTCACGGATCTGGAACGCCTATCTGACGTCCGTGGCCGGCAGGAGACCCGATGGGAGCGGCATGTGACGAGGCAGCGCCCTGCCCCACGACGCCGCCCGTCGACCCGTACAGGAAGTGACATCGCGATGACCCGCATACCCCGCACGCTCCGTACCGCGCTCGGCCGACGGCATGTGACGCTGTCCGCGTTCCGCGTCCGTGCCGCCGTGGGGGTGGTGCTTGCCACCGCGGCGGCCGCGGTGGTGGCAATCCCGTTCATCGGCAGCGACACCGACGGGCCCGCAGCGTCACCGCAGCCGGGCATCGCGGCGTCCGCGAACGGAGCCGCACGACCTGCCGGAGCCGGCTCAGCGACCGGGGCAGTCGGAGAGGACGACGAGGCGGGCTGGGACGGGAAGGTGAAGGTGCTGGGCGACGGGTCCACCTCGTACACCGGTCCGCAGCCGGGACAGCTGAAGCCGGAGCGCCTCAAACCGGGTGAGAAACCGCCGCAGTTCGTCGTGTTCTCCTGGGATGGCGCGCTGCAGGGCGACGACAGGCTCTTCTCGCGGTTCCGCAAGGTGGCACGCGAGAACAACGCGCATATGACGTTCTTCCTCACGGGCATCTACCTACTGCCGGAGTCGAAGAAGCATCTCTACAAGCCGCCACAGCACTCCGTCGGCGACTCGGCGATCTCGTACCCCACCCGCGAACACATCCGGATGACCCTGGAGCAGGTGCGCAAGGCATGGGCCGAGGGCGACGAGATCGGCTCGCACTTCAACGGACACTTCTGCGGGAAGAAGGGCGGTGGCGAGTGGAGCCCCGCCGAGTGGAAGAGCGAGATCGACCAGACATACCAGTTCATCAAGAACTGGAAGACGAACACCGGCTTCAAGGACCTTCCCCCGCTGCCCTTCGACCCCGACCGTGAGATCACAGGCGGGCGCGCGCCCTGCCTCGAGGGGCAGAAGACCCTGCTGCCCGCCATCAAGCCTTTCGGCTGGCGCTACGACGCGAGTTCGGCCGGTGACTTTCAGATCTGGCCGGCCAGGAAGCACGGTGTCTGGGATTTCCCCCTCCAGCTGCTGCCCTACCCGGGCGGCACGTTCCAGGCTCTCTCCATGGACTTCAACTTCCTCTACAACCAGACGGGCGGCACCACCCAGGGTGATCCGTCCCGGTGGGCGACGTGGCAGGAACAGGCAAAGAACGCCTACCTCGACGGCTTTGAGCGCGTCTTCCACGGCAATCGCGCGCCGCTGTTCATCGGCAACCACTTCGAGAACTGGAACGGCGGAATCTACATGGACGCCGTCGAGGACGTGATACAGGATGTGTGCCCCCGCAAGGGCGTGCGCTGTGTGTCCTTCCGTGAGCTGGCGGACTGGCTCGACGTGCAGGACCCGGACACGCTCGCCCGGTTGCGGAATCTGGATCCCGCCCAGGAGCCCACCTGGCAGACCCTGATCCGGTAGCGCTCGGCCGGCGGGCCGGGCTCGAGGGCGGCGACGCGTTCTCGCACCGCGGTGCCTGATCCGACCCCGGTGGTGATCACCTGATGCCGGTTGGCGGCTCGCGGGTGAACCGCCCGGGAGCCATACCCGCTACGGGGCCCCGGTCCACCCCTGTTCAGGGGTCCGGTCCGTCCGCGCCGTTGTGCCTATGGGGTTGACGGGAGGCGGAGTCATGGGCACCTTTGTCATGCCCTGGTAAGGAAACTTTCCTAACAGAAGGAGCTCCCCCATGCGTCGTCGTCTCCTCGCCGCGCTCCTCGTCACCGCAGCCGTGCCACTCGCTGCCGCCCTCCCCGCCGCCGCGAGCCCCCATCGAACCGCCACCCCCAGCGGGGTCCAGGAGGGATCGGTGAGCGCATCCGCCCTGCTGGCCAAGGTCACCGGCTGTTCGCAGCTCTCCAACGGCAAGTACCGCACCGATGAGGAGACTTCGGCGACCGTCGCTGTCTGCGGCAAGAACGGAGCGGTCTTCTGGAAGGCGGACATGGACGTCGACTGCGACGGGCAGGTCACCTCACAGTGCAACGGCGACACCGATCCGTGGTTCCAGGACGACACCGCCTTCCATCAGTCCAACGGTGAGCCGCTGAACGCCGCGGCGCTTCCTTACGTGGTCGTACCGAGTTCCAGCAGCATCTGGAACTACTCGTCGGCCGGCATCGAGGGCGGCGGTGTGGTGGCCGTCATCTACAACAACAAGGTCGAGTACGCGGTCGTCGGTGATACCGGGCCGAACCAGATCATCGGTGAGGCCTCCTACAGCGCGGCGAAGGGCCTGGGCATCGACCCCGACCCGGAGACCGGTGGTGCCGAATCCGGCGTCACCTACATCTTGTTCAAGAACGCGACGGCAAACCCCATCGAGAGCCATGACGCCGCGGTGACCCGCGGTGACGCGCTGGCCAAACAGTTCCTGGCCGACAACTGAGGATCGCCGACAGGCCGTGGCCCGATATGTGGCCACGGCCTGCCGGCGATTCCGGGCCCACAGGGCCGCGATGCCGCACCCCGGCGCGCTCCGGCTGCCCGTGGTCGGCGACTACGGGACGGCCCTCAGTCGCGGCCGCCCTTGCCACTTGGCCATGTGCCGGTCATCCGCCTTATGGCGACAGCGCCCGACCGGTCCACCGCACTGCGCATCGCGGCGAACAGAGCGCCTTGCAGGGCAGCGGCCAGCAGGATCTCGCTGAGACCACGGTCCTCGTCCAGGGCGTCCGGGGCGTCGTCCTCGTGTGCCACTGCCTTCCAGGCCTTCTGGAACACGAGCCCGGCCAGTGACCCTGCCGCCCAGCCGAGCACGAATCCGACAGGCTTGTAGGCCAGTGGCAGCTTCTTCTTCTTTTCCTTACTCACCAGAGTCCTTTCGGTGGTGGCTCCAGACAGGGATTCCGGCTGAAACCACCGTATTCCCCGCAGGTGCGCCCTCTAACTGCCCAGAGGGCGCAAGCGACGGGACCTCACGAAGAGGCCCGTTCGGCATGCCGCGCAAGTACGTTGATGTGGGGATTGGTTGGGGTGGATGATCCGGCCTACTCTTCTCCAAGCTTCCGCTTTCCGGTCCATTCCGCCACGGCGAGTCCTGATCCAGACGTTCTCGTTCTGTTTCACGCCTCTCCGGGTGGGTGCCGGGCTTAACCCTGGGGGGTTCATGCACAGATCAAGAGGGTTGTCGGCCACTCTCACCCTGTCGTTCGTCGCCGTCGGCCTGGGGGTGGTCGCGGCGCCCGAGGCGAGGGCCATCACCCCGCCGGTGGCGTTCACGGCGGACGCCCTGCCGACCTGGCAGACGAACGGCATCGTGTGGGCGCTTGCCCAGTCCGGCGGCGTCGTCTTCGCAGGGGGCACCTTTTCCGCGCTGCGGCCACCGGCCGGTGTCTCCGGCGCCCAGCGGGCCGCGGTGAACTTCGCCGCCTTCAACGCTGCGACCGGCGCACCCACCGGTTGCAAGCTGTCCTTCACCGTCGGCAGCGGTACCGCTACGGTCAGGGCTCTGGCCGTGTCTCCGGACCAGAAGACCCTTTACGCGGGTGGCTACTTCGGTGCCGTCAACGGCACCCCCGTCTCCTCGCTGACCGCGATCGACATCGCCACCTGCAAGCCCAGAACCAGCTTCCATGCCGCCTTCTCGGCCACCGTACGGGCTCTGGCCGTCACGAAGGACACGGTGTACGCGGGAGGTGACTTCAGTACGGTCAGTGGCAAGAAACACCAGCGCTACGCCGCGGTCAAGGCCGCCGACGGAGCTGTGCTCCCCTTCACCGCCGATGTGGACAAGCCGGGCCGGGCCATCGCGCTGACCCCGGACGGCACCAAGGCAGTGCTCGGTGGGGACTTCTTCACCGTCAACGGGACCGCTTCGCACGCCTTGGCGGTGGTCGATGCCACATCGGGCAAAACGGCGAAAGCGTACCCGGGCTTCATCCCGGCCAACTCGGTGGTGAAGACCATCGACACGGACGCCACCGGTATCTACACCGGCAACGAAGGTACCGGCTTCGGTGCCTTCGACGGGCGGATCGCGCTCAATGCGAGTAATCTCGCCCAGCGCTGGCGCGACACCTGTCTGGGCGCCACGCAGGCGGTCAAGTCCTATCAGAGTGTGCTGTACAGCGCCTCGCACGCACACGACTGTTCCAGCGTCGGCGAGTTCCCCAACGGTGCGCGTCACCACTTCCTGGCAGAGCCCACCACGGGCACCGGGAAACTGGGCTGGTTCCCGGACACCAATGACGGCAACGGTGAAGGGATCGGACCCCGCGCCCTGACGGTCGCGACGTCCGGCGCCGCTCACTACCTCTGGTCCGGTGGCGAGTTCACCACGGTCAACCGTTCCGCGGCGCAGAGTCTGACCCGGTTCGCCTCCACGGGCGACACGGGAGCGCCCTTGGTGCCGGTCGTCTCCGCAACCTCCGTGAAGGCGGGCGAGGTGCAGGTGCACTGGAAGGCGAGCTTCGACACCGACGACTCCAAGCTGACGTACAAGGTGTACCGGAACGGTGCCGGCACGCCGATCGCGACCGTACAGGCCAGTTCACTTATGTGGTCACGGCCTCAGGTCACCGTCAAGGACACCTCGGTCACGGCTGGGAAGAGCTACACCTACCGGGTCACCGCCTCTGATGCGGCGGGCAACACCAGCGCCAAGTCGGCGACCGCCACCGTCACCGCGGCCTCCGCCAAGGCGGCGACGGGCACCCGCTGAGCAAATGCTCAAGCCGGAACGACCGGTAGGTCCGAACCGAGTGCGGACCTGTCGAGCCGGGAGTTCCGGCGGGTCGTGGCAGTGCCGGCTCCGACCTCAAGCCCGGGCCCCCGGCCCGGGCTTGACGCGTGGACCGGGTCAGCCGACCCCGTCGCCGGGCGCCACCCGGTGGGCCTCGAGCTCAGGCGCGGCCAGCAGCTCGTCGATCAGCTCTCCGGACCCGCCGATGTAGGTGCTCACCAGGTCCACGTCACCGCCCAGGCACCAGGCGCGGTCCTGGGGCCACCAGAGGTCGGGCAGCTCGGCGAACTCGTCCAGGGACGCCGGCGAGACGGCGTCGCTCAGCGTGCCGGCAAGCAGCACCTCGTCCCGGCCCGGTGTCGCGAAGGAGGGCAGCTGATCGAAGTCCCACCTCCCGTACCCGTTCCACAGCCCGTACCAGCAGTGCTCTGAGGTCGCGGTGTGCCGGGCCAGGACGGGGATCAGAGCGCGGGCGACGCCGAGTGGGGTGGGCCCCTCCGCCGGGTGCTCGTCCCACACGCCGGGCAGGCCGTACACCTCGGCGTTCGGGTAGTCGCGGTCCATCCCGATCAGTGTGTGCCAGTCCGTACCCGGCACGACCTCGTGTCCGTACGCTGCGCCCACCGCGGACCATCGCACCGGCCGCTCACCCAGGGACGCGGGATGCAGCACCCGCGCGTAGGCGGCGAATCCCGGGGCGCAGACGCCCGCCACCGTGCCGAATGCGCCGTGGTTGCGTGGCTCGCCGAGCCAGCGGGCCGGGCCGGGATCAGTCTCCACCCGCAGGCGTCCGTACCGTTCGGGAACGGGGTTGCGGTGCACCATGCGGTAGTTGTCCATCCGCTCAGTGTGCCCGGCCCGCCTCGTCATCCGCCCCGTCATCCGTGGCGCGTACCGCTTCCGACGGCCTCTGCGCTGTGGACGGGCCCGGCGCTTTCGGTTTTCGCCAAGCGGCTGTTGCGGCGCCCCCAGCACACGTAGATGAGCAGTCCGGCGGCCATCCAGCCCAGGAATCGCACCCAGGTGATCAGGGGCAGGCTTCCCACAAGCAGCAGGCACAGCAGGAGCGCGACGACGGGGACGAAGGGAACCCATGGTGTGCGGAAACCGCGCTGCATGTCCGGCCTGCTGCGCCGCAGGTACATGACGCCCACGCACACGACGACGAACGAGGCCAGCATGCCGATGTTGCCGAGTTCGGCCAGGTCCTGGATGGGCAGAGCCGCGGTCATCAGCGCCACTGTCAGTCCCAGGGTCCAGGTGATGCGACGCGGGCTGCGGGTCCTGGGATGCACCTGCGCGAACCACTGCGGCAGCAGTCCGTCGCGGCTCATCGCGAAGAAGACGCGGCTCTGTCCCAGCAACATGATCATGACGACTGTGGTCAGGCCGCAGATCGCGCCGATGCCGACGATGCGTACCGCCCAGTCGGCGCCCACGCCGGTGAGTGCGGCGGTGACGGGCGCGGCCGTGTCGAGTTCGGTGTAGTTCCGCATACCGGTGACCACCAGGGTCACGGCCACATAGAGCACGGCGCAGACGACGACCGTGGCCATCAGCGCCACCGGCAGGGTCCGCTGGGGCCGCTTCGCCTCTTCGGCGCTGCTCGCCATGATGTCGAAGCCGGAGAAAGCACCGAAGACCACGGCGCCGCCGGTCAGGATCCCGGCCGTCCCGAAGGATGCGTTGGTGGTGATGCCCGCCCAGCCGAGCAGTGGTTGCTGCCATACATCGCCGCTCCCGTCCAGGGAGCGGGACGCGGGGATGAACGGGCTCCAGTTCGCCGGATCGATGTGGAAGAGCCCGACAGCGATGAAGAGCACGATGGCGGCCAGCTTGACGATCGTCATGATCGTGTTGATGCGGGCGGTGGTGCGTACTCCGGCCGCGAGAACGGCCGTGAGCACCACGATGACCAGCACGGCCGGAACGTTGACCGCTGCCTCCGGTCCTGCGAGCGACGACGGCAGCCGGATGCCGAAGGTCGCCAGGAAGTCGGCGACATACTGCGACCAGCCACTGGCGACGGCGCCCGCCCCCATCGTCATGTCTAGGATGAGATCCCAGCCGATGAGCCAGGCGACGGTTTCGCCGAGAGAGACGTAGGCGAAGGTGTACGCGCTTCCGGCGACCGGGACGGAACTGGCGAACTCCATGTAGCAGAGGGCCACCAGGGCTGAAACCAGCGCGCCGAGGGCGAACGAGACAGCGATCGCGGGTCCGGCGTAGTTCGCGGCCGCGGTACCGGTGAGGACGAAGACTCCGCCGCCTATCGTCACGCCGATGCCCATCATGGTGAGCTGCAGCGGTCCCAGAGTGCGGCCGAGCCGGGTCGCGGGACGCTCGGCGTCGTGCAGGGTGGCTTCGATCGATTTGGTGCGCACGCGGTGCTTCCTTGCTTGTCGTCAGCTGCTGTGGCCCGGCCCGGCGCGGGAACTACCGGGGTGCGTCGGCCAGGCAGCGGGGGAGCTGCTCGGCCAGATGGGAGTAGTCGGCGGCAGTGTTGTAGAGGTGAGCGGACAGGCGCAGGAAGCCCTGTCCGTGCCAGGTGGTCACGGCGATCTCGCAGCCGGTGCGGGCCGAGATGTGGCGCTGCAGCGCGTGCGCGGCGTCCTGGTCGGCGGCGTGCCCGGCCGGGAGCGGTACGAGGCGCATCGCCGGAACCTGGTCTCCGGTGGCCGGCGCGATCTGCGTCTCCAGGGCGTCGGCCAGGGTCTGCTGGGCATGATCGGCGAGTTGCTGCGAGCCGACCCGGAAGGCGTCCCAGCCGTAGTGTTCCTCGATGAAATCCAGTGCGCGCGGCGCCGCGAGCCAGGCTGTCAGGTCCACGGTGCCCTGGCGGTCGAAGCGGCTGGGAAAAGGGTCAGCCGCGCCCCATGAGTCGATGACCGGAAACAGGCGCTGAGTCAGGGGGCCCCGGGCGAAGAGCACGGCGGTGCCGCGTGGCGCGCACATCCACTTGTGCAGATTGCCCACCCAGTAGTCGGCTTCGCCGATCAGGTCCAGGGGGTCGGCAAGGAGCCCCGGTGCGTGCGCTCCGTCGACGAGTACCCGCGCGCCGACGGCGTGGGCGCGCACCGTGATGTCGCGGACCGGGAGGAGACGGGCGGTTGCCGAGGTCACCTGGTCCACGACGACCAGAGAGGTGGCGGGGTTCATCGCGGCGGCCATGAGCCCGGTGACTGCCGAGGAGTCCGCGTCGAGCGGCACATGCACGACGCGCACCCGCGCACCGTCCCTCGCCGCCGCACGGCGCGCGGCCATGTCCACTGCGCCGTAAGCGTGATCGGTGAGCAGCACCTCGCTGCCGGTGGGCAGCCGTTCCGATCCGAGGACCGCGCTGACGCCCGCACTGGCGTTGGCCACCAGCGCGAACGTGTCCGCCGGGGTGTGCATGTGGTGTGCGAGGGCGGCGCGGGTCTCCGCGACGCGGCTGGGCAGGTCCCGGAACCAGCGGTCGGGGTCGCCTTCCATCTCATGCCTCAGCCTCCGCTGTTCGGCCAGGGCGGCCCGGGGTACTGCGCCGAAGGAGCCGTGGTTCAGATGCCGTACGCCCGGGTCGAGAGCGAAGTCGTCGAGGGCGGCGCTGAGGGGAGCAGTGGCAGTGGAGTGGGTCATGATTCTCACAGAGTTGTCTGATGACTCGCTGGAACTGCGGGAAACGGTAGAAGGTGCGATCCTGTCTGAACAGGGGTGTAGCGAAAAAATCTCATTTCTTGATCTCATCGTGGGGCGTAGTCATCAGATGACTGGTGTGTGTCATCGTTGGTTCCGCCGCAGGCCCGGCAGACGGCGCGACGCGGAGGCCGGCGGGGGCGGGGGCGGCCGGACGGGACAGAGGGGGCATGGCAATGGCGGCAATGGACACAGCGGCGCGCGGACTGCGCGCCATGATCGCCGGCGGTGAGCTGGTCGCGGGCCAGCAACTTCTGCCCGAGCCTGAGCTGTGCGCCCGGCTCGGAGTGTCACGTGGTTCACTGCGCGAGGCGGTCCGCTCTCTCGCGGCCCTCGGCATGCTGGAGTCCCGGCACGGATCGGGCACCTATGTCTCCGCGCTGCATCCGGCCCAGATGCTGGGAGGCTTCTCGGCCGTCGTCGACGTCCTTCCCCTCGATGGGCTGCTGGAGCTGTTCGACGTCCGGCGTGCTCTCGAGTCGCACGCCGCATCGCTGGCCGCAGCACGTGCCGATGCCTCGGTCGTCGAGCGGCTTCGTGCCCTGCACGACCGGCTTGTCGAGGCACAGCAGGAGGATGAACTGCACGCGCTGGACCGCGAGTTCCACGCCACCATCTGCCGGGCGAGCGGCAACGAGGCACTCGCCGCCCTGACCGAGGTGCTGCGTTCGCGAGGCAGGCACTACAGCGTGTACGACACCGAGCAGGCCGCCGCAGTACGCAGGGCCAGCGACCTCGGACATGAGGCGGTCATCCACGCACTGAGTGTCAGGGACCCCGCAGCCGCGGCCGCCGCCATCAGCGCCCATCTCTCCCAGACAGAGACCTGGTTGCGCCGTCTGCGGCCCGCACCGTCGACGGAGGAACCAGGGCTCGACGAAGTGCCGCGCGCCTGACGGCCCGTCGGCCGCGGCCACCGCTCGCGTGTTTTGCCGGGACAGCAACAGGATTCACGCCGCCCGCACCGTCCGCCGCATGATCGTTGTGCGGAGCGCTGAAGGGCCGGCCGGTCCGGTACGGGCTCAGCGCACGGCCGACCGAGATCCCAGGAGGACTGATGCGACAGCAGAGCACCGCGGCAACCCACCGTCTGATCCCATCGCCCGCAGGACGGACCCATCTGGTCGAGCAGGGCTCCGGGCCCCTGGTCCTGCTGGTGCACGGATTCCCCGAGCTCTGGTACTCCTGGCGCCATCAGCTGCCCGCGCTGGCAGCGGCCGGGTACCGTGCGGCCGCCATCGACGTCCGCGGCTACGGACGCTCCTCGAAGCCGGACGACGCGGCGGCCTACCGGATGCTCGAACTCATCGAGGACAACGTCGCCGTAGTGCACGCACTCGGCGAGGAGACCGCGGTGGTCGTGGGCCACGACTGGGGCTCCTCCATCGCTGCCAACGCCGCGCTGGTGAGGCCGGACGTCTTTCGCGCGGTCGGGCTGATGAGTGTGCCGTACGTCCCGCGCGGCGGGCCGCGACCCAGCGAGATCTTCGCGCAGATGGGTGGCGACGAGGAGTTCTACGTTTCCCGTTTCCAGGAACCCGGCCGGGTCGAGAGCGAGATCGAACCGGACGTCCGCGGCTGGCTCGCCGGCTTCTACGCGGCGCTGTCCGCGGACACCATGCCCCATCCCGGTGCCCCGGACCCGCACTTCGCCGACAGGGACGGCACGCTGCGCGAACGATTTCCCACAGGCCGGCGACCCGCCTGGCTCAGTGCGGATGACCTCGGCATCTACAGCACGGAGTTCGAGCGGACCGGCATGGCCGGGGCGCTCAACCGTTACCGCGCCATGGACCGGGACTGGGAGGACCTGGCCGCGTTCGACGGTGCGCCCATCACCCAGCCTTCCCTGTTCGTGGGCGGGGCGCTGGACGCATCCACCACCTGGCTGGCCGATGCCATCGAGGCCTACCCCGCCACCCTGCCCGGGCTGCGCTCGTCCCGGATCATTGACGGCTGCGGCCACTGGATCCAACAGGAACGACCCGACGAGGTGAACCGGCTCCTCCTGGACTGGCTTGCCGCACTTCGCGCCTGAAGAGTTCCCGGACCCGGTGCCCCCGCCCCGGGCAGGGGCGGTGTGACAGCCGATGCCCGGCGGCACTGGAACAGGGTGGGTGGAGAGGCGGATACTGGGCGTATGGATGTGTGGGCCAACGGCGTCGCCGACGTGCGGGAGCGGCTGGGGAAGAGCCTCTTCAGCCGTGTGGCGGGTCCTGCGGGGCCCGAGAACCGCGCCCGCATTCACGGAGCCCCCGGGCCGCGCTGGTTCGCCCCCGACCGGCCCATCCGCACCGTGCACGGGGACGCATCCATGTTCATCGGCGGCCTGCGGGCTCTGTTGCTCCAGTCGGTACACCCGCTGGCCATGGCGGCCGTCGCGGCTCACTCGGGCTACCGCGGAGATCCCTGGGGGCGCTTGCAGCGCACCAGCACCTTCCTCGCCGTGACGACCTACGGCACCGCGAACGACGCCCAGGACGCGGTGGACCGTGTGAGGGCCGTGCACGAGAGCGTGCGGGGCACCACAGCGGGCGGGCAGCCGTATCACGCGGCCGATCCCCATCTTCTGGGATGGGTGCATGTTGCCGAGGTCGACAGTTTCCTCCGCGCACACCAGCGTTACGGTGCGCATCCGCTGGACGCCGCAGGCTGTGACGGCTACATCGCGGACACCGCTCGGGTCGCGGCGGCGCTCGGTGTCCTCGACCCGCCGCGTGACCGGAACGAGCTTGCCGCACGGATCAGGGCTTACCGCCCCGAGTTGCAAGCCACTCAAGAGGCCCGCGAAGCCGCGCGCTTCATCCTGTTGCATCCGCCGCTGCCCCTCGTGGCGAGGGCTCCTTACGCGGTCCTCGCGGCGAACGCGGTGGCCGGCCTTCCGGTCTGGGCCCGCAAACCGCTGAGACTTCCCCGCGTGCCGATCGTGGAGGACACGGGGGTGCGGGTGACCGGGCTGGCGATGACGAAGGCGATCCGGTGGGCGATGAAACCCGCCTGATCTCTGCTTGCGTCAGTCACCTTCCGGGTATCGGCCGGGCGAGTGGAGTGCAGCCGAACTGCCAGGACGGGCGCGGACCGCAGGGGCGATTCGAGGGTTGACGGCCCGGTGCCTCCAGTGACGCAGCCCGCACCCGGACGACCGCCGTCGCGGCGCCGGTCGGGTGCACCGGTACCTCCCACGAGTGACAGGCGGCAGGGCCTGGGGCCGCCCGTCCGCTGCCGGCCCTACGGTTGCTTCCATGCCCGATCACCCCGGCCGGGTCGCGCCGATACTCGCCACCGACGGGCCTGCCCCGGCCGACACGAGCGGATGGGCCGCAGAGGTGAAGTGGGACGGCATGCGTGTGATCACCGGCGTAGGCGGTGATGGCACGGTGACAGCGTTCGCCCGTTCCGGGGCCGACGCCACCGACCGCTACCCCGAGCTCCAGGCACTGACCGCGTTGACGCAGGACGCCCCACTCGTTCTGGACGGCGAGATCGTCGCCCTGGATCCGGCGACCGGCAAACCGTCGTTCGGTCTGCTGCAGCAGCGGATGTCGCAGCGCCGGAGTTCCCGCATCCAGGCTGCCGCCGTGGAGGTACCGGTGACGCTGATGCTCTTCGATGTGCTGCAGCACCGCGGGCGGACCGTGGCCGGGCGTCCCTACAGCGAGCGCCGTCGTCTGCTGGAAGGGCTGGCCGCGGAGGCGGCGGGCGACCGGATTCTGGTGCCGCCCGCGTGGATCAACGACGTGCGGTCGGGTATCGCCTGGAGCCGTGAGCACCAGCTCGAAGGTGTGATTCTCAAGCGACTGAACTCCGCCTACCGGCCCGGCCTGCGGACCTGGGACTGGATCAAGGTGAAGTTCCGTCCCTCGATCGATGTGGTCGTCGGCGGATGGCTGGCCGATGCCCGCGGTGGGCCCCGTTCCCTGCTCGTCGGCACACGGAGCACCGATGGCCTGCACTACGTCGGAGCTGTCGGCTCTGGCCTGTCCTCCGTCCAGCGCCGGATTCTGCTGCCGTTGTTGACCGAAGCCGCAGCCGGGACATCACCGTTCACCCAGGGGTTGAGGAGGGCTCCGGACGAGGTGCACTGGGTGCTGCCCCTGCTGGAGGGCGAGGTCCAGTACGCGGAACGCACGCACGGCGGATATCTGCGACAGCCTGCATGGAAAGGGCTGCGAGGACTGCCCGGGGAGTAGGCGGGTGGGGGAGCGACCGGGAGTGCTGCCACCCGGTCGGCGTACCGGAGCCGCCGGCCCGGACCCTGCGCCTTCGCGGGTGTCGGACGGACCGGAGCGGCGACCGGGTCCGACGCTCACGATGTACACGTTCAGGTGTCATACAGGTCCGGAGTTCAGCGAGCGATGGAACGGTGTGTGTTGTGCGGGCGGGGTTAGCGTGGCGCCCGGTAACGTCGTCGGGCCCCGCAGCGACCGGCTGCGGGGCCCGACGAACACGTTGTGGTTACTTCTTGAAAGCGTCCTTGGCCTTTTCCTTGGCCTGGCGCAGGTCGCCCTTGGACTCCTCGGCGTGTCCTTCGGTCTCCATGGATTCGTTGCCCACGGCGGCGCCTGCGATTTTCTTGATTTTGCCCTTGGCCTGCTCGGTCTTCGCCTGAGCCTTCTCGTCCGCAGTCACAGTCGTTCACGCCCTGTCGTAGTCGGAATCAGTGACAGCTTACGCTTGTCCCCGGGCTCCGAAGCCGAAACATTGTGTGCGCGCAGCGCTTTCCTCTCGGGAGTGCGCCGGATAAATGCAATACGAACCGTGGAGTGGTCCGAGCTTTCGGGGGAATCCGGTCCATCGGAGGTTGATGACTATGGTTCCGGTTCTTCTCGTTCTTCTGCTGGCCCTGATCCTTTTCGGCGCGGGTTTCGCAGTGCAGGCGCTGTGGTGGATCGCCGTTGTGGTGCTGGTGTTGTGGCTGCTCGGTTTTGTTGTCCGGCCCACCGCGAGTGGCGGGAGGCGTGGCCGCTGGTACCGCTGGTAAGCCGTGTCCGGCAGGGATGTGAGCGGGTGGGCCCGGACGAAGGACCGGGCGCACCCGCTTTCTGCGCTCCTCGGGTCCTGCGGCCGGTCGGAGATCTCGACGCCGGACGTGAATGTGCTCCGCAGGTAGGACGAGGTGTCTGGATCGACGATGCCCCACCCGGTGCGCACGGTATCGAAACTGAGTCAGTGGCTGCCGTAGGCCTGATTCGGGAACCGCCTGATTCGGGCGCCGGGTGAAATCTCAGCTGACGCGGGTAGCTGTCAGCAGCAGGGGCAGAATTCCTGCTCCTCATCGTCATCGTCGAGGGCCGCGCCTTCGGTTACATGACCGGGTTCGAGGAAGAGGTCATGGTGCTGGGGAGATACCAGGGACGTCGCGGGCTTCTGCGCTCCGGTTCCGTGAAGCAATTCGTGCTGGGCGTCAGGAATCATGACTCAGCCGTTTCGAAGAGGACGGGGCGGACGGGCGCGGGCGCAGGGCCGCGGGAGACGGAATGGGTCACGGCACTCTGCAGCGTGGTGTGGAGCTGGAGCAGAGTGTCGAAATCGCTCGAGGTTCGCACGCGCAGGACTTCCGTGCCCGGCGTGACGGGGCGAAGGTCCGTGACCCGGTGGTCCCGGGCGAGGAGATCCAGCAGGACGGGGTCCGCGAAGATCACGGCCCCGGCGTCAAGTACCACACAGGGGCGGCTCCTTGCCGCGCGGTGCAGCGCTTCCCTGAGGGGGCCGATGGAGTCGGCGTCGATGACCCGGGCCGGCCCGACGGCGTCCTGGGCGCCCAGGACGCCGTAGCGGCCGTTCGTGAGCGAACTCGGATCCCCGGCGGGAACTTTGGGCATGTCCGGAGTATGCCGTGCTGCTGCCCGGCCGTGAAGGGACAGGTGCCGGGCACGGGGCCGCTCCCCCCGCGGCGGCCTTTCACTGTTCACGGTGCAGGGGTCTGCGCAGGGAACTTCGAGCCACCAGGTGTGGTCGGTAGGTCTGCGGGCACAAGCCGTCTGCCCGTACTTCAATAGGGAGTGATCGTCGTGTCGATGCCCGTGCAGGCCCCTGCGGCGTCCGTGCAGCCGGCTGAGGCCGTCGTCCCGGCCTCCCGAGGCCTCGATGTCGGTGAGCTGCCGTGGATCGAGGACGCCAAGAAGGTCGCCCCCAAGGATGCCCGGGCGCTGGGCAGAACCTTTTTCGATCAACTGCGGGTACTCGAAGAGGGCACGCACGAGTACCAGTACGCGCGGAACACTCTGATCGAGATGAACCTGTCTCTGGTGCGGTACGCGGCCAGCCGCTTCCGCAACCGGGGCAGCGGTGACATGCAGGACATCGTCCAGGTGGGCACGATCGGTCTGATCAAGGCCATCGACCGCTTCGACCTCTCGCGCGAAGTCGAATTCACCTCTTTCGCCATTCCTTACATCGTGGGGGAGATCAAGCGGTTCTTCCGCGACACCACGTGGGCCGTACACGTCCCGCGGCGGCTGCAGGAGCTGCGGGTGACGCTGGCCAGGGCGCAGGAGTCCCTCTCCGTGGACCTGGACCGGCAGCCCACGGTCCGGGAACTCGCCGATCATCTCGGACTGAGTGAGGAGGAGATCCTCGACGGCATCATCGCGTCCAATGGCTACACCGCCGGCTCGCTGGACATGCCCCAGGACAACAACGAGCAGTCCCAGGGGTCAGCGGGGCACTCGAGGAGCCTCGCCGATGTCGTCGGCTCGTGCGACCCCGCCATGGAACTCGTCGAGGACTTCCACGCGCTCGCACCTCTGCTGCATACCCTCGACGAGCGTGAGCGCGAGATTCTGACCCTGCGTTTCGGCCAGGAAATGACCCAGTCCCAGATCGGTGCGGAACTCGGTGTCTCCCAGATGCATGTATCCCGCCTCCTCAACCGCACTCTGACGAAATTGCGCAACGGAATGCTCACCCAGGACTGAGCGGGCACACGGGACCCCGTCGTTGCGATCAGTGAGGCTTTGGCCGGAAGTGTCGATGAGTGCAAGACTGCCCGCCATGGACGTGCGGAGCAGGAACAATGTGGTGGTGACAGGGTGCGACAGCGGCCCTGTGCTGGTTCTGTCGCACGGGTTCGGATGCGACCAGAACATGTGGCGGCTGGTGGCCCCGGTATGGGCCAAGGACTTCAGGGTCGTGCTGTTCGATCACGTAGGAGCGGGCGGCTCCGATCTCTCGTCGTGGAGTGAGGAGCGATACGCCTCGCTGGACGGCTATGCGCGGGACGTGGTGGAGATCCTCCGCGAACTGGACTGCGGGCCGGTGATATTCGTAGGGCATTCGGTCAGTTCCATGATCGGTGTGCTGGCCGCGGCGCAGCAGCCCGAATTGTTCGCGAAGCTGGTCCTTCTGACTCCGTCGCCGCGCTACATCGACGACGAGAACTACCGGGGCGGGTTCAGCGCCGCGGATATCGACGAGCTGCTGGAGTCGCTGGAAAGCAACTACCTGGGCTGGTCGTCGGCGATGGCGCCGGTCATCATGGGCAATCCGGAGCGTCCTGAGCTGGGGGAGGAGCTGACCAACAGCTTCTGCCGTACGGATCCGGCGATCGCGCGGGCGTTCGCCCGTGCCACCTTCCTGTCCGACAACCGTGCGGATCTGGCCGCCGTCAGCGTTCCGACGCTGGTGGCACAGTGCTCGAACGACGCGATCGCACCGCCGGAAGTGGGCGCTTTCGTGCACGCCTCGATCGCGGGCAGCGAACTGGTCACCCTGGACGCGACGGGACACTGCCCGCAGCTCAGCGCCCCCGAGTCCACCGCCGCGGCGATTGCCGCCTTCGCGGCGAGAACGCCGTGATGAGCCGCACGGAGCATGACCCCGCACCCGAACCGGGGCCCGACAGCGATGAGGTCCGCTTCTCGTCGCTGCTGGAGGACAGTGCCGAGGACCTCTACGAAAACGCGCCATGCGGCTACCTCTCCACCCTGCTCGACGGACAGATCGCCAAGGTCAATAACACCCTGCTGGGCTGGCTCGGATACCGGCGCGAGGATCTTGTCGGGCGTAAACGCTTCAGCGACCTGCTCACCGTCGGCGGCCGTCTCTACCATGAAACCCACTTCTCCCCGTTGCTGCGCATGCAGGGAGAACTCAACGGCATCGCCCTTGAAGTGAGAACCGCGGACGGCACCCGGCTGCCGGTCCTTGTCACATCCAGCGTGAAGACCGGCATCGACGGCGAACCGCTGCTGATCCGCACCACTCTGTTCGACGCCCGCGACCGCAGGGCCTACGAGACCGAACTGCTGCACGCCAGCCGGCAGGCAGAGGCCGCGCGGCTGGAAGCCGAGGCGGCACGTGCCGAAGTGGAACGGGAACGAGCCCGCCTGCAGCACCTGACCGCCACTCTGCAGCGCACCCTCCTCCCCCCGGCCCTGGACCCGGTACCGGGTCTCGATGTCTGCGCTTATTACCACGTCGCCTCCACCGACCAGGTCGGCGGTGACTTCTACGACCTCTTTCCCCTCAACGGCGGCGCTTGGGGTCTGTTCCTCGGCGATGTGTGCGGGAAGGGCGCCGCGGCCGCAGCGGTCACCTCGCTGGCTCGTTACACCCTGCGCGCGGCAGCCGTCTACGACCCCGACCCCGTCGCTGTCCTCACCAACCTCAACACGGTCCTCGGCCACGAATACCACGGCGACGACCCGCGCTACTGCACCGTCGTCTACGGCCTGCTCACCCCCGTGGGAGACGGCGGGATCCATGAACTGACCCTGGCCGGCGGCGGTCACCCCCCAGCGATCCTGATGCGCGCCGACGGCACCGCGGAGGAACTAGCCACACCCGGCGGCCAGCTCATCGGCGTGCTGCCCGAAGCCCAGATCTCCACCGTGCAGGTGCGCCTGGCCCCCGGTGACACCGTGCTTCTCTACACCGACGGACTCACCGAGGCCCACCACGCCGCGGGCAACCGGGAGCGCTATGGGGACGAGGCCCTGCTGGACTTCACCACAGCACTGGCTCCCACCACCGCCCCCGCTGTCGTCGCGGCCCTCACCGGCCTGCTCGACACCTTCGGCCAGGGTGTGGACGACGACACCGCACTGCTCGCCCTGAGCGTCCCCGCAGCGACCCCCGAAGAGCCGCAGAAGTGAACGACCTGACCTGTACCGTGCGCACCTCGAGTGCCGGGCCGGTGCTCGCGCTGGCCGGCGAGCTCGACCACCACACCGTGCCGCTTGCCCAAGAGGCCCTCGCCGATGCCACCCCGGAGCCGGGCCAGCAGCTCACCATCGACCTGACCGGCCTCGCCTTCTGCGACTCCAGTGGCATCGGCCTGCTCATCGCAGCCCGTAACACAGCCCTAGCCGCGCGCGCCGGCATCGCCCTGGCGTCGGTACCCGAGCACGTCGCCCGCGTCTTCCGGATCACTGGACTCGACCGGGTCTTTGCCACTCACCTCACCGCGCGGGACGCCACCGAAGCCTGGCGCCGGGCTCGCACCGTCTGACAGCGGCCGTGGCGGGACGACGCCGTCCTCGGTGTCCAGCTGTCCGGTTGCAGGTCCACGGCTGCGGCGGGGTCCACTCGGCGATGGGGAGACGCGTGCAGGGCGTCCCGGCTCTCAGGCGCAGCCGGAGCCCTTCCATCAACGTGTGGGGGGTGCAGTCGCTGGGATACGCGGTGGACACCGCCGCTGAGGAGTTCTTGCGACGTCACGTCCGGGTGCGTCCCTGGCGCGCCCCACGCGCATCCACCTGGGCGGTGGCGGGCCCCGGCCGTGGGCCGGCACCGCGCGCATCGGCGCGGATGCCGGGAGTATGGAAGGGGAGCCCAGCGCCGCCCTCCTTTTCCGCAGCCGGCCCCGGTGGACGGACGCCTGGCCAGTCCCCAGCCGGACCAGCGGCTCGGCGCGGATGCCGGGCCCACCGGCCGTCCGGCACAGGCGGGTGTGCTGGGCCGCAGCACTCAGGAGGCACTGCCATGAACAGGAAGACGGCGACGGGTACGGAGTCGAACGGGCCGTGGCCCTCCCCACGGGAGCGTGCCGCCCGGGGCAAGGCGGCCCGCTCCCGGGCATCGCGCTCCAGCCAGGGCGAGTTCGCACCCTCCTCGCACCGGGCCGACCCGGTGGCTGCGATCGAGAAGCAGTCGGCCGACCGGGTCCCGGAACTGGTGCCGATCCGGTACGGACGGATGACGGAGTCACCGTTCCGCTTCTACCGGGGTGCCGCGGGAATCATGGCGAGCGACCTTGCGACCACCCCGGACACCGGCCTGCGCGTGCAACTGTGCGGCGACGCACACTTGCTGAACTTCCGCCTGCTGGCCTCCCCGGAGCGGCACCTGCTCTTCGACATCAACGACTTCGACGAAACGCTTCCCGGCCCCTGGGAGTGGGACGTCAAACGGCTGGTGTCGAGCCTTGTCATCGCCGGACGGGAGAACGGCTACTCCGACGAGGAACGCGCCTCCATCGTCCAGGCCACCGCTCGTTCCTACCGGGAGCAGATGTGGCGCTTCGCCGGGATGCGCCACCTCGACGTCTGGTACAGCAGAGCGGAAGCGGAGCAACTGCAGACCCTGGCGTCGGGTGAACTGCACAAGCGCGGCCGCAAGCGCCTCTCGGGTGCACTGGCGAAGGCGCGTACCAGGGACAGCCTGCAGGCCTTCGGGAAACTGACCCGGGTGGTCGGCGGAGAACGCCGGATAGCCGCGGCGCCACCTCTGGTCACACCACTCGCCGATCTGCTGCCCGGCGCCGAACGGGCCCTGCTCGAAGCGGAGATCAACACGTTGATCAAGCGGTACCGGAACACCCTGCAGCCGGACCGGCAGCACCTTCTCGAGCAGTTCACCGTGGTCGACATGGCCCGCAAGGTGGTGGGTGTCGGCAGTGTCGGCACCCGGTGCTGGATCGTGCTCCTGCTGGGCAGGGACAGCCAGGACCCGCTCTTCCTCCAGGCCAAGGAGGCCGGGGAATCGGTTCTTGCCCCGTACGTGGGGGCGAGTTCGTACGCCTCCCAGGGGGAGCGGGTGGTCGCGGGCCAGCGGTTGATGCAGGCCGCGAGCGACATCTTTCTGGGATGGCAGCGCACCGAGGGCATCGACGGACGTGAACGAGACTTCTATGTGCGCCAGTTGCGCGACTGGAAGGGAATCGTCGAGCCTTCGCTGATGGTGCCGAGGGGCATGCGGCTGTTCGGTGAGGTCTGCGGCGCCACCCTGGCCCGCGCACACGCCAGGTCCGGAGACCGGATCTCTCTGGCCGCCTACCTCGGACGCAGCGACGTCTTCGACCGGGCGATGGTGCGGTTCGCCGAGAGCTATGCCGACCAGAACGAGCGCGACCACCACGCGCTGGTCGGGGCCGTGCGGACCGGCAGGGTGCGTGCGGAGTCCGCCTGAATGGCCGACCTTGGGCACGGTCCTTCCGGCGGTCGATCTCCCGGTAGCCGAGTGCCGACCAGAACGCCAAGGGGACCGGGTTGTTCTCCAGTACCGCGAGCCGGACTCCGTCATGCCCTGCTGTTCGCAGGTGGTCCTCGATGAGAGAGACGGCCTGACGCCCGTACCCATCTCCGTGCAGATCCTCGTGGATCAGCAGCAGCCTGATCCACGGGTCCGGGTCCAGGGGATCGGGGTGCTGATGCAGCAGGAAGGCGACGCCGGTCAAGAGGTCCGCCGGGCCGCGCAGCAGCAGCTGGGGGAGGCGGGGAGCGCGCGTCCCGCGCGACCGGAGGCGGCCTGCGATGAGGCGGCGCCCGGTCGGTGGTGCGCTCCGGAAGCGCCCGAAACCAGCGGACGGAGCCCGGAGTTGCGGAACAACTCTAGAAGCGGGCACAGGGCGCCTGTCATGCTTACGCTGGAATGACTGGCCCCGGTTGCGCCACGAAGTGGTTCTGTCTGCCCGGAGGGCTGCCCGGTCGGCTGGGACTGGTCGGAATCGAGGGACGATGAGACGTCCGGCGTCGGTGTCACCGAGCCATGGGGGCACCCGGTGGATCCACGCGAGCCGCGTCCGCGCGGAGCTGCCACGGCGCTTCGGGCTGCGGCCTTGATGCGGGTGTTCGGCGGGGCGGTGCTTGCCGCTGTCTATGTGAAGGGCAAGCAGGACGCCGGTCTGCGACTGACCGAATCCGCCGGAACGCCGGGCGCCCGCTACGGGCTGTCATCCAGCTGTTCCCTGTCGGGACACACACCCGTGGCGGACGCCTTCCGCACCGGCTGCCCCCTGTGGTTGGACGCGTCCGGTCTCTCCGCCTACGGAGGCACCCCGGATGAGGCGTTGCCCAACGGTGTCTCCCTGGGCGTGCTGCCGCTGCGAGCGAACGGCGGGCCGCTGGGCTGTCTGGTCGTCGTGGACGACGTCGGCGCCGGTTTCGACGCGGATCAGCGCAACCACCTGGAGCTCTACGCGGACCAGGTCACGGCATGGCTCGAGGCGAGCGGCGACCCGGAGCGGCACGCCACCGGCCCTGGCGGGTCCCGGCAGGTGCCGGGCTCCGCCCTGGGCCGGCTCCGGGTCGGCTCGTTCACCCTGGTACTGAGCAGCGGGCAGATCGACGCGGACGCATGGGTGCTCGACCTCCTCGACATCTCCCGCGACGATTTCGACGGACGGGTGGAGACCTTGCTTGCCCACACCGTCCCCGACGACCTGCCGGCGCTCATGTCCATCGTCGAGCCGGCGCATCTGATCTCCGGGGGCCGGGATCTCGAGTTCCGTATCCGCCGCCCCACCGGTGAGCTGCGCTGGCTGCGCCTGCGGTGCCGGGTGCTGGCGAACGGGGACGGCAAACCGGAGCGAGTGCTCGGCGTGGTGGCTGACGCCTCGCATCTGCGGGCCGGCGCGGACGAGGTCTCCCGGGTGCAGCGGCTGTCGGTCGCCCTGGCCGGTGCGATGACCGTCCGAGACGTGAGCAGGTCGGTCGTCGAGGCCCTGCGGGATCCGCTGGGAGCCGATCGGGTGGCGCTCGCCGAACTCGAGGCCGACCGGCTGCGCGTCACCGTCCTCGACCCGCCGGAGTCCGATGCCTGGCCGGATCTCTGGCGATCCGAATGGAGATCCGAGTGGCCCGATGCGCCCGTGACGTCCCTTCCCGCCCTGACGGCTGCGCTGCGCGAGGGCCGGGTGAGCCTCTGGTCGGCGGGCTCCGCGCTGGAACCGGGCCTCGCGGGTGTCGGCCCCGGCGGCCTGGCTGTCCTGGCGCTCCCCGCCGGGGACCGGGTGGTCGGGGTATGCCTGGTCGGCTGGGACGAACCGCATGTGTTCGGTCCGGAGGAACGTGCACTGCTCACCGCGACGGCGGGCCTGGTGGGGCAGGCCCTGGTGCGCGCCCGTTCGCTGGACGCCGAACACGAGCTCGCCACGATGCTTCAGCGCAGTCTGCTGCCGCGCAAACTTCCGCGGCTGCCCGGCGGAGTCGCGGTGGCCCGCTATCTGCCCGCGACGGTGGGTCTCACCGTGGGCGGCGACTGGTACGACGTGATCCGGCTCAGCGAGAACCAAGTGGCGCTGGTCGTCGGTGATGTGCAGGGACACAACGCGGGCGCCGCGACGATCATGGGCCAGATGCGTACGGCGATCCGGGCGTACGCGGTGGAGGGCCACCCCCCCGATGTCGTCGTGTCCCGCGCGAACCGCCTGCTCGTCGGCATGGAGACAGACCTCTTCGCCACCTGTTGCTACGTCGCCATCGACATGGAGGAGGGCGACGCCTGGTGCGTGCGTGCGGGACACCTGCCGCCGCTGCTGCGTGACCCGGATGGCAACACCCGGGAGGTGGAGACAGAAGGCGGCCCGCCACTGGGCGTGCTCGCGGAGGCGGAATTCCCGATGTCCATGGTGGCGCTGGCTCCGGGCGCTGTCCTCGCCCTGCTGACCGACGGCCTCGTCGAGTCATCGAACCTGCACCTGGAGATCGGAATGCGCCGTGTGCGCACCCTGCTCGCCGGTGCGGACCCCTCGGATACCGGCCGGATGGCCGACGCACTGCTCGGTGGTGTCAATCGGCGCGACGACGATGTGGCCCTGCTGCTCATGCGCTACGACGGGATGGGAGCCCGGCCGCTCCGCTCGGGCTGGGCGGTGTGGAGGCTGCCCGACGCGGTCGCGCACGCGCGGCGTTTCACCACCCGTACCCTGCGCTCCTGGGGCGTGACGGAGCAGCCCGATGCGATCCTGCTGATCGTCTCGGAACTGGTCACCAACGCCCTGGTGCACACCAAGGGGCCGGTGCGTGTCGACCTCACTCTCACCGGGGAGCGCCTGAGGGTGGCCGTGAGCGACGCGTCGCCGCGCACGCCTGTCAAACCGACGAGCGTGGAATGGGATGCGACCGGCGGCAGGGGGATCCTGCTCGTCGAGGCGGTGTCGGTGGCCTATGGTTCTGTGCCCCTCGGCGGTGGCAAACAGGTGTGGGCCGAAACCGCCCTGCCGTCGATCGGAGCCTGAGCGCGCGGTCGCCGGGACGCCGGGGCACCTCTTCACCGCATCCCGGCGAAGAACCATCGGTCGGGGAAGTGCGGGCTTTTCTGCGACGCGCGACTGAAATGGCGATGTGGTGAGCTGGATGTATGGACTCCAGTGGGGGCGACCGCGCCGAAGGCCGGAAGCCTGCCGTACCGGCGCGGACGGAGCAGGCGCCGGACGACGGTTTCGAAGTGGACCAGGCGGTGCAGCAGGCTCTGGACCGGCTGACACTCCTGGCCAACGCCGCCGATGCACTGGGCAGCACCCTGGACGTGGAAGAGGGGCTGAGGAGGCTGTGCCGCACCCTCGTTCCCCACCTGGCCGACTGGTGCGCGGTGGACCTGCTGGAGGACAACGGCGCGGTGCGGAGACTGGTGGTCGAGCACCGAGACCCCGAGCGGCTTTCTCCAGGGTTGTACGAAGGGCTTCTCCCTTCCTGCAGGGCGAAGTCGGCTGCTCCGCTGGCCCGTGCGCTGCGCGGTGTCGGACCGCTGCTCCTGACCGACTTCCCCGCTCCGCAGACAGCGGTCGACCCCCTGCACGCCAGGGAGCTGGAACTCTTCGAGCATTTGGGAGCGCACACGGCGGTGGTCGTACCTTTGCGCTCCCGGAGGCAGGTTCTGGGAGCCCTCACCCTGGCCCGCACCGCCCATGACGGCGCCCTGAGCGAAGAGACCTTCCCGTTGGTGGAAGATCTCGCCCACCGGGTCGCGCTCGCCGTCGACAACGCGCGGCTGCATTCCCAGACCCAGCACACATCCGAGCGGCTGCAACGCTCTCTCCTGCCCGAACTGCCCACGGACGGTCCGCTCCGGCTGGCAGCTCGCTACCAGCCTGCGGTGTCGACGGCTGAGGTCGGCGGAGACTGGTACGACGCGTTCGTGATGCCGGACGGGGCCACCGCCGTGATCATCGGGGATGTTGCCGGGCACGATCTGCGAGCCGCGGTGACCATGAGCCAGATGCGCAACATGCTGCGCGGCATTGCCTGCGACCGTAAAGAGCCGCCCGGCAAAATCATCGGTCGCCTGGACGCGGCCATCCACATTGTCTCTCCTCACCAGACGCTGACCTGCATCTACGGGCTCGTGGAGAAGCTCGGCCCGGAGGAGCCCTGGGTGCTGCACTACTCGGCGGCCGGCCATCCCGCGCCGCTGCTGGTCACATCGGAGGGCGAGACCCGTCTGTTGATGGGCGGTCGCGGCATGCTGCTGGGGGTGGAGCCCACCGGGCACCGGACCGGCGCGAAGGAAGCGCTTCCCCCTGACAGCACGGTTGTGCTGTACACGGACGGTCTGGTCGAACGCCGCGACGAGGTTCTCGACCGCGGGCTGGCCCGGCTGCGTCAGCATGCCGCGGCCCTTGCGCGTGAACCGCTGGAAACCTTCTGCGACGAGCTGCTCAGCGGCCTCTCGGCCTCCAGCACCGACGACGTCGCCCTCATCGCGGTCCGTATCCCCACGTTGCACGCAGGACCGCACACCGCAACCACTGAATGAGGGCGGTGGCGGTACCGGCCGCCATGGTGATCGTTGACCACGGTCCGCGGATCGGCCGCTGCGGGACCGATGTGCCACGGACCCCTGGTGGCGCGGGGAAACACGCAGGTCACGAATGCTGCGTTCGGACGGCCGCTCGGTCCTGCATCTCGGCTTTGGAGGCAGGGCCGGGCGCTCGGGCGCCGGCGTCCGATGGCCTCAAAGTTGCGACATGCCCTTTTGGTGTCTGCAAGTGCATCCAACTGGTTCGGTTCAGCTGCTTGACGCCTCCCCGGGGCGAGCTTAAAGTCTGCACATCTGATCACCATCTACATACGTAGACAGTCTGGACGCGAGGAGGCGGGGGCGTTGTTCGACAAGATCGCCGTCAGCGAGGCGGCCTGCCGGTCGTAGGGCCGGGCCGGCGGTGCGCCCGTCACGGCAGTGAGGCGCGCGGGGAAGAGAGCGGCTCCTCGGCGGGCGGGCCGGACCATGTCGCTTTTCAGGGACAGTCGCGTCTCCGGAGATCTGCCGAAGTGCGGTTCCCCGGCCCGGGCTAGGCGGATGCGGGACTTCACCCACGTCTGAGTTCATGGCATGCGCACGCCATATTTCACCCTGATAGAGGAGAGTCGCCAGATGAACGTGCACCCCGAGCCGCGACCCGCGCCTGCCGGCCGGAACAGGTGGGCCAGGTCGCTGCTTGCGCTCGCGCTGGCCGCCGGCGCCGCTGTCCCCACGGCCGGCACAGTGGCACACGCCGCGACTGCTCCGACAGGTGAGCCGAGCACCTTCTCACTGAACGTTCCGGCCGGTGCCGGCGGCGCCGAACTCGCCGACGGTCACCAGGGTTTCTCCGTTGAATCGGCCGACTTCGCCCACGGCTTCCTCACGAGGGACAGGATGGCAGGGCGGCTCAAGACGCTCGGCTCCGACGGGGTGCTGAGACTCGGGGGTTACTCGATGGACCTGGTGTGGCCGGCGTTCGGCAAATGGAGCCGGACATCCGCGCCGAAGGAGGCCATCGGAGGGACCGTTGACCAGTCGGACCTCGATGCGCTGAGGAAGCTCGTGGACGCGACCGGCTGGAAGGTGACGCTCGGCCTCCCTCTGAAGGCTGTGATCGACCCGGCGAAACTGAAGAACCCCGCTCAGGACCCCGCCCCCCGGGTGACGCTCGACCAGATCGTCGCCGAGGTCGAGGCAGCGCACAGAACGCTGGGAGACGACCTGCTGTCCGTCGAGGTGGGCAACGAGTTCGACAACGTCACCACTCTCTCCGGGGGCGAGATGTGGGACACCATGAAGCAGTACGAAGCTGCCGTGCGCGCCGCCGTACCGCACGCCGCCATCAAAGTGGCCGGGCCATCCGCCAACACCGCGGCGACCAACACCAAGCTGGACGATGTCAGCAGGGCCATGCTGGCCGACACATCGGTCGATCCGCAGAAGACGGTGTCCGAACTCTCGTCCCACCTCTACCCGGGCAGCCACTGCGGGACGTCGACCATGACCGTGCCCCAGTTGATGTCATCGGACAGCTACGTCAGAACCCGCACGAAGCTGGCGGGCATCAAGGAGATCGGCGATCGCTTCGGCGGTCGGATACCGATGACCATCAACGAGTCGAACAGTGCTTCGTGCAGCGGGCAGCCGGGGGTCAGCGACTCGTACGCCACCTCCCTCTGGTCGCTCGACTACCTGTTGCAGACCGCGCAGGACGGCATCGACCGGGTCGAGTTCCACACCAACACGGCGGCACTGTGCGGTGACTTCAAACCCCGCAACTCGGCGGACTATCCCATCTCGTACCGCTACTACGGGGCGTTCTGCGCCGCGGACCAGGCCCAGCTCGACGCGAACGGACTCGCGGCGGCGCCGCTGTACTACGGACTCTGGGCCTTCAGCCAGGTGCCGCGCGGCCGGTTCGTCGACCTCGGGCTCGCCGACACGGACCTGGACAAGGTCAGGGCCTACGGGATCAAGGGCCGGGACGGCTCCCTGACGGTCGTGCTCCTCAACGTCCAGGACCCCTCGACTGCGGGTACGACCGCCGACGAGGTGAAGCTCAACTTGCCGGCACGGTACCGAACGGGGCGGCAGGTGACCATGCGCAGCTCCGCGACGGACGGTCTTGGCTCTCCGGACGCGAGCCGGATCACCCTGGGCGACCGCAGTGTGACAGCCGCGGGCAGGGCATCGGGGGTACCGCGGTCGAGGCCGGTGCCGGTCGGCCACCTGTCGGCAACCGTCCGCGTCACCCCGGGAACCGCGCAGATCATCACCTTCAAGCGCTGAGGGCGGGGCCGGACCCCGGAACAAATCCCCGCCGGACACATGTCTTCCCTCCCTCATCTTCATTCCCACGTCTTCATTCTCACGGCACTGCGTGCACCGCATCCGTAACGAGGAGTTCCCATGGCTGTACTGGACTGGGTCGCGCTGGGCGGCTATTTCGTCGTGATGCTCCTCATCGGGGTGTGGTCGCACAAGCGCGTCAGCGGCGTCAGTGACTACTTCACCGGCGGTGGCCGGATGCCCTGGTGGCTCACCGGTATCTCCCACCACATGTCGGGCTACAGCGCCGCGGTCTTCGTCGCCTATGCCGCCGTCGCCTACAGCTACGGCATCACCGTCTACATATGGGCGTTCGTACCTTTGGCCGTGGGTACGGGCGTCGGCGCGATCGTCTTCGCGCCCCGGTGGAACAGGCTGCGCCGCCGGTACGGGGTGGCCTCGCCGCTGGAATACCTCGCGACGCGCTACAACATCTCCACGCAGCAGGCTCTGGCCTGGAGCGGGACACTTCTGAAGGTCTTCGACGTAGCGGCCAAGTGGGCGTCCGTCGCCATCCTGCTCAATGTGTTCACCGGCATGGCGATGAACACCGGCATCGTCGTGACCGGAGTGGTCACTCTGCTGTACTGCACGGTGGGCGGTCTGTGGGCCGACGCGCTGACCGACTTCGGCCAGTTCATCATCCAGGGCATCGCCGCAGTTGCCATGGTCGTCGTGGTGCTCGGAAAGCTGGGCGGAATCTCCGGGGTGAGCACACTCTGGCACCGGTTGCCCGACCACCACACGGAGCCGCTGGTGGGCCCCTACACGGCAACCTTCTTCACCGCGTACATCGTTATCAAGATCTTCGAGTACAACGGCGGTATGTGGAACCTCGCCCAGCGCTACATGGCCACCGACAGCCCGAAGTCCGCGCGCCGGTCCGCCGGGCTGTCCGCGGCCCTCTATGTGATCTGGCCGGCGTTTCTGCTCTTCCCCTCCGTCGCGGCACCGGTGCTGCTGCCGCATGTGGCGGACCCGCAACAGGTCTACGCACTGATGAGCGAGAAGTATCTGCCCGCCGGTCTCGTGGGCCTCACGCTCGCCGGGATGTTCTCCCACACCATGGCGATGGCGTCGTCGGACGCCAACGCGATCTCCTCCGTGGTCGTCCGGGACATGATGCCTGTCCTGTCCCGCAGGGCTCGTGGCATGAGCGAGCGGGCAGGGCTGCTGTCCGCCCGGATCTGCACGGTCGTCTTCATCACACTCAGCATGCTGGTCGCCATCGAAGCCGACCATTTCGGAGGTGTGCTGGGCATCATCGTCGCCCTCGTCGCCGCCGTCATGGGACCGATCTCGATCCCGCTTCTGCTCGGCATGCTTCCCGCCTTCCGCAAGTGCGGACCGCGGGCGGCGCTGATCTCCTGGGCCGCCGGGCTGGCCGGCTACTGGATCGTCAAGTACGGCATGGGCAGCGCCGACCAGACGGCGATCATCGTCACACCTCTGGTGACATCTCTGGTTCTCTATGTGGTTGTCGGCCTCGTGAGCCCCGAGCCCAACGAGGCGGCCGACGCGATCGTCGTGGCCGTGGCCCCGGGCGGCGACGAAGGGGCCGCTGCGGCCGGCCGGATCCCGGTGCCGGCGGACGAACAGCCGCTCATGACACGGGCCGAGGACTGAGCCGCCGCACTCCGGCCCCGAGGCGCTTCCCGCGACATCCTTCCCCGCACGGGGGCCGCAGCACATCACGCGCTGCGGCCCCCGCACCCCGGGCGCACTCTGCCGCCCGGGGCCATCGAGAGGCGGAACAGTGACGCCCGAACAATCGGCCCGATCCACCGCGCTCCGCACCGGAACCCGTCGCACCCGCGGCCGGCGCGGTCTCCGCACCGCGTGCTGCGCAGCTCTTGCCACGATCGCACTGATGGCGTCACCCGGCACCGGCCGGGCCGCCTCCGCTCATGACGGCTCCACCACTCAGCGGCAGCCGGCCGCACGCCACGATTCGCGCCCGGAGCGCGGAGGCAGCATCCCGGCGAACTTCGTGGGACTGAGCATCGAATGGTCCCTGGTGGAGCGGTACATGAGCCCGACGGCCAGGCCGGCCTTCATCCGGCTGCTGCGCAACCTGGGCACCGGTGTGCTCCGTATCGGCGGCTCCTCGCAGGACGTCACCCCCTTCGAAGCAAGCGGCCCCAACAGTGACCGGGTGATCACCCCGCAGGACCTGACGTACATCCGCTCCACACTCGACGCCGTCAACGCCGGACGTCACAGGGCTGAGCGGCCGGCCTGGGGCGTGGTACTCGGTACGGCCATGTCGCCCCCGACCGCGACCCGGCCCTTCGTGAGCCCCGCACACGCACATGCCTTCGTGACCGAGGGGGTCGCCCGGGTCTTCACCGGCGCCGCCGCCGGATATGTGGCAGGAATCGAACTCGGCAACGAACCCGACCTGTCCTACGGGACAGCAGGCCTCGACCACTACCTGAGCGACCTGGCCACGTATGCGTCGCCCGACGTCATCGGCGGATACCCGGTCATCGCACCCAGTACCAGCGAGGACATCCTGCCGTGGCGCAGTGTCGCCGACAGCACCGTGCCCACCCGCTACTTCTGGAACTGGCCACGGATCGTGGACACCGTCGCCGAACGGGCGAAGAGGAACGCGGGGGTCTTCGGCGCATACGCCAGTGACCACTTCTACCCGCTGGCCCGCACCTGCACCGGCAAGCCCTATCGCTGCCCGAGCACCGCCGCACTGCTCTCCCGGGAGCACATGGACAGCCTCGACTACCAGGTCTTCACCCACGCCGAGGCAGCGGACGACCGCGGACTCGGCTACCGCCTGGAGGAGACGAACACCGCAGCGAACCGGGGCGCGGACGGGGTGAGCAATGTCGCCGCTTCCGCCGCCTACGCCCTCGACCTCATGTTTCACGCCGCCTGTCCCCGGCCGCCCGACAACCCGGCGGCAAACGCCGGTTGTGGCACCGGCGCGATCGGTGTGAACTTCCACAACGCGGAGGTGCGCGCCTTCTACGCCCCGGAGGAGGGCAACGCCTACTACAACGCCGTCGACTACGACCCGACCCCGGCCGTCGGGGCCCCCACTGCCGCCCCGCTGTACTACGCCATGCTGATGTTCGGCCGGTTCGCGCAGGGTACCGAAGGGCTGCGTCCCGTCCCGCTGGCCACCGACGAGGGCGCCACTTCGCAGCTCAGCGCCTGGCAGGTCCGGGGCCGGCACGGGGAGCGCCGCCTGTTCCTGATCAACAAGAGCGACCGGCCTTCCACGGTGACTGTCCCGGTGGGTGCTTCCTCGCCGCGGGTCGACCGGATGACACCGTACGACCCTGCCGGCCAGGGCCGGACCGTCGACGCCCCGTACGTGCGCATCGACGGCCGCCAGGTCACCGCGGGAGGTCGCTGGCCCGGCTTCCGGCCCACGGCCGAGTCTGCGGACGGTCATCGGATGACGACGACCGTCGCACCCGGCGAAGCTCTCGTGGTGACCTCGTAGCCCCGCCGCGGGTCGCATACCCCCCCCAACGACCTGAAGGTGAGGACCACCTTTCCCAAGGAACGGCGCGCACACACCGAACCCTTCACGCGAAACAGGAGGACGTACGCATGCTTCGACGCACTCAGGCACTGATACTCGGGCTCGCGACAGCAGCCTCGGCCGCCATACTGCCCATGGCCGCCGGACAGGACTCGACGGCGCAAGCCGCGGTTCGTAAGCAGGTGACGACCGACTACACCCTGCTGCGCCGCAGCCCGGCGTCCTACGTCCTGGGCACGGCCTACCGGAACTGGACCGTGGACGTGCACGGTGACCAGAACAACGGCTACCGATGGGGACGGGTGTTCGGCGACCTGAACACCTGTCTGTGGACCTACTCGGGTGCGCTCGCGGGTGACGCGGCCGCCGACGACAGCTGCGGAGCGGCCACCACCCTGCCGACCTCGATGTTCACCAACGGCCAGATCGGAGGCTCGGCGGACGACGGTGCAACCGTGGCCACCGTCGCGGGCGCCGGCTGCGCGACCTGGGACGGATCGCACATAACCGGATACGGAAATGTCCGTCCCTGGGATGTGCCCGCCGGCGCGAGCGCTCCTGTCAACGGCCAGGTGACGATCGGTCAGACCGTGCTGTGGAGGTATGTCTCTCGCGACGGCAACTGGGTCATGGTGCGCGACCCACGCGCCGGAGGAACCGACGGACAGGGCCTCCAGGGCTGGTACTTCATGCCCCGCGGCTGCCTGCCGGCCGTACTGCCCGGCTGACCGGGACCGCGCGATGCCCGTGCACGGCCCGGCCGTTCCGCGGCTGGGTCCTGCACACGTTCACGGGCACGCGGCCGCACTCGACCGGTCGCGGGCAGGCCGCGATGCGAGGGGCCGATGCCGTCAGAAGCGGGCTCAGTATGCGGAGTTGACGTTGTCGATGGAGCCGTACCGGTGGGCCGCGTAGTTGGCCGCTGCGGTCAGGTTGGCCACGGGGTCGGTGAGCTTGTTGGCGGTTCCGGCGACGTGGTAGGTGTCGAAGGTGGGCTGGATCACCTGGAGAAGGCCCTTGGACGGAACGCCGTTGATGGCGTTGATGTCCGTGTTGTTGACGGCGTTGGGGTTGCCGCTGGACTCGCGCATGATGTTGCGGTGCAGGCCCTCGTAGGTGCCGGGGATGCCCTTGGCCTTCATGATGGCGAGGGAGTGCTTGATCCAGCCGTCGAGGTTGTTGGTGTAGTGCGTGGTGATGGTCTTGCGGTGGGTGGAGCGGTTGGCGGCCTGCGTGCTTGTGTGCTTGTGGGCGGCTGCCTTGTGCTTGGCGTGCTTGGTGTGCTCGGCGGGGTGGGGCTTGGGCGCGTGGGTGGTGGCGCTGGGTGCGTGAGATGCGGCGGGGGTCTGTGCGTGGGCCGGGGCCTGGGCGGCGGCCACGGCGGTGGTGGCGCTTGCTGCCATCAGAGCGGCGGTGGCGATCTTGTGGGTGCGGGTGACGCGGGTGGTGCTGGGCAGGGTGATGCGGGGCATGTGTGGCTCTCTTCCGGTGCGGGGGTGGTGGGGCGGCGACCTGGGTGGCGCGCGTGTGGTGGGGCCGTGGGTCCGGGCCGCCTGGGGTGGTGCTGGGTAGTTGTCGGTGTGTCCGGGATCCATGGTTAGCGCGGACATGAAGCGGTGGCAATGAGGCGATGTACTAACTTTGTTCGTGAGATGGATTGATATGTCCGTTATGGACATGATTTCCGTGGGCGAAGGAGTAGGTGGGTGGGGACTAGTGGGGTTAGTAAGTGACGTAGGTCTCGTGTCTGGCGTCACCCCTGGAGGTGCTCCCGATCGGTGGTGCGGTGTTCCGAAGTGGCGTGGACCACAAGGGGCAAGGGCCAAAAAGGCAGCGACCATACGGAAACGGGTCCCGGCTGCTCGGCCGGGACCCCCGGTTCCTCACCTGCGGTGATGGGCGCCCAGGGGAAGGCGCCAGGTGCGTCGACGGCACACGGCAGCGCCTCTGCTGCCTCCTCGGCGCCACACCGTGACAGGGGGTGACCAGGCGACGAGGGCGCCGCGCTGTCTGCCGGCCGCGCGCACCCTTCTTCCCGCCACCTCGGGCGGCGCGATCCCGTCACATCCCCCCTGTTCTCCCGCAACGCCCGGCCGGGCCGGGTGCGCGACCGTACGCCGGAGGGGTTTCACGGGGGCGCCCGGTCAGTGCGGGGCGGGTGGCTGGGAATCCCCGGGGCCCCGGTCGGTGCGGCGGAGGGTGAAGGCGGGTTCGCCCCGGCGGACGGCGCCGGCGGCCCGGCCCACGGGCCGGTAGCCCCTGCGCTCGTAGGAGGTCAGGTGCCAGGGAACGCTGACGACCATCACCCCGGGGGTGAACAACAGGCGGCTCTTGAGCCACAGGGCGGACTGGTTGTGAAGGAGGTTCTCCCACCAGTGACCGACGACGTATTCGGGGATGAAGACACTGACGACGTCGCGGGAGCTGTCCCGGTTGACGGCCCGCACGTAGTCCACGACGGGCCGGGTGATCTCGCGGTAGGGAGATTCCAGGGTCTTGATGGGCACTTGAATGCCGAAGCTCTCCCACTGCGCACGCAGCGCCTCGGCCTCCTGCCGGTCGACGGCGACGGTGAGGGCTTCAAGGTCGTCCGGGCGGGTGGCGCGAGCGTAGGCCAGGGCCCGCAGGGTCGGTTTGTGGACTTTCGAGACCAGGACCACGGCGTGGACCCGGGAGGGCAGGATTGCTTTGTCGCTTGGGTCGGTGATGGCGAGTTCGGCTGCGGTGTTGTCGTAGTGGCGCCGGATGCCACGCATCATCAGCCACAGCAGCACGGCCGCGATCACCGCGAGATAGGCGCCTTCGAGGAATTTGGTGGCCAGCACGATCACCAGGACCAGGCCTGTCACCAGCGCCCCTACCCCATTGACCACGCGGGCACCGTACTGGCGGCGCCGCACGGCGGGATCGGTTTCGGTGCGCAGGGCGCGGTTCCAGTGCCGCACCATGCCGGACTGGGAGAGCGTGAAGGAGGTGAACACACCAAGGATGTAGAGATGGATGAGGCTGGTGACCGACGCGTCGTACGCCCAGAGCAGGGCGCTGGCGACCACGGCCAGGGCGATGATGCCGTTGGAGAAGGCGAGGCGGTCGCCGCGTGTATGGAGCTGGCGGGGCAGGTACCGGTGCTGAGCGAGGATCGACGACAGCAGGGGGAAGCCGTTGAAGGCGGTGTTCGCGGCCAGGACCAGCACGAGGGCGGTCGCGGCCTGGATGTAGAAGAATCCGATGCTGTCACTCCCGCCGAAGACGGCCGCGGCGAGCTGGGCGATGACGGTGCGTTGCGGGGTGGTGTGGCAATTCCCCCTGAAGCCGGTCAGATCGCAGGTGTTCGTGGTGATGTGGACTTTGGCGACCGTCGCGAGGGTGGTGATGCCGGAGAACATCACCACGGCAATGATGCCCATGGCGGCCATTGTGGTGGCGGCGTTCTTCGACTTCGGTTTGCGGAACGCCGGTACGCCGTTGGAGATGGCCTCCACGCCGGTCAGCGCGGTACAGCCACTGGAGAACGCGCGCAGCGCGAGCATCAGCAGCGCGAAGCCGGCGAGGTCGGCGTGCCCGGGTGTCGGGGTGACGCCGTAGGCGGCGGATTCGGCCACCGGGGCGTCGCCGAAGGCCCAACGGAACAACCCGCTGGCGCACATGATGAGAACGCCGCCGATGAACAGGTAGGTGGGGGCCGCGAAGACGTTGCCTGATTCCCGGACGCCGCGCAGGTTCACCGCAGCGAGCAGAACGACGAAGATCACGGCCAGGCCGGCCCGGTAGTCGTTCAGTGCCGGAATGGCGGAGATGATGTTGTCCACGCCCGAGGCGACGGACACCGCAACGGTCATGACGTAGTCCACCAGCAGGGAGGCGGCCACCACGAGTCCGGCGGACGGGCCGAGATTCGTGGACACCACCTCGTACGACCCGCCGCCGGAGGGGTAGGCGCGTACCACCTGGCGGTAGGACAGTACGACCACAGCCATCAGACACACCACCGCGACCGCTACCCACGACGTCAGATAGAGGTAGGCCAGGCCGCCGAGCGTGAGCACCAGAAGGATTTCCTGTGTCGCGTAGGCGACCGAGGAGAGCGGGTCGGAGGCGAAAATAGGCAGGGCGAGGCGCTTGGACAGCAGCGTCTCCTGAAGCCCCTCACTCGGCAGTGCCCTGCCGATCACCACACGCTTGACCGCATCCGCGAATTTCGCCACGCAGTGAGCGTAAAGGGCATAACGGGCAAGCCGTGACAGCCACACGAGGCGTGGAGGGTTCTCCACAAGCGTCAGCCCGTGTGTCGCTCCAGCGCGCTCACAGGCTACTGCGCAGCGCTTGGCCGCCGGACCGATGTGATCGCCCGTCAGCCGTCAGCCGTCAGCCGTCAGCCGCCGGCGACGCGCCTTGCCGTCGTCCACGTGCCACCGCAAGCGTGAGAGCATTCCGTACATGGATCTCACCGCCCTTGAGCTGGCAGTCCACCGCCTCCGGGATGCCGAGGCGGCGCTGGACGCGGCGCGCGCAGATGTCGAGCTGGAAGCGGTAGCCGCCGTCCGGAAGGGCGGCCCAGTGGACAAGGTCTCCGAACTCTGCGACCTGACCCCTCACGACCTGCTGAGGATGGAGAAACTCACGGGCGACATCCCTGTGAGGTAACCGGCTTCCGGGACGGATTCCCCGGCCCGGAGCGGATCGTCGCGGCGGAAACGCCGGCACCGTGTATCAGCGGAGCCACCGGTCCTCGTCCATGGGACGGTAGAGCGTCACGGCCTTGGGCAGCTTGTCCAGGATCAGCCGCCGGTGGGCGCCGTCGGTGACCTCTCCGTCGTAGGCGAAGTGCGGGTCCCCGCCCTGTACTTCGAGGTGCAGGCGCCGGACCTGTGCCGTGGTCAGTACACGGGAACTGTGCAGCGTCCCGGTCAGGACGGCCAGCAGCAGCCGGGTGCGGGCCAGTGGAGTGCCGGCTTCCACCGCGCGTATGTCGAGGAGTCCGTCGTCCAACTGCGTGCGGTAGGTCGGCGCGAAGCCGGCCGGGTGGTAAATGCCGTTTCCGGCGAACAACAGCCACAGGCTGCGCGGACGGCCGTTGACGACCACGGACAGCGGGCTGCCCGTCGTCAGGACCTTGGCAAGCCCTACGGCCAGTGCCGGCCACTTGCCGATGCGCTTCTGCAGGGCCTCTCGCGCATGGACAAGTTCCGAGTACACCCCGAGGCTGAAGGTGTTGAGGAACAGTTTCTGTTCGTCACCGTCGACCGACGAAGCCCGGCCGACATCGGCGGAGACGGCGTCGCCCGACCGTATGGCGCGTGCCACGTCTTCCATGGTCTGGTTGCCGAGGTCCATGGCGAAGTGGTTGAAGGTTCCGCCCGGAAAGACAGCCAGCGGCACCCGGTGCCGGGCCGCCGTCTCACTTCCCGCGTTGACGGTCCCATCGCCGCCGCACACGCCGAGCGCTCCGTCATCGCCGACCGCCGCGACGGCGGCGTCATGGAGTAGGCCGGTGAGATCGTCACCCGGCTGCATGACCGAGATGTCGGCCTCGGGCAGCAGCGTGCGGAGCGTTTCCTCGGTGTCCTTGCTCCAGGCGATCCCCGACGAAGGATTGACGACAAGATGCAACCCCTTGCCATCGGGGAGGGCCGGGGCGGGCGTGCGCGGCGGGGCGGCGCCTGCCGGGGCTTCCGGTTTGACCGGCCACCAGCGACACGTCACCAGGGCCGCCGCCGCACCGATGCCGATACCGACCGCGGCGCGCCTGCGGCGGTCGGTTCCGGTGCGGGCACGGACAGCGGCGACAGCTGCCGCAGCGGGAAGTGCGGCGAGGCCGTAGCGCGGTGACTCGAGCAGCGCGCCTGCCGCGAAGGCGGCAGCCGACGCGGTCCGGCCCGATGGCAGTGAGGCGGTTCGCGGGCCGGGCAGAATCCCCGGGATGGCATCGAGTACCGGGCGTGCGCTGCGAGCGGCAGGCTTGGCGAAAGCGTGGTTGACGGCGGAGACGACGGCGACCGCCCCGACGCCGCGCAGTGCCGCCCTGCGTGCCGTTCTGCCGCCCGACAGGCCGAGTACGGTCCCGACTCCGAGCCAGATGAGGTCATGGCCTGCGGCCCGGTGTACCAGAGGCGGCAGGAATCCGCCCCGCTCGCGCCCTGGTCTTTCCGCCGATGCGATCCGGCCCGTGAGGGCCAGGGCCCTCCGCAGCGGTCCACGTTGCTTCACGCTTCCACCCATTTCTTGAACGTAGACACTCCGCGGCGCGCATCGGCGTGCTGCCTCACCCTACTTGTGCGGGCCGGGGGCAGTACGGCGATACGGCACGGCGAGCTGCCGGTTGTATGACCGCCGCGTACCCCGGGAACGGCGGATCAACAGGGCCGGCGTGAACTCCCTTCCGGGGCCGGGAGCCGTCCGTACCGATCCGGCCGGGCGCGGAGTTCTGCCGCACGGGTCGCGCAGGAGACCCGAAGACTGTCTTCCTGCCGGCCGGGGAGCTCGCCGGCCGGTCCGGGATCTGGCTGGCAGAGCATCCGGCCGTGGACAACCTGGATGCCCTCAAGTGACGGCCCGTCAGTATTCTGGGCCTCCGGTCAGGACGCGCCCCTGGGGTGAAACCGGAATGTGAACGACCCTGCTCAGTATGCGGAGTTGACGTTGTCGATGGAGCCGTACCGGTGGGCCGCGTAGTTGGCCGCTGCGGTCAGGTTGGCCACGGGGTCGGTGAGCTTGTTGGCGGTTCCGGCGACGTGGTAGGTGTCGAAGGTGGGCTGGATCACCTGGAGAAGGCCCTTGGACGGAACGCCGTTGATGGCGTTGATGTCCCAGTCGTTGACGGCGTTGGGGTTGCCGCTGGACTCGCGCATGATGTTGCGGTGCAGGCCCTCGTAGGTGCCGGGGATGCCCTTGGCCTTCATGATGGCGAGGGAGTGCTTGATCCAGCCGTCGAGGTTGTTGGTGTAGTGCGTGGTGATGGTCTTGCGGTGGGTGGAGCGGTTGGCGGCCTGCGTGCTCGTGTGCTTGTGGGTGGCTGCCTTGTGCTTGGCGTGCTTGGTGACGTGCTTGACGTGCTTGGTGTGCTCGGCGGGGTGGGGCTTGGTGGGGAGCCCGTTGGTGGCGACAGGCTTGATGGCGGTGGGTGCGTGGGTGGCGACGGCGGTGGTGGTGGGCGCCTGGGCGGCCGTGGTGGTCTGCGCGTGGCTGGGGGTCTGGGTGGCAGCGATGGCGGTGGTGGCACCTGCTGCTATCAGGGTGGCCGCGGCGATCTTGTGCGTGCGGGTGATGCGGGTGGTGCTGGGCAGGGTGACGCGGAGCATGCGTGGCTCACTTCCGGTGCGGGGGTGGTGGGGCGGCGGCCTGGGTGGCGCGCGTGTGGTGGGGCCGGAGGTCCGGGCCGCGTTGTTGCTGGTGTGTCCGGGGTCCATGGTTAGCGCGGAGGTGGAGTGGTTGCAATGAGGTGTTGTACTAGCTTTGTTCGTGGGATCAAGTGATATGTCCGTTATTCGCATGGTTTTTATGGGTGAGTGAGTGGGTGCGCGACGACTACAGGAGTTAGTAGGTGACGTAGGTCTCGTGTCTGGCGTCACCTCCGATGGGGCCCTCGGGCCGGTGGCGGGGTGTTGCGAAGTGGCCTGGACCACACGGACATGGACCCCCGAGGGCAGGGACCTCGAGGAACAGGGGGCTGATCGCAAACCCAGGACGTACAGCCGGATCCACGTCCGGCTGCCGGCCTTCATGCGCCGGGAAGCTCCTGGCGGGGTTCCGAGCGCGATGATCTCGGGGCCCGCAAGGAAACTGCCCGGTCCTCCATCGGCGGCGCGACGGAGAACCGGGCAGTTCCGGATGTGGATGGCCGGGGCACCCGGTGTGCGATCAGCTGGGGAACATTCCGGCGGTGGCGTTGATCCAGGTGCCCGTGATGGTGCAGCCGGCGTCGGAGGCGAGGAACGTCGCCAGTGCGGCGATGTCCGCGATCCTGGGTGAGCGTTTCGTCATCCGCATGCTGTCGAGGTGGTCCCTGACACCCTGTACGGCCGCCTCGTCCATGGCCGGAGCACCCGCGGCGGCGAGTTTCTCCGGCGTCAGTGTGTCGGTGACCCCCGCGGTCCAGATCCCGCAGACACGTACTCCGGCCGGGCCGATCTCCTGGGCGAGTTGACGGATCAGGGCGTCGGTCGCCGCGTCGGCAGCTGCGGTTCCGCCCATCATCGGACTGCCGTTGGCGGATGCGCTGTCCAGGGAGAGGATCACGCCTGACCCCTGCGCCGTCATCCGGCGGGCCGCGGCCCGAGCCGTGATGAACTGGCAGGCGATGCCCTGCACGACGGGCCGTGTGTAGTCCTCGACCGACATCTCGGTGAGCGGCACTCCCTGGAAATCGCCACGCGGTACGAGGTTGAGGGAGATGTCGATGCGGCCCGCCCGCTCGACGACCGACGCGGCATGGGCTTCGACGGCCGCCTCGTCGCGTGCATCGAGCACGTCGTACTCTGCGTCGATCGCGGCAGCGACCTTGTGCAGTGTGGACTCCGTACGGCCGGCCAGGAACACCCGAGCCCCCGCCTGTACGTATGCCTGTGCGACACCTGCGCCCAGCGAACCTGCCCCGCCGTAGATCACCGCGACCTTGTCGTTCAGCATGATGATGTCCCTTCGGTCGGACGCCGAGTGCGTCCCTCACCTCATGAGACGCGTATGCCGCGGAAAGTCATCGGTGCCGTGCAGTTCAGAGTGTCATCGGTAGCCCGAACGCGGGGAACAGATGCGGCTCGAATGTGGTGATCTCCGCGATCAACCCGTCCTGGACCCGCAGGACGTCGATCAGCTGGGCCCGGAAGACGCTTGTACCCGGCCGTTGCAGATAGCCGGCGACCGCCGGCTGGCCGTTGGCGCGCACGGGCAGGTGACGCCAGCGGCCGGCGAACATCGGCGACACCGGATCGAGGTTCGGCCGGACGAAACCGAAGAGCGCGTCACGGGTGGTGAACCAGAACGGGTTGGGCGGCATGGTGAGGA
Source organism: Streptomyces sp. NBC_00344 (assembly GCF_036088315.1). Taxonomy (NCBI): domain Bacteria; kingdom Bacillati; phylum Actinomycetota; class Actinomycetes; order Kitasatosporales; family Streptomycetaceae; genus Streptomyces; species Streptomyces sp. NBC_00344. The sequence continues at coordinate 333,501 of NZ_CP107996.1, read as the reverse complement.
CCGCGTCAGCCCGTACGAGATCAACCATGGCGTCGATGTCGGCCCGGGCGGCGGCGTCCATGTAGCGATGCAGGAGTGCCAGCTCCTCGGGGCTCGGCTCGCTTGCCGACCAGTCCGTGCGGCGCGCGGGCAACGCTGCCCGCAGGGCGGACCTGCCTCGCTGGACGGCGCTGTTCGCCGAGGCCTGGCTGCTGCCCAGCAGGTCGGCTGTCTCCTTGGCCGACCAGCCTGCGACGTCACGGAGGATCACCGCCGCCCGCTGGCGCGGCGGCAACTGCTGGATCGCGGTCAGGAAGACCAGCTCGAGTGTCTCGCTCGCCACCGCCGCGTCGTCCGGAGCGTTCCGCGGTGCGGGGAGCTCCGGAAGCTGACCGTCGGGAAAGGGCTGGAGCCACGGAAGACGCGGCGGTGGCGGCCCGTCACCGGAGTCCATGCCGGGAACCGGGGCGTACACGGTCGGACGCCGGTTGTTCTTGCGCAGGAAGTCCAGGCATACATGGGTCGCTGTTCTGTAGAGCCACGCACGCGTGTTGTCGACGCCCGCCAGCGTCTCCCGGGCCCGCCAGGCACGCAGCAGAGCCTCCTGAGTGAGGTCCTCGGCTTCGTCGTACGATCCGAGCATCCGATAGCAGTGCACCCGCAGCTCATCCGTGTGCGCGTCGACCAGCGCTGTGAAAGCGTCTTCCCCCATTTTCGTCACACCGCTGGGTGTGACGCTTTCCTCGGTCCGCGTACCGTCCGCCTGCTCCTCGGAGGCCGCGGGCCCGGCAGGGCCACGTGCCAGGCGCGCCAGTCTCCGCAGCTGTGAGAAACGGTTCGACAAAGCCTCGACGTCGGCGTGGAACGCGAGCGGCGGATCCGGCTGCAGCCGCCGCAGCCGGTCCCCGATCTCGGTGATCAGTTCCCTGACGGGAGCCGCCACCGGCTGCCGCCGCTCACGATAGGCGCGCTGCCTGCACGCCTGCGAACAGTACGACGCGGCCCGCCCCGGGCCGTCGCCGCTCTCGATCGGACGCCCGCAGGATCGGCACTTCCCAGTCATGTCCCAGACGCTAGCGTTTCGAACACGGCCGTTCACCGGGAACGGTGTTTCGGGCAGACAGTGAAGTCGTTGACCTCAAGTCGAGTCGAGGTCGTACCTTCCTGCCATGAGTATGGAAACCACCGCGTGGACACAGCTCCACAACGTCATGAACGCGCAGCAGGACCGACGTCCCTTCGACCCTGCCACGCTACGGCGAATCGCCGCGTTCGCCCGGCCGCACAGCCGGCGTATCGGCTTGTTCCTCCTGGTGAGCGTCGCCACGGCACTCCTCGCGGTCGCCACCCCGGTCCTCGCGGGCCATGTGGTGAACGTGATCGTCAGCGGTGGCGAGACGACGACGGTGACGCGCCTGGCCGTGCTCATCGCCCTGATCGCCCTCGCCGAGTCGGGCCTCGGACTGTTGAACCGATGGCTTTCGGCGAACCTCGGAGAAGGACTGATCCTCGATCTGCGCACCGCTGTCTTCGACCATGTGCAGCGCATGCCGGTCGCGTTCTTCACACGTACCCGTACGGGCGCACTCGTCAGCCGGCTCAACAACGATGTCATCGGGGCCCAACGGGCCTTCAGCAACACGCTGTCGGGTGTGGTCAGCAATGTGGTGACACTGCTGCTCACCCTTGTCGTGATGCTCGGCATCTCCTGGCAGATCACGGTGCTCGCCCTGGTGCTGCTCCCGGTCTTCGTGCTGCCGGCCCGCCGGATGGGCACCCGGATGGCGCGGCTCCAGCGCGAAGCGGCCGAGCACAACGCGGCCATGGGAACCCGGATGACCGAGCGCTTCTCGGCGCCCGGGGCAACCTTGATCAAACTCTTCGGCCGACCGGCGGACGAGTCCGCCGAGTTCGCCGCCCGGGCACGCCGGGTGCGCGACATCGGGGTGCGCACGGCGATGGCGCAGTCGGCGTTCATCTCCGCACTCACCCTTGTGTCCGCGCTCGCGCTGTCCCTTGTGTACGGACTTGGTGGTTACTACACGCTGCGCGGGCATCTGCAGGCGGGTGCCGTCGTCTCCCTCGCGCTGCTCCTCACCCGGCTCTACGCACCGCTCACCGCTCTGGCCGGGGCACGCGTCGAGGTGATGAGCGCGCTTGTCAGCTTCGAGCGGGTGTTCGAAGTGCTCGACCTCGAGCCGCTCATCGCCCAGAAGCCGGACGCGCGGCCCGTCCCACTGGGTCCGGTGTCCGTGGAGTTCGACGCTGTGCGCTTCGGATACCCGTCCGCCGACAAGGTGTCGCTCGCCTCGCTGGAGGAGGTGGCCGCTCTGGACACCCGCGGCAGCACCGAAGTGCTCCGCGGGATCTCCTTCCGCGCCGAGCCCGGCCAGATGGTGGCACTGGTCGGCTCCTCCGGCGCGGGAAAGTCGACCATTGCCCAACTGCTGCCGCGGTTGTACGACGTCGACTCCGGCGCTGTCCGCATCGGCGGTGTCGACGTCCGCGATCTGACCACCGACTCCATCCGCGGCGCTCTCGGCATGGTCACGCAGGACGGCCACCTGTTTCACGAGTCGGTCCGCGCCAACTTGCTGATCGCCCGCCCGGCAGCCACCGAGGAGGACCTGTGGGACGCCCTGCGGCGCTCCCGTCTGGACACCCTGATCGCCACGCTGCCCGACGGACTGGACACGGTGGTCGGCGAGCGCGGCTACCGGCTTTCCGGCGGTGAGCGTCAACGGCTCACCATCGCGAGGCTGTTGCTCGCACGTCAGCGTGTCGTCATCCTTGATGAAGCCACCGCACACCTCGACAACACGTCGGAGGCGGCAGTCCAGGAGGCGCTCGGCGAGGCACTCGAAGGCCGCACCGCGGTGGTGATCGCGCACCGCCTGTCCACCGTACGGGCAGCGGACCTGATCCTGGTGGTGGAGGACGGTCGCATCGTCGAGCGGGGTACGCACGAGGAACTTCTGGTGCTCGGAGGCCGTTACGGCGAGCTGTACCAGACCCAGTTCGAGCCTTCCCGCACCGCGACGGCGGATCTCGACTGAGCGCACCACCGGGCGGTGGTTTCAGGGCTGCCTGGAAGGCTGGTTGAGGCCGTGTCCGCCGGGCCGTGGCCTTGGAGTGAGTTGGCATGGGGCCGCGCGAAGGGCCTCACCGCACATTCTCACCCGGGGCCTCGGCCTCGGCGCGCGTCCACGATGCAAGATTTTGCATCTGCTTTCAGTCGCCTCTACGCCAAGCGCCCGTCAGAGGAGCGGAATTCCCTACGGGCCAGCCTCGGGAAGCCGTCCGACGGCGCCTCGACGGGATCCTCCGCTGGCTTTCGCCGGCTGCGATGCGCGTGGGTAAGGATGTCCTGTCTGCGGGAATCGGGTGCCCGACCTGCGGAGAGCCCAGTGGCCCGGGCCGGGATACGTGCGTCAGCTCTCCCGACTTGATCACTTGCGCAAAATGGCGAAATTTCTTTCATGTTCTGCCCGTTCGACCCTACGCTCGGACACTTCCCGTTCGAAATCCGCAAGGCAGGAACCCCATGCAGAGTGCGTTACGTTCTACCGTCCGGGCCCTCGCTCTGGGTCTGTCCATGGTCACGGCCGGGCTCGCGCAGTCCGCTGAAGCCGCCGGGGGCGATGCGGAGGGGCAGGCACCGGGCTGCGTCCAGTACGCGACGAGTTGGCGCTACACCTTCGTCACCAACAGTTGTGACTCCACCCAACTGCTCGCCGTCGATTACCTGCACGGCGACGAAGTCCCGTGCAGGATCGCCGCTCCCGGCGACACCGTCACCTTCCCGGGGTACGGGACCGACGGCAACCAGGTACTGGGGGTGCGACTGTGCCTTGATCCCGCCTCTTGAGGTCTGTGAGGACTGAAGGGGCTATCGGGGCCGTACGTGCTGTGGGCGCCGCCGGCTGTTCGGATGCCGCCCGGGCCGCGGAACCCGGCATCCCCGCCGGCGGCTTGCCGCTGGGGGGGTGGGGAGGCGCCCGGACGCCTCCCCACCCCCCCGCAATCCGCTATCGGACGGTCGGGTCAGCGGTGGCCGTGGCCATCCTGTCCGGGCCCGCGACCGTCGTGGCCGCCGTCGTGCTGTCCGTCGCGGTTGTGGTTGCTTCCGTCGTGGCGCCCGTCGTGGTCGCGGCGCTCGTGCTGTCCGTCACGGTCGTGGCCGCGTCCCTCGTGGCGTCCGTCGCGGTTGTGGTTGCTTCCGTCGTGGCGCCCGTCGTGGCGCCCGTCGTGGTCGCGTCCGTCCTGCCGTCCGTCGCGGTCGTGGCTGCGCTCGTTGTGCCGGTTGTCCCCCTCGTGCCGGGTGCGGCCTTCCTCGTTGCGCCGCCCCCAGGACTTGCTGTCGACGACATGCCCGCGACCGTCGCGGAGCGTCGCGGTGTCGTCGTGGCTGTCCCACACGGACGAGCGACGGTCCTGGTACACATTGCTGCCGGTGTCACGGCCGACGCCGGTGTGGACACGCACCGATCGGTGTCCGCCCAGCAGCAGGTGATGGAAGCGATAGGTGTGGTGGTCGGCGTCGGAGAGCGTCCAGCCGCTCAGGTTGACCGTGTTGCGGCCGGTGTTGGTGACGGTGGCCCACTCCGTGTTCAGGGCGCGTGCGGAGCGGATGTGTCCGGCGCTGTGAATCGTTCCCAGGACAACAGGCGAGCGGTGTGCGGAGCGGCCGTGGTCTGCGGCGGCCGCAGGCAGAGCCGCGGCAGCCAGGAGAGCGCTCGAGGCCACGAGGGTGGCGGCCAGGTGCGTAGCGAAACGGGACACGGGGATCCCCTTCATGCGAGGGCGCGGCACACAGGCCGCGCCGGATGGTTCGGATTCCCGGCAGTGCGCCGAGAGCCATCACTTTCAGGGATCCGTGTCGTCCAGCCGCGGAGAAACCCGCTCACGTTACCAAATCAAGACATGTCGGAATTGGGAGCAGGTCTTGTGCGCGATGGGCAGTCCGAGTCGGCTTCGCCTGGTGCGGGGCAGGGGTTCTGTCCGGAGCGCGCAGCTGTCCGGCCACCTGCATCAGCTGCCCCGCCGCCACGCCCCCGGCACATGCTCCTCGTCCTCGCGGATCCGGATGCGACGCCGGTGCGGCCGCCCGGAAGCTCGCTTCGAGCTGCCCGGGGTGCGCCGACGGTCGGGAACTGGTTCGCTGGTCAGAGTCCTTTTCCTCTGAGGACATATGGAGTGATCATGGATGTGTCAGGCGAATTCGGCAGCAGGATCAAGCAGATGCGTGCCAAGGCGGTAGATCTGAAACAGGAAGCCGAGCGCACCACCGACCCGGACGAGCGGCGGCGGCTCAACGAGAAGGCGCGCAAACTGCAGGACCTGAGCGAGCAGGAGAGCGGCATGGCGAGCGGGGACATCTATCCGCTCGAATGACCACCTGTCCCGGGCCGGGGTCGACGGCACGGTCGCGGCCGGCGAGTGCGAGGAGCCCGCGGGCCGTGCCGAGAAGACGTGGGCGAAGTCGCGCGCCGTAGTCAGCGGGCCGGGCTCGATCTGCTCAGGGCGCCTCGGCTCGTGACCGCGACGGTCAGCTGAGGGGGCGTTCCGCCGGGCACGGAGCCGGAGGGTGCGTTTCCGACCCGCACGGCGCCCATCTTCCGGTAGAAGGATTCGGCGTTCGGGTCCGCGTCGATCCTGAACCGGGTGAACCCCAGCTCCCGTCCTCGAGCGAGGTTGTGTTCGAAGAGCAGGCGGCCCACCCCCTGCCCGATGGCGCTCGGTTCGACGAACATCATGCCCGCATCCCCTTCCGGCGGCGCACCCTCCAGCATGGTGAAGCCCACGATGGTGCCGTGCTTGTCGGCGACGGTGGTCCGTCGGCCGGTGACATCGTTTGCGTGCAGCGTGAGTCATCTCTGCACACGGCGAGGAACATGCATGGCGAGGAGAAAGTACATAAGAGAGTTAAATAAAAAGGTGATACATTCTCCGTATGACGGTGCAGAGTCCCGACGGTGACGGGGTCGACGTCGACGACTTCACCACCGTCGTGGAGACATTCGCAGGGATCTTCATCCGGCTTCCGTCGGTCGAGAAGCTGAGTTTCACGACGCTCTCGGTGCTGCACACGCTCACCCACCAGGGCCCCATGCGGCTGTCGAAACTCACGGCCACCGAACAGGTCAGCCAGCCGGCCATCACGCAGTTGGTGGCCCGGCTGGAACGCGACGGTCTGGTGGAACGCCGGCCCGACCCCAGCGACGGGCGTGCCGTGCTCGTCCGGGTTACGCCCGCCGGGACCCGGGTCGTACACACCCGCCACGATGACCGGACCACACAACTCGCCATTCTCTTCGAGCAGTTGACAGCTGAGGAGCGGAAGGCTGTCGGCGCGGCGCTGCCTGCGTTGATGCGGATGGCCGCGCTGCAAGGCCGGCTCTGACCAGGGGCCTCAGGTGCCCCACTCGCGAAGGGAAACCTCATGGGAGACATGAACATCCCGCTGGAGAAAGCCCCGATCCATGTTACCGATACCGTGCTCGACGACCTCAAGACGCGCCTGCGGCTGACTCGTTGGTCGGCCGACGCCGGCAATGACGACTGGTACTACGGTGTCAGCCGCGCCTATCTCCAGGAGTTGGCCGACTACTGGCTTCACCAGTACGACTGGCGCAAGGCGGAGGCCGCGATCAATGCGTACGAGCACTACTGGGCGACCGTTGACGGCGTTCCTGTGCACTTCATGCGCAAGCCCGGCGTGGGCCCCGACCCCGTCCCGCTCATTCTCACCCACGGCTGGCCCTGGACGTTCTGGCACTGGTCCAAGGTCATCGATCCCCTCGCCGACCCCGCGGCCTTCGGGGGCGACTCCGCCGACGCCTTCGACGTCATCGTTCCCTCACTGCCGGGCTTCGGCTTCTCCGGCCCGCTGCCGGGGAATCCGGACATGAACTTCTGGAAGGTCGCGGACCTGTGGCACACCCTGATGACCGACACGCTCGGCCATCAGAAGTATGCGGCGGCCGGCTGCGATATCGGCGCGCTGGTCACCGGTCAGCTCGGGCACAAATACGCCGATGAACTCCATGGGATCCACATCGGATCGGGCCAGAAGCTGACCCTCTTCAACGGTGACCGCGCCTGGGACCTCAGCGGAGGCCACCCCATTCCCGAGGGCCTGCCGGAGAGCGTGCACCACCGGATCCTCGCACTGGACCGGCGCTTCGCCGTCCACCTTGCCGCCCACGTCCTTGATTCGAGCACCCTCGCTCACGGTCTCAGTGACTCGCCGGTCGGACTGCTCGCCTGGATCCTGGAACGCTGGGTCAACTGGAGCGACAACCAGGGCAATGTCGAGAACGTCTTCTCCAAGGACGACATCCTCACCCACACCATGATCTATTGGGTCAACAATGCCATCGGTACGTCGATGCGCTACTACGCCAATGCGAACCGCTATCCGTGGGTCCCCTCCCATGACCGCCGGCCGGTCATCGAAGCTCCGACCGGCATCACGTTCGTCGAGTACGAGAACCCGCCCGGTGTCACCACGGACCAGCGC